>CABXRK010000001.1 GCA_902514625.1 uncultured Bacteroidota bacterium
AAAACAAAAAAGGTTTGTAAATTTGCATCATGTTAGATTTATTAATAATTGGTGCTGGCCCTATAGGATTAGCTTGTGGTATAGAAGCAAAAAAAAAGAACTTAAAATATCTAATTGTAGATAAAGGGGTTCTTGTTAATTCATTATACAATTACCCACAAAATATGACTTTTTTTTCGACTTCAGATAGACTAGAAATAGGAGACGTCCCATTTATATCAAATAATATAAAACCAACAAAAACAGAAGCCTTAGAGTATTATAGAAGAGTTTCAAAATCATGGAGTTTAAAAATCAAACTTTATGAAGAAATATTAAACTTTAAAAAAACAAAGAATTACTTCAAAGTTATTTCATCAAAAAAACAATACAAAACACAGAATATAGTCGTTGCTACAGGTTTTTATGATCTGCCATTTTTGTTAAATATCCCAGGAGAAGAACTTTCTAAAGTAACTCATTACTATAAAGATCCTCATCCATATTTTGGAATGAATATTGCGATAATTGGAGCTGCAAATTCAGCAGTTGATGTTGCGCTTGAAACTTATAGAAAAGGCGCTAAAAATGTAAGTTTAATTATTAGAGAGAAAAAACTTTCAAAAAAAGTTAAATACTGGTCGAAACCTGATATAGAGAATAGAATCAAAGAAGGAGCGATAAAAAGTTATTTCGGATCAATTGTTACTAGAATTTTAAAGGATAAAATCTATATTAAAACACCAAAATCTCAAATATCAATAAAAAATGACTTTGTAATTGCAATGACAGGATATCAACCAAACTTTTCTTTAATAAATAAGCTTGGAGTTAATTTGAAAAACGATGAATTTAAAACACCCGTTTACAATCCGAAAACTATGATGTCAAATAAAGAAAACGTATATTTAGCAGGTGTTGTATGCGGAGGATTAAAAACTAACAAATGGTTTATTGAAAATTCACGAATTCATGCTGAAATAATTATTAACGATATCTTTAAAAAAAAATCAATTTAAGTTAAAAAATTATTAATGCATATTTTAATAGCCCCAGACTCATTTAAAGAAAATTTAACCGCTTATCAGGTTTGTAATTCAATAGAAAAAGGAATTAATAAAGTTTTTCCTAAGGCAAATATTGAAAAAATCCCGATGTCAGATGGAGGAGAAGGAGCTATTAGACTCTTCGAGATAAATAAATTGGGTAAAATAATACATTGCCCCAGTTTAGATCCAATTTTAAGGCCAATTGATTCCAGTTATATGATTTTTAATGACAACCTTACTGCATGGATTGAATTGTCAAAAGCTTCAGGATTGGACTTACTTCAAAATTCTGAAAAAAATCCCTTAATAACATCAACCTATGGAACAGGATTATTAATAAAAGATGCGATAAATAGAGGCTGTAATAAAATAATTCTTGGAATTGGAGGAAGTGCAACAAATGATGGCGGCTCTGGAATTCTTTCAGCTTTAGGATTTAAATTAAAAAACAAAAACAATGTTATTTTACCCCATGGTGGAGGTGGGTTAAAAGCCCTAAACAAAATTGAAATTCCAAAAAAAAATAATTTTAAAAACATATCATTCAAAATAGCTTGTGATGTAAATAATGTTTTGCTTGGCACAAATGGAGCAACTGCAATTTTTTCTGAACAAAAGGGTGCTTCGGAGAAAGATAAAATATTACTTGAAAAAAACATGGAAACATATGCCTCAGTAATAGAAAAAACATTTTCAAAAAATATAAAAAAAATAATAGGTGGAGGAGCTGCTGGAGGAACTGCTGCAGGTATGGTTGGTGCTCTAAATGCAAAAATTACAAATGGATTTTCAATTATATCAGAAATAATAAATCTAGAAAAAAAAATAAAAAAAACAGATTTAATAATTACTGGAGAAGGCAAACTAGATTTTCAAAGTCTTGAAGGGAAAGTTCCTCTAGGAATAGCTCAATTTGGGAAAAAATATAATATCCCCGTAATCTGTATTGCAGGATCAATTGAGTCCCCATTAAAAAACTTCTATAAATTGGGGTTTTATGGAATATTTTCTATCCAAGATAAACCAATGTCTGTTTCTAATTCATTTAAAAAATCTAAATATTTAATCGAAAATTGCGTAATTAGAATACTTAGTTTTTATAAAAAAATATTAAAAATATGATTTATGGAATTTTAATCACAGCACTCTGTGTTTGCTGGATTATTTTTGGGACAAGTTATCTTAAAATTCATCCCTTTTTAATACTCCTTTCCGCTAGCATTTTTTTAGCAATTGGGATTGAAATTCCAATAAATGAAATTAGCAGTCTTATAGGAAAAGGATTTGGAAAAACCTTCGAAAGCATTGGTTTAATTATTATATATGGGACAATTATTGGAGTTGTTTTAGAACATTCTAATGCAACACATACTATTGCAGATAAAATATTAAAATTATTACATAATTTACCAGCTCCATTCATTGTTAGCTTTATCGGCTATATTGTTTCAATTCCTGTTTTTTGTGACTCCGCTTTTGTTATACTTAACTCTTTAAATAAATCTATTTCACACAAAACAAAAACTCCCTTAATTGGATTAACTATAGCGCTTTCAACAGGATTATTTGCTCCTCATGTTCTCGTTCCTCCCACTCCAGGGCCACTTGCTGCTGCAGCAAACCTAGAACTCGAAAATATTTTTTTACTTATAATTTTTGGTGGATTAATAGCTTTTATTTTAATCTTGATAGGTGCATTTTATTCTTATCATTTATCTAAAAAAAAAATTTATTCCTATCAACAAAATTTTCAAATTGATGATTCTGAGATTAAATCATTACCTTCTTTTTCAAAATCAATCTCTCCAATACTGATCCCCATAATCTTAATGGCTCTCGGGACCTTGTTTAATTTTAATAATTCTATATTCTCTTCAATATTTGATTTTATTACCCTTCCTGTTAATTCTCTATTGATTGGAATGCTTTTATCATTCAAATTAATTTCAAAAGAAAAATTCAAAAGCCTATATAAAATTGTGGAAAAAGGCATTATTAATGCGGCTCCTATATTAATTATTACTGGGATGGGTGGCACTATTGGAATAATATTACAAGAACTTCCGATTTCTACTTATATAGAAGAAATTGAAATTGATCCAAAGTTTGGAATAATTTTACCATTTATAATAGCTGCAATATTAAAATCAGCTCAAGGATCTTCTACTGTCGCTATTATTACAACATCATCAATTATATTTCCTTTTCTTCCATTACTTCAAATAGATAGTGAAATGGGAAAAGTTTGGGCTATTATTTCATTAGGAGTTGGATCAATGACGGTTTCACATGCTAACGATTCATATTTTTGGATAGTTTCTCAAATTGGCGGAATTGATGTAAAAACCGCATATAAAACCCATACTTTTGCCACTTTTATTCAAGGACTAAGTGGATTAATTATAACATTAATTGGTTTTACCCTATGGAAAATGATGTAAAATGAAAAATAAATTAAAAAAAAACATTATTAATAAAGCTGAAATTTCATGGTTTGCCCCTTTATGTAATGGTGACGATCAATTTTTAGGAACCCATGACCCTAGATATAAAAGTAATTGGAAAAACACCTCTAGGATAGTTAAAACAGTTGACAAATTAGGATTCAACAACATTCTATGTCCATCATCATTCCAAGTTGGGCAGGATACTATGACATTTGCATCAGCTATTGCCCCATTTTTAAAAAACATCAATCTATTAACTGCAATTAGATCTGGCGAAATTCATCCTCCCATGTTAGCTAGAGCAATCTCAACACTTGATCATATTTTAAAAGGCAAATTAACTCTCAATATTATTTCATCTAATTTACCTGGAGAATTATTGGAATCTAAAAAAAGATATCAACGTTCAAAAGAAGTGATTGAAATCCTTAAACAATGTTGGAATAATGAATTTATTGATTTTGAAGGTGAATATTATAAGATCCATTTACCCACTGAGCCTGTAAAGCCATATCAGCAAAATGGAGGCCCTTTGTTATATTTTGGAGGTTATTCTTCATCAGGCATGAATTTATGTGCAGAACACTGTGATGTTTATTTAATGTGGCCTGATACCGAAAATAACATTAAAAATTTAATAAATCAAATGAAAATTAAAGCTAAAGCACATAATAGAGAAATAAACTTTGGTTTAAGAATTCACGTTATTGTAAGAGAAACAGAAAATGAAGCCAAAGCTTATGCCAAAAAAATAATTTCAAAGCTAAATATTTTAAAAGGGGAAAAAATCAGAAATCGCGCTCTTGACTCCAAATCTTTAGGGGTAAATCGACAATCCCTTCTCCGAGAAAAATCAGATAAAGAGTTTTTTGCTGAAGATAATCTATGGACAGGAATTGGAATAGGGCGATCGGGATGTGGAGCCGCATTAGTTGGAAATCCAGACCAAATAGTGACAAAAATTAAAAAATACATGAAAATGGGAATTAAAGCATTTATTTTTTCAGGCTATCCTCATGAAAATGAAGCAAATTTATTTGCTAAGTATATTTTGCCTAAAATCAAAACAATTTCTTTGCCAAAATTGTATAATAAAATTCCAATAAAAACACCATTGACCCCCTTAGGCAAGGGTAAAAGAAAATAACTTTATTAGATGATTGATCTTATAATAGTTTTAATATATTTTTTTATAGTCTTTATAACTGCTTTCTCTGGGAGAATAAAAAACATTTCAAGTGAGCAATATTTTCTTAATTCTAGAAGTTTGAAATGGCATTCCATTGCTATCTCAACAATAGCTACGAACATACAAGGGTATCAGTTCCTAGGAATGATGGGATCTGCTTATTTATTTGGCATAGCCCAAGCAAGTCTAGAAATTAATGCAATTCAAGGATTATTAATTGCCGCTTTTGTTTTTGTCCCTCTTTTTTTAAAAGAAAAAATAATTACAATATCTCAATTCATTAAAATAAAGCTTGGGAAGACGCTAGCATTCACATACTCTATTACCTATTTAGTCTTTTATTCAACAATAACAATTGGAGCGGCATTATTTTGGGGAGCATATGCTGCTGATTCTGTTTTTAATAATGAATTGAGTTTTTTAAGTGAAAATAGAATAACACGAATAGCAATTTTAATTTTTTTTCTAGGTGTCTTCTCGGCATTATACACTTATTTTGGCGGATTGTCTGCAGTTGTAAAAACAGATATAATTCAATTTTGTTTTTTAACAATTGGGGGAATTGCCATTTTAGCCACGACCTTATATCATCTTGGAGGCTGGAGTAAATTGTATGAATTATCCCCTGATAAAATGCATTTATATCTTCCTTCAGATCATGAATTTTTACCCTGGACTCATGTTTTAGGCCTCTTTTTTTTAAACATAAACTATTGGTGTGGTAACCAAATTGTAATGCAAAGATCTATAGCTGCAAAAAATTTAGGACATGCCCAAACCGGATTAATGGTAGGAGGCCTATTAAAATATTTAATGGCTTTAATTATAATCATTCCTGGAGTTGCCCTTTACAATATAAACCCTAACCTTATTTCAGAACCAGATATTGCATATCCCTACATAATTAAAACTTTCATACCTATAGGTTTTAAAGGAATTATTCTTTGTGGACTTTTTGCATCCCTTATGAGTACAGTTGACTCTACATTTAATTCTATTGCAACTTTATGGTCCATTGATATTTATAGTGTTCTGATAAACAAAAAAGCTACTTCTAAAGAAAAAGTCGACGCCGGCAAAGCCTCTATAATTGTTAGCCTCTTTAGTGGATTAATAATGGGATTTGTTTTTTTATTAATGAAATTTGAAAATCCAGAATTAGCTTTTACTCACAGCCTTAATGAATTACGATATATAATATTTAGTGGATTAATTTTATTAGTTTGTTTAACTGTCTTGTTAATTAATCCTAAATCAAAATTTATTTTATTTTGTTTTATCTTAACTATTTTAACCAATATTTTTATTAAAATATTTTTTTCTGACATTAATTACTTTTTAAGAACTTTTATGTCTGTTGGGGCGTGGATAATTGTAATACTAATTATTAATAGAAAAAAATTGACTCTATTTAATAAAATGTTCAAATCTTATTCGATAAAACATCGAAATTTTGGATTTCTTTTATTACTAAGCTTAATTTTAATAAATTATTTTTTTAAATGATCGATTTAATTATTGTTATTCCTTGTTATAATGAATATAATAGACTGCTTTATGAAAAATATATTTCTTTTCTAAAAAGCTCTAAAGATATTTATATAATTTTTGTTGATGATGGATCAATTGATAATACTATAGAACAGCTTGAAAAAATTAAACTTTTTTCCCCAAAAAAAGTAAAAATTTTATCAAATAATACTAATAAAGGAAAAGCTCATGCTGTACAAATGGGAATGCTATATGCATCAAAAAAATTAAAGTCTAATAAAATTGGATATTTAGATGCAGATCTTTCAACTCCGTTTAAAGAAATAATTAGATTATCTTCTTTAGTTTCAAAAAATATAAAATTTGTCTTTGGTTCAAGAATATTAAAACTAGATAACGAAATCATAAGAAAAAAATATAGATTTATTATTGGAAGAATTATTGCAACAATAATTTCAAAAATGTTAAAAATTTCAGTATATGACACTCAATGTGGCTGTAAAGTGATGAACTATAATTTAATACCTGATCTTTTTGAAGAAAAATTTATTTCAAAATGGCTCTTTGATGTTGAATTATTTTTTAGGTTAAAAAGAAAGTTTGGAGAAAATAATATTAGAGAAAATTGTTTAGAAGTAGCTTTAAAAAAATGGATTGATACAAATGATTCTAGAGTAAACTTTTCCTATTTTTTTAAAATATGGATTGATTTATATAAAATAAATTATTTATATAACTATAAATGAAAATTAATTTTTACTATAATAAAATATCCGGTAATATATATCTACTCTTAATTTTTTTATTAATTGGAATTAGATGTTTTTTTAATGCAGCAGTACCTCTTTTAGATAAAACTGAAGCTAGATATGGGGAAATTGCAAGGATTATGTCAGAAACTAAAAATTGGCTAATTCCACACATAGATTATGGAGTTCCCTTTTGGGCTAAACCCCCTTTATCATCATGGATGACAGCTTTTAGCATAAATGTCTTTGGAAATAGTGAATTTTTTGTTCGATTACCATATCTCCTAGTTTCTATTGTAATGATATTTTTAACTTGTAGATATTCTTCCTTGAATAAATCTGAAAAACTTGTTCCTGCAATTATTCTATTAACTATCCCTGAATTTTTTTTACATGTTGGCGTTGTTTCAACTGATTTATTTCTATCTTTTAGTGTAGCCATAGTATTCTTTTCTTTTTGGGAATATATCTTAAGCTCAAACAATAAATGGATTTTTATTTTTTTTATAGGGCTAAGCTTGGGGCTATTATCTAAAGGGCCTATTGCAATAATTCTTTCTTTGCCTCCAATTATTTTTTGGAGTATTAGATTTTCTATTCCGTTAAATAAAATACTAACTAAGTATTTACTTTTAGGTATTTTACTTTTTTCATTAATAACAATTCCCTGGTATTATCTAGCTGAAAAGTTCTCTCCTGGATTTATCGATTATTTTATAGTTGGAGAACATTTTAATAGATTCTTTGATAGTAATTGGTCAGGAGATAAATATGGCTTCCCCAAATCACAACCTATAGGGATAATTTGGGGGTTTTTAATACTTTTTACAATCCCATGGATTATATTTTTAATCACAAAACTTTTTAAAAACATAAATTCAATATGGAATAATAAATGGAGATTGTATTTAATCTTTTGGCTTCTTTGGACCCCAATTTTTTTCACGCTATCCAGTAGCCTAATTCATCCTTATATTTTGCCAATTATGATACCTTTTTCTCTTTTGGTTTCTGAATGGTGGAATGAAATGAAAAACAAAAAAACATACCTTTTTATAAGTTTAATTATTCCTGTTTTATTGCTTCTAATTTATCCCCTAGATTGGTCAAAAAAAATTCTTCATAATAATACTGATAAATATTTAATCCAAAACATTGATCATAATGAATCAATCTTTTCATTAAATAAGAAAAGCTATTCGAGTCAATATTATAGTAATGGAAAAATAAAAGTTCTTAATACGAGAGAATTAGATTCAATAATATCTAATAAATTGATTTTTTCAATTATCATTAATAATGATGATTATGAAAAATATCCTAATAAAGAAAAATTGACTTTATTGAAAACCAATGATAAAAAAGGGATATATAATGGATCTGGTCCAATGTATTAAATGCTAATTTAAAGAAAAGTCTGTATAATAAATCTCTAAAATTGGCTTCTTATTTTTTTCTTTATCAGATGGATTTGGTCCAATTAAAACTGTCCCCATTGGATTCATTATAGAAGCTCTAGGAAAAAATATTATTTTGTCTGATCCATCTTTAATAGCTTTATTTAAAAAATAATTATCAATATCTGAAGTCACAACTAATCCTAAATCGGCATTTTCTAAATCTTTATTTAATAATAAATTTCTCACGTGTTCTGTAACCCTTATTTTATATCTATAGGGCTTTTGATTTTCGTCATATTCTAAAATACCCCCATGTATGTATCTATTTCTATTGACTAAATCAGTATTCTTTGAAGGATCAGAATAATAATCAACTAATACATTTTTGTTGCTAATATTATAAACAAATAATCTGTCAGATATTTCTTCATTTTTCCATTTATTAACTTCATCTTGATCAACATAAAAAACTAAATTTGCCTCATTTATCAACCATTGTTCATTTCTAATAGAATCAAGAATATGACCTTTTTCAGGGCTATCTTGAAAAAGTTTTAGCTTCGACCTTATTCCTAGACCGCCTTTTAAAAAGATTCTAGTCCCATTATCAGAATTTATTAATTTTGAATTAGTGTTATTAAAATTATTAAATGACATCCCTAAAGTCCCAATAGAAAATGTTTTTTCATCTTTATATATAAAATTTTCTGCAGCATTATATCTATCAAATTGATAATCTATTTTTATGCTTGCACTATTAAAATTTAAAAGCATATATAAATTATCAGAAGAATCCTCGAAAGTTATTATTATCCCCCTTAAATATTCCGAAAAATCAGATTGATTTGATAACTCAAATGATCCTTCTTTATCTAAAATTTTATTTTGAAAAAAAGACTTGTCTAAAGGGATCCTAATTCTTGGAGTAAGTCTAGTCTCTATAACTTTTGTCTCATCTATATCTAAAGTAATTGAATCGTCTTTTTTATAATAGAATCTTAATTCATCAAAATTTAAAGTAGTTAAATCATCATATAATTTAGCTCCTACGAATCCTTCTTTATATAAATCTTGACTTGAAAAATAACCGGCCATTGTTTCGAAATTATTATTTATATCAAAACTATTCAGATAATACGTCAACTCATTAACTTTTAATTTAAATTGAGAAAACTTATTCCCATAAATAGAGTCAATTCGATATTCATTATTTTCTTTAGGAAATTCAACTGAGTTGTTTTCGTCTTCTAAATCATTAATTCCATCACCATCAGTATCTATATTTAAAGGATTTGTTGAGTTTTGTGTTTCAATATAATCTAAAACCCCATCTCCATCAGAATCACTTTCTCTATTCTGAGGATCAACATCAAATTCATCAGTAACCCCATCATTATCTGAATCATCATTATTTACAAAAAAAGGTATCTCCAAAAATACATCAAGTATCTCTTCATTTTCTTGTATTATTGATACATCATCCGATTCCGAATCTTCAATTAATTGAGAATTTACTCCAAATACCGGATTATTAGAAATAGATAATTGTGAAATTATTTGGGCTGATGACCTGCCAAATAAAGAATGATGATATTCCCCCAAATGTAAATATGGAAGTTGATTAGACTGTACATCTGAGATCTCTTGATTAATAGAAAAAACTGGTGCTGTAAATTTTTTTGAAACTATTTCTTTGCTTGATAACAATTCATAACCAATTGAATTAAATTCAATATTACATGAAAAAGATGCTGTCAATAAAATTATCAGAGTAATACTCTTTAAGTTAAAAAAAATTGAATTCATGATATCTATATAATATGTGAATTATAAAAATTCACGTAAGAGTTTTCTTCATTTTTTATCTCATCAAATTTTAAAATTGGCTTATTACAAAGTTCAATAATTTCATCAATTTTTTTGCCAAGATTTTCACTAGAAATAACCACCCCATCTGAATTTTTTACTGCTATCTCAATTAAACTTTCATATGTTGGAGATGATAAATTTGCTATCAAATCGGATGGGATTTCATCAAATTCTATTTTACTTTTTAATTTTTTTGACAAATTATTTTCAAAATCTTTTGGATAAATAGAAGTAACTATTTTACTTGAATTAAAAATTGGCTCATCTCTAAAATAAGTTTTCATGTATAAAGGGAAAAGTGAAGTGAACCAGCCATGCAAATGAATAATGTCAGGTGCCCAATTTAATTTTTTAACAGTTTCAATTACTCCCTTTGTGAAAAATATCATTCTTTCATCATTATCTTTAAAAAGTTTTCCCTTAATGTCCCTTAAAAGCCCTTTTCTTTTAAAATACTCTTCATTATCAATAAAATATACTTGCATTCTTTCCTTAGGTATAGAGGCTACCTTAATTATTAAAGGCATATCTTCATCATTAATAACAAGATTCATCCCAGACAGACGAATTACTTCATGCAATTGATGTCTCCTCTCATTTATAACCCCATACCTTGGCATAAATATTCTAGTCTGACCTCCAGCTTCATTAATCTGTTTTGGAATCTTAAATGAATTAATTGATTTGTCAGTTTGTGGTAAATAAGGGATAACTTCGGAAGAAATTATTAAAACTTTTTTTTTAAACATAATAATGTTTTAACTTAAATTATAATAAATTAGGTATGCAAAATTACAAAAAATCTTTGGTTCAGTTTAAAAAACAGTAATTTAGAATCTTAATATTTTTATATTGAATTTATTTACAACTTATAAAGCATTAATGCTTCATATTAAATCAAATTCATTTAATAGAATTGGATTAGTCCCAACTATGGGGTCATTACATGAGGGTCATTTGGGACTTATCATAAAAGCCATCAAACAAAATGATATTGTTATTGTTACAATTTTTATTAATCCCACACAATTTGACGATAAATTAGATTTTATTAAATACCCTAAAAACATTGATGAAGATTTGAAAAAAATTAGAGGATTTAATAGTAATATACTAGTCTATTCTCCGAATGTAGAAGATTTATATAATAACAAAATTATATCAAAAAAATTCGATTTTAATAATCTTGATAAGATTATGGAAGGGAAATATAGAAAGTCACATTTCAACGGTGTTGCAACTATTGTTTACAAATTACTATCTGTTTTTAAACCAACAAATGCATATTTTGGTGAAAAAGATTATCAACAGCTGATAATAATTAAAGCTCTAGTTTTACAAAAAAAAATTAAAACTAAAATTATTAGCTGTAAAACTATTCGTAATAAAAATGGTCTGGCTTTAAGCTCAAGAAATTTATTATTAACAAATAAAGAAACCAATCTCGCTCCAATTATTTATAAAACATTAAAAAAAGTGAAATCCTTCAAAAATAAAATGTCTCAAAATGAAATTTTAGTTTATGTAAAAAAAATATTTCATGACCAAAATGAATTCAAACTCGAATATTTCAAAATACTTAATGAAAAAAAACTTACCTCAGTAGATAATTTAAAAAAAGAAAAAAAATTACGTGCTTTTATTGCCGTTAGATTAGGAAAAATAAGATTAATTGATAACATAAAATTTTAAAATTGAATATATTTGAACTATGCAAATTGAAGTTCTAAAATCAAAAATTCATAGAGTTACTGTCACAGAGGCTGACATTAATTATATTGGGAGTATTTCTCTTGATAGAAATCTGATTAATGCCGCAAAACTTGTCGTAGGCGAAAAAGTCCATGTTTTAAATCTTAATAATGGGGAAAGAATAGAAACCTATATAATTGAAGGTAAAAAAAATGGTGAAATAACAGTAAATGGACCTGCCTCTAGAAAAATATTAAAAGGAGATATTATTATTATTGTAAGTTATTGCATGATTTCTTATGAAGAGGCTAAAAATCATAAGCCAACCATAATCTTTCCAAATGAGAAAACTAATATCCTTTAATACGCTTGAAAATTAATTATAAAAAAATCCTGGCTAATTTAATTCCAATCCTTATTGGTTTATTTTTTATCTATTTTTCCTATATTAATACTACAATTAATGAAAGAAATGAAATTTATAGAAATCTAAAAAACGCAGATTACATTTATGTCATTTTATCTGTATTTATTGGTTTTATTAGTCATATTATAAGAGCTTTTCGATGGAAATTAATGCTTAATCCACTAGGATATTCTCCTAAAACCCATAATTCTATACTAGCAGTTTTTATCGGATATTTATCAAATTATGCTTTACCAAGACTTGGAGATGTAATTCGAGCAACAGTTTTAGCTAAATACGAATCCATTCCTTTCAATAAGAGTTTTGGCACCATCGTTATTGAAAGAGCAATTGATCTTTTTCTTTTATCATTATTAATAATAGTTGCTATGATTTTAAATTTTGAACTGATCCATTCTCATCTTCATATTGAAAAATGGAATCCATTACTTTTTTTTATTATTTTATTTTTTTCTTTAATCCTAGGCTATAAATTATTTTCTCATTTAAAAACTTCAAAAAAAAACTCAATTATAAAACTACTTAAATTCCTAGAGGGATTTAAAGAAGGATTCTTGATTATTTTCAAGATGGACAAGAAGATTACATACCTTATTCAAACTTTACTTATTTGGTCTATGTATCTAGGAATGTTTATATTAATTAAATGGTCTATTCCAGAAACTACTTCTCTTTCAATTGAGCCTCTAATCTTAGCCTTTGTTATTGGATCTTTAAGTTTTTTTGCATCAAATGGAGGAATAGGAATTTACCCATATGTTATTTCTCTAGTTCTAATAAATTATGGAGTAAGTAAAGAATCTAGTCTTGCATTTGGATGGATTATGTGGACTTCTCAGTCTTTAATGTTTTTAATCTGTGGCAGCCTTTCCTTTTTTATATTACCTTTAATTAATAAGAATAATTAAAGTTTTTTAAGACAATGTCCAAAGCAAAAAAATCTTTTTTTTGTCAAAATTGTGGAAACGAATCTTCACAATGGCAGGGTCAGTGCAATTCTTGTAAAGAGTGGAATACTATAATAGAAGAAATACTAGACTCCTCCAAAAATAAAATTTGGGATTCTTTCTCAGAAAAAATTCCAATTAATCCCTCTAAATCGATAAAACTTAATGAAATCGTTATAAATAATGAATCCAGGTTGTCTACTAATGATGTTGAATTAGATAGGGTTCTTGGTGGTGGCTTAATTCCTGGATCAGTGACTTTAATAGGAGGAGAACCTGGTATTGGAAAATCTACTCTACTTCTTCAAGTTTCTCTCAAATTAAATAAAAAAGTTCTTTATATCTCTGGAGAAGAAAGTCATAAACAAATTAAATTAAGAGCAGATAGAATTAATCACAATAACCCTGATTGTTTTATCTTAAACGAAATAGAAACTGAAAAAATATTTAAACAAATTGTTGAAATTAATCCCTCCTTAATTATCATAGATTCAATTCAAACATTATATTCCAAAAGTATTAATAGTAGTGCAGGAAGTGTTTCTCAACTTAGAGGAAGCTCCTCTGAATTAATTACTTTTTCAAAAAAAACTAATATCCCTGTAATTTTAGTTGGGCATATTACAAAAGATGGTTCAATTGCTGGACCAAAAGTTTTAGAGCATATGGTTGATACTGTGATACAATTTGAAGGAGATCGAAATCATTTATACAGAATTATAAGAGCAAAAAAAAACCGATACGGATCAACTAATGAAATAGGGATTTATGAAATGACAAATAATGGTCTTAATGTTGTTAATAATCCAAGTCAATTACTTCTTTCTAATACAAATCTTTCTCTTAGCGGCCATTCTATTGCCTCTACAATGAAAGGCTTAAGACCTTTAATGATTGAAATTCAATCTTTAGTTAGTTCGGCAGTTTATGGTACTCCTCAAAGAAGTGCTACTGGATTTAATTCTAAGAGATTAAACATGATATTGGCAATTCTAGAAAAAAAAGCCGGATTTAATTTAGGATCCAAAGATGTTTTTTTAAATATTACTGGAGGTCTAAATATTGAAGATCCTTCAATTGATTTATCTGTAATAGCTTCTATTTTATCCAGTTATAATGATATCCCTCTTTCAAAAAAAATGTGTTTTACCTCTGAAGTTGGTTTATCAGGAGAATTAAGGCCAGTCCCAAAAATAGAACAAAGGATCAAAGAAGCAGAAAAATTAGGATTCGATACTATTGTGATAGCTAATCCTATTAAAACTTTTTCGAAATATAATTCTATAAAAATTAAACAGTTAAATAAAATTGAAGATCTAATTAATTTATTATTTAATTAACTTTATTATAAATAAATCTTTTATTCATTATGAAAAAAATAATCGATAATTTTCTATCTGAAGTAAATTCTAGAAATAAAAATGAACCTGAATTTATGCAAGCTGTTTCAGAAATTGCAGAAACAGTGATTCCGTACATTATTAAAAATAACATCTATTATGGACAAAACGTTCTATTAAGAATGGTAGAACCAGAAAGGGTTATATCTTTTAGAGTAGCTTGGATAGATGATAATGAAGAAATCAAAGTAAATAGAGGCTATAGAGTTGAAATGAATTCTGCTATAGGCCCTTATAAAGGTGGTTTAAGATTTCACCCAAGTGTAAACCTTAGTATTTTAAAGTTTTTAGCATTTGAGCAAATATTCAAGAACAGTTTAACCACTTTGCCAATGGGAGGAGGAAAAGGTGGATCTGATTTTGATCCAAAAGGTAAAACTGACACAGAGGTAATGAGATTTTGTCAAAGTTTTATGACTGAATTATATAGGCATATTGGCCCTAATAGAGATATCCCCGCTGGAGATATTGGAGTTGGCAGTAGAGAAATTGGATATTTATTTGGTCAATATAAAAGACTTAAAAATGAATTTACAGGAGTTCTAACTGGAAAAGGAGTTTCTTGGGGGGGATCCTTAATTAGACCTGAAGCTACAGGATATGGAGTTGTATACTTTATTGAAAACATATTAAATCAAAAAAGTGATTCTATTAAAGGTAAAAGAATTGTTATTTCTGGTTCTGGAAATGTTGCTCAATATGCTGCAGAAAAAGCTATAAAACTCGGTGGTAAAGTTTTAACCCTTTCAGATTCATCTGGATTTATTTATGATAAAAATGGGATTTCATCAGAAAAACTTAGTGCGGTAATGAAAATTAAAAATGTAAAAAGAGGAAGAATTAGTGATTATTTAAAACTATATCCTAAAAGTGAATTTCATAAAGGTCAAAACCCTTGGAAAATTAAATGTGATATTGCTCTACCTTGCGCTACTCAAAATGAATTAAATGAAAATGATGCCAAAACCCTTTTTAATAACGGATGTATTTGTTTAGGAGAGGGAGCCAATATGCCATGTACTCCAGAAGCTATAACTTTCTTTGTAAATAACAAGGTTTCTTTTGCTCCAGGTAAAGCTTCAAATGCTGGAGGTGTTGCAGTATCAGGTCTTGAAATGGCACAAAATTCACTTAGATATAATTGGTCAAGAAAAGAAGTTGATGAGAAATTAAAAAATATAATGTTTGAAATTCATCAATCATGCCTTGCTTATGGTAAAGAAAAAAACTATATCAATTATGTAAAAGGCGCTAATATTGCTGGTTTCGTTAAAGTTGCGGATGCGATGTTAGCTCAAGGAGTAGTATAATATGCTTATTGAAACTAAAGCTATTGTAATTAAAAATATTAAATATGGTGATTACAGTATTATTAGTAGATGCTTTACCCTTGCACATGGCTTACAATCATTTATGCTAAAAGGCATACTTAAACGAAAAAAAAGTGGCATTAAAAGGTCTCAATTTCAAACTCTTACCCAACTAAGTATCATTTATAATTTCACAAATAAAAAAAAATTAAAATTTATAAAACAAGCAAAAGTTATTAATACATATACAACTATTCAAAATGATATAGTTAAAAATACCATTATTCTTTTTCTTTCAGAGATTTTAAATGAAGTTATAAAAACGGAAGCTCACACTCCATCTCTATATTTATTTATCGAAACCTCTTTAAATTGGCTTGATGCTAAAAAAAAGGTAAAGAACTTTCATATTATTTTTTTAATTAAACTAATAAAATTCCTTGGATTTTTCCCTAACATAAATTCTAATGGAATCTATTTTGATCTGGAAAAAGGCTCATTTTCTAACCATAAAACTTCCATCCTAGAATATGATGTTGATACTATCATAATTTTTAAAAAAATTTTAGGCATGAATTTTGAGCAAGGCGAAACAATAGATATTAACAGAAACTCAAAAAACAAAATACTTGAAATCCTTATAAAATATTTTGAAATTCACCATCATGGTTTTAAAACTCCAAAATCTCTTAGAATATTAAATGAATTATTTGATAATCCATAAATTTATTTTAATTCTAACTTTTCTTTCTATATCTAATATTATATATAGTCAAAAGATAAGGGTTATTGATGATTTAAATGGGAACACTCTTTCAAATGTCATTGCATTTAATTATGAACAAAAAATCTATTCATTGTCAGATAAAAATGGTGAATTAGATATTAGTGACTTTAAAAAAGATGAAATTATTTTTTTTCAATTGTTAGGATATAAAGAAATTTCGTTAAGAAAAAGCGAAATTATAAACAATGGATTATTAGTAGAACTTCAATATGAAAAAAATGAGTTAGAAGAAGTTATTCTATCAGTTGCAAGAAAGTCATCTTCAAAGAAAAAAATTGCAAAAAAAGTTTCAATAATAACAGCTGATCAAATTGAATTTAATATGTCATCTACTGGCGCGGAATTATTAAATATAAGTCCTGGAATTAGAGTTCAAAAATCTCAAGGTGGTGGCGGAAGCCCTGTTATTAGAGGATTTGAAGCCAATAGAGTGCTTTTGGTAATTGATGGTGTTAGAATGAATAATGCAATTTATAGATCTGGTCATCTTCATAATTCAATAACTGTTGATCCTCACAATATAGATCGCGTAGAAATAATATACGGGCCTTCTTCTGTTGGTTATGGTTCTGATGCGCTTGGCGGAGTAATTCATTTTTATACAAAAACCCCTGAAATAAATATTGAAAAAAAAATTAAAACTACATTTTCTAGCAAGTTTTCATCTTCTGATTTGTCTTTGATTAACAATATTACATCAACATACAGTTCAAAAAAATGGGCTAGTATTACAAGTATAAGCTCCTCCAAATTTAATGATATTTTAACTGGGAAGAAAAGATTTCATGGGTTTAAATCTTGGGGACTAAATAATTATTATTACCCCTCAAACAGCAATGTTTATTATATAAATCCAATTAAAAATCCGAACCCAAACATTCAGAAAAATACGGGATATAGTCAATATGATGTTTTTCAAAAGTTTGCAATCTTATTACCACAACAATTTAAATTAAATCTTAATCTACAATTTTCTAATTCTTCAAATATTTCCAGGTATGATAAACTCACTGAAAAAAACTCCTCTGGAAAATTAAAATATTCCGAATGGTACTATGGCCCTCAAAAGAGATTATTTTTTGCACCTCAATTAAAATTTTATCCTGGAAAGAAATTAATAAAAAAAGGGACTCTAACCCCTGCAATACAATTCATAAAAGAATCTAGAATAAATAGAAGGTCTAATGCTTTAAATAAGTCAATACAAAAGGAATCTCTTGTTGTTTACAGTTTAAATGGCGATTTTGAGGGATCAATGACCCCTAAACTTTCTTTTTCATATGGATTTGAGGTAGTTCAAAACAAATTAAGTTCAACCGCATATTCTGAAAAATTGATTTTACTTAATAATAAAATAATCGGATTTGAAAATAGAATACTAATTCCCACAAGATATCCAAGTGGTGGAAGCTCATATAAAAATTACGCTTCATATATAAATTTTGATTTTGACATAAACAAATCAACTACTATAAATTATGGTCTTCGTTTTACCTGGTCATCAATAGAAGCTAATTGGCAAGAATTGGCTTCTATTGATGCATTTTTATCTAATTATAAATCTAATTCAAATGCATTAACTACTAGTTTAGGGATAGCGCATAGGACTAATAATAATTTAAAATTTAATGCAATATTTTCTAGTGGATTTAGAAATCCTAACATTGACGATATTGGAAAAATTAGAGAAAATAATGGAATACTTACAGTCCCCAATACATTTCTGAAGCCTGAATATGCTTATAATTTTGATTTAGGGTTAGATTATTTTTCGCCCAAAATAAAAAATACCATCTCTTTTAGAACTTTTATTTCATTAATATCTAGACATATTGTTAGATCCAATTATACTATTTTCGCTGATAAGTCAACAAAAAACCCAAATACAATTTTATACGATGGGAATGAGGTTATAACAATTGCAAATAAGAATTTGGGTAATAGGGTAATATATGGAGGGTCACTTGATACAAAAATTTCTATAAATAAAACCTTAAAATTCATTTCTAATTTTACTTTAACAAAAGCTGATTCAAATATAAAATATGGTCCTATGCCCTCTATCTCTCCATTTTTTGGGGCTATTATTTTTAACTATAGCAAAAAGAATTTTTCAGTGGAAACTAAAATTAAATTTAGTGAGTCTAAACGCCCTGATGAATTTAGCAAAGGAGGAGAAGATAGGCTTGAATCAACTCCATTAATAAAATCTTCAATATTAAATGGGGAAAAAATTAATTATTATTACGGTTTCCCTTCATGGAATACTTTTTCAATTATTTCTAATTACATGATTAATGAATCATTTATAATTAATTTAGGAATTAATAATATTTTTGATGCTAATTATCGAGAATTTTCCTCAGGTATTTCATCTCCAGGAAGAAATTTTATTGCAGGAATACGATTCGATTTTTAAAACTGTAAATATTAAGTATAATTATAACAACTTGAAAAATGAAATGAATATTTGTTTATAAATTGCTTAATTTCGCAATTTGATTAACTATATGTTAAATGTCTTTTAAAGAATATAAGGGATTGGATTTGAATAAAATCTCAAAAGAGATTTTAAAAATATGGAGTGAAAAGTCTATATTTAAAAAGAGTGTTATTTCTCGTGAAAATTCTGAAAATTACATCTTTTACGAAGGGCCTCCTTCAGCAAATGGCATTCCAGGTATTCATCATATGATGGGAAGAACAATTAAGGACATTTTCTGCAGGTATAAAACCCTACAAGGGTTTCAAGTAAACCGAAAAGCTGGTTGGGATACTCATGGACTTCCAGTAGAACTTAGCGTCGAAAAAGAACTAGGAATTACAAAAGAAGCTATTGGGGGAAAAATCAGTGTAAAAGATTTTAATTCTGCCTGTAAAGTAGCTGTAATGAAATACACAAAAACTTGGAAGGAATTAACTAACAAAATGGGTTATTGGATTGATATGGATTCTCCATATGTTACTTATAATTCAAAGTATATAGAAACTGTTTGGTGGCTAATCAAGCAACTTCATCTTAAGGATTTGCTTTATAAGGGTTATTCTATTCAACCTTATTCTCCAAAGGCAGGTACTGGTCTTAGTTCTCATGAACTTAATCAACCCGGCACCTACAAAAGCGTTAGTGATACAAGTGTTACTGCTCAGTTTAAAGCTATTTTTTCTAGTCTGCCAGAAAAATTAAAAAAGTATAATAATTTATACTTACTAGCTTGGACTACGACACCCTGGACTCTACCATCTAACACTGCTTTATCTGTAAATGAGAATATTAATTACTGTATAATTAAAACATTTAATCAATATACTTTTTCTCCTATTAGCGTTGTAATAGCAACTAAATTAATTGATAAAATTTTTAATAAAAAATTTTTTAAAGTTAAATCATTAAAAGAATTAAGTGCTTATAATTCAAATGACAAAAAAATTCCATTTTTATTTTGTCAACATATAAAAGGAAAAGATTTAATAGATATTAAATATGAAAAATTATGGGAAGATGCTCCAATGCCATTGCATTTTCCTGAAAATGCATTTAGAATTATTTCTGGAAACTTTGTTAATATAGAGGAAGGAACAGGTATAGTTCATACTGCTCCTACTTTCGGTGCTGATGATTCTAAAGCTGCAAAAGAGGCTGTTCCTGAAGTTCCTCCTCTTATGGTTAAGGATGAAAATAATATTCCTGTGCCATTAGTTGATCTTGAAGGAAAATTCAGAAAAGAATTAGGGGCATTAGGTGGAAAATATGTTAAAAATGAATATTATGAAACTAATAAAGTCCCTGAAAAATCTGTAGATGTTGAAATAGCAATAAAATTAAAAGAAAACAACAAAGCGTTTAATGTAGAAAAACACATTCACTCATATCCAAATTGTTGGAGGACTGATAAACCAATTTTGTACTATCCTCTTGATTCTTGGTTTATTAAAGTTTCTTCTCATAATAAAAAGTTATCAAGGCAAAATGCTTCAATAAATTGGAAACCGAAAAATACAGGAGAAGGAAGGTTTGGAAATTGGTTATTAAATGCAAATGATTGGAATTTATCTCGTTCTAGATTCTGGGGGATCCCTCTTCCTATTTGGAGATCAAAAAATAAATCTGAGACTAAGGTTATTGGCTCAATTGAAGAACTAATAATCGAAATAAATAAATCGTTAGAAATTGGTTTAATGAAAAAAAATCCATTCTCTAAATTCAAAATAGGAGACATGCAAAACTCTAATTATGAAAAAATAGATTTACATAAAGAAAATGTTGATGAAATAATTTTAACCACTTCTGATGGCAAACCAATGTATAGAGAATCTGATCTTATCGATGTTTGGTTTGATTCTGGATCAATGCCTTTTGCTCAACTTCACTATCCTTTTGAAAATATTGAAAAAATTGACGGTAAAATTAATTTTCCCGCAGATTTTATTTGTGAGGGAGTTGATCAAACAAGAGGTTGGTTTTATACCCTTCATGTAATTTCAACTTTATTATTTGATTCTGTTGCATATAAAAATGTGATTTCTAATGGATTAGTACTTGACAAAAAAGGACAAAAAATGTCAAAAAGGTTGGGCAATGTAATTGACCCATTTGAAACACTTGAAAAATATGGCCCAGATGCAACAAGATGGTATATGGTAAATAATTCTAACCCATGGGATAATTTAAAATTTGATTTTAAAGGAATTGAAGAAGTTAAAAGAAAATTCTTTGGCACCCTTTTTAATACTTATTCTTTTTTTAGCCTCTACTCAAACATTGATGGATGGATTTATAAAGAAGCTCCAATTCCTCTAAAAAATAGAGTTGAAACTGATCAATGGATTTTGTCAGAACTACATTCATTGATCAAAACTGTTGATTCTGCTTATCAAGATTTTGAACCCACAAAAGCTTCAAGAGCAATCTCAAATTTTGTCCAAGAACTTTTAAGTAATTGGTATGTTAGACTTTCCAGAAGAAGATTTTGGAAAGGAGCTTATGGTAAAGATAAAATTTCTGCTTATCAAACTCTCTTCGAATGTCTTATTACAATAAGTAAACTTTGTTCACCAATAGCTCCATTTTACTCAGATAATTTATATCTAGATCTGTGTAGTGCTACTAATATAGAAAATCACGAATCCGTTCATCTTAGTTCATTCCCAAAGCATAACTCAGAATATATTAATCACTACCTAGAAGAAAGTATGTTAAAAGCTAGAATAATTTCTTCTTTAGTATTGTCCCTAAGAAAAAAAGAACAAATAAAAGTTAGACAGCCACTTAACAAAATACTTATTCCCATTTTAAATGCCAATGAAAAAAAATCTATTTTAAAAGTTAAAGAATTAATTCTTTCAGAAACTAATGTAAAAAAAATTGAATTCATTGATGATGAAAGCGAACTTCTGATTAAAGAAATCAAGCCTAATTTTAAATCCCTAGGACCTAAATTTGGTAAAGACATTAAAAAAATTGAGTCTTTAATTTCAAAATTAACTGCTCAACAAATATATGATCTTGAAAATGACAAATCTATTCCTCTTAAACTAAATAATAAATTAATTTCTATTTCAAAAAATGATATTGAAATTAAATCTAAAGATATTAATGGTTGGTTGGTTGCTAAAGGAAATGGAATAACTTTAGCTTTAGACATTCAAATAACTGAAAATTTAGCTTATGAAGGAATAGCTCGAGAATTGATAAATAGAATTCAAAATCTAAGAAAAGATATCGGATTTAAAGTTACAGACAAAATTATTATATATTTGAAAAAAAATAATATACTTGATCCTATTATAAAAATACATGAAAACCATATAAAAGGAGAAACGTTATGTGAAAAAATCATTATTAAGAAAAATATTGATAATGGTCATAATATCGCATTTGAAAAAATCAAAACAGAGATTTTAATTTTAAAAAAATGAAAAAAAAATCAGGATATTCACAAAAAGAACTTTCAGAGTTTAGAAAAATAATAGAAACCAAGATCTTTTTAGCTAAAAAAGATCTTGATCTTTTAAAAAGCTCATACAAAAATGATCGAAATAATGGAACTGAAGATACTTCTCCAACATTTAAAGCGTTTGAAGAAGGCTCTGAAACTATGTCTAAAGAAGCTAATACTCAATTAGCAATTAGACAAGAAAAATTTATTAGAGATCTTAAAAATGCACTTATAAGAATTAAAAACAAGACCTATGGAATATGTCGAGTAACTGGAACCCTTATTCAAAAAGAACGTTTAAAACTTGTTCCACATGCTACTTTAAGTATAGAAGCAAAAAAAATACAAAAGTAAATTTTAAATTAATCCTTTCTCTTTTTGTTTTTTTATTCCAACTTTCTTTTGGACAAAGAGAAATTAAAAAAGATTGGGATACTAATTTGTTTTCTAAAGTAACTTTTTACATTCCATTTTCTAATAAAATCAATATTTATAACAACTCAAACCAAAAACTTGAAATAATTTTCAACTCAAATGGAGAATATCAAAATTCAATACTATTAAACACAAAATTAATCAATGAAGAAATTATTATAGAAGAAATTATGAATCCTCTTTTCGAAAAAAAAAATGATAAATTAAGTGCTCATAAATTAATGTCTTCATCATTTATAATCAAAATTCCCGATTATATTCCTTTAAAAATTGAAATTAACGATGCAAAAGTTAAATGCTCTGGAAATTTTCTAGATATTAATTTAAAACAAAAAGAAGGTGTATTTAATTTGATATCTCAAAAAAGTAATGGTGAAATTTTTACAGAATATGCTGAAATTAATATCTTCTCTAATCACCAAAGTAAATTTTCTAATTTAAAAGTTACTAGTAAGAAAGGAAATGTTTTTTATCATACACAATAATACTATAAATTTGAATTAAAAATTTATGAAAATAAAATCTCCTAAATTAATAAGTTGTAAATATTTGTCTATAATTATATTTATAATAATTATCGATCAATTCTCTAAAATTTATATTAAATTAAATTATCCTCTAACTTTATATGGTCAACCAGCAATTATTGATTGGGGATTTTTTAAATTATTATTTATAGAAAACAGAGGAATGGCCTGGGGAACTAAAATCAATGATTTTATACCTTTTATTTCTGAAGAAACAGGGAAACTGTTTTTAACTATTTTAAGGCTTATTGCAATATCTATTTTATCCTTCTGGTTAATTGAAACTATCCGAAATAAAGCTCATTATCTTAAAACTACCGCTTTATCCCTAATTTTAGCAGGTGCAATAGGAAATATTATTGATTCCTTATTCTACGGAGTAATTTTTTCTCATAGTTATGGTCAAATAGCTCAATTTCTTCCTGAAAAAGGATATGCCCCTTTTCTTTTTGGAAATGTGGTGGATATGCTACAATTCCCTCTTGTATCATGGAAATGGCCAAGTTGGATACCATGGATAGGTGGAAATGACTATACGTTTTTTCAATATGTTTTTAACTTTGCCGATTCTTCAATAAGTATTGGAATAGCTATCATTTTAATTTTTAACAAAAAAATAATTAATTCTTAAAATTGATAAATCCTAGATGGAGTGACACAATAATCAATTCTTATATCTCTTTTGTTTGAAGGTATTAACTTTTCTTCTGGTGGAAAAAATGACAATCCTATCTTTAAACAATCATTATTACAGCTTTTTAAAAAATTATCGTAATACCCTTTGCCGTAACCTATCCGATTGCCATTTATATCATAAACGAGTAACGGGACAAAAACAACATCAATTTTTTTAGAATTAATTTGAATGCCATTTTTAGGCTGAAAAATTCCAATTTTACTTTGCTCAATTATTGTAAAATCAGTAAGCAAAAAATTTTTTAAACTAGTTTTTGAACATACTTTCGGTACTGCTATTTTCTTGCCTCTCCCTTGTAGTAGTGAAATTATATAACTGGTTTCAACCTCTTTCAATTTAGGAATCGTCAAAAATAAATGAAACATTTTTTTATTCCATATGCTCATTTTATTACAATTATTAGCAATATCCAGACTCATCTGATGAATTTCCTTATCAGAAATTTTATTTCTCAAACCTCTATAAACTTTTCTGAAAGTATTCTTTATGTTTTTCATTTTATTTATATTTTTAAATTTAAGTGTTTTCTTTATATACATTATATAATTTAAAAATTAGTTTAGATTAATGAAAATTGCTGCTCTTGAAATACAATTAAAAACTTTACCTGAGTGTCCAGGGGTTTATAAATTCTTCAACCGAAAAAAAAATATTCTATATATAGGAAAGGCAAAAAATCTCAAAAAAAGAGTTTCTTCTTACTTTAATAAAAATCATAAAAATTTTAAAACTAATATTCTTGTAAGGCAAATTTTTATAATTGAAAACATTGTTGTTGAAACTGAAATGGATGCTTTACTCCTTGAAAATAATTTAATAAAAAAATACAAGCCTAAATATAATGTTTTATTAAAAGATGATAAAACTTACCCATGGATTTGTATAAAAAAACATCCTAAACCAAGAATCTTTTACACTAGAAAAATAGAAGAAAATTCAGATGAATATTTTGGGCCTTTTACAAGTGTCAAAAATGTGAAATTTTTAATTCAATTAATTAAAGACTTATATCCTTTTTTAAATCACGAATTAATTCACTTATTAAAAAACACTTACCAAGAAAATGAAATCAATCTTTATGATAAGAACATCAAATCAATAAAAGCACTCATAAAAGGAAATTTCAAAGAGTGTGTTCGTCAGTTCAAAAAAGAAATGAATGATTTTTCAGCAAAGATGGAATTTGAAAATGCTCAGAAAATTAAAGAAAAAATTGGTGTTTTATATACTTATCAAAGTAAATCTACAATTGTTAATCCTAAAATAACAAACACAGATGTATTTACCGTTTTCTCTGATAAAATTTTTGCATATGTAAACTACATGCAAATTTCATATGGTTCAATTAATAGCTCTTATACAATTGAAATAAAAAAGAAATTAAATGAATCCGATAGAAAAATTCTAAAAATTGCAATTATCGAATTAAGAAAAAGATTTAATTCTGTTTCTAAAGAAATATTGACACAGTTTAAGATTGATTTACCTTATAAAATTAATTGTATTGTTCCAAAATTAGGTGACAAAAAAAATTTAATAGCTTTATCGCTTAAAAACGCAAAGTCTTTCAGATTAGAAAGATTTAAACAAATTCAAATTCTTGACCCTGAAAAACATACAAAAAGACTTCTAAATCAAATAAGACAAGATCTGAAACTTTCTAAAACTCCTTTTCATATTGAATGTTTTGATAATTCAAACCTTCAGGGAACTAATCCAGTTGCTGCTTGCGTAGTATTTAAAAATTGTAAGCCTTCTAAAAAAGATTATAGACATTACGATATCAAATCAGTTAAAGGCCCTAATGATTTTGCTTCCATGGAAGAAATAATTTTTAGAAGATATACCAGACTTTTAAATGAAAGAAGAAATTTGCCTCAACTAATTGTAATAGATGGAGGTAAAGGTCAAGTTTCTTCTGCCGTTAAAAGTATCAACAAACTTAATCTAAGTGAAAAAATTTCAATTATAGGCATCGCTAAAAAATTAGAAAAAATCTATTTTCCAAATGACTCTGTTCCAATTTATCTGGATAAAAAATCTGAAACTCTAAGAATAATACAACAATTGCGAAATGAAGCTCATAGATTTGGGATTAAACTACATAGAAAAAAAAGAAACCAAAATTCATTAACATCTAAATTAGATGAGATTACTGGAATAGGAAAAAAGACAAAAGAATCTCTATTGAAAGAATACAAATCATTTAAAAACATTTCTAAGGCATCTTTAGAAAATTTATCTTTTCTGATAGGGCCTTCAAAAGCAAAAAAAATAATTAATTTAACAAAAAAAAATTCTAGTTAATATTGTTAATATTTTAATTAATAATTTCAAATCAGTAGTTTTTAAATTACTAGTAATTAAATTATATTGAAAATTATGATTCTTAAAAAAAAATTTTTGTTTAATTTATTTTTACTGAAAATTGCTATTCTGCTTTGTCAAGAAAATCATAACTCCCATTCAATTAATGATTCAATAAAAATAAATTCATTTAAACATGGGGAATGGTTTGAATATAGAATTCACTATGGGTTTATTAATGCAGGCTTCGCTACACTTGAAATTATTGAAGACTCAATAAACAACAAAGCTGTCTTTCATTCAAAAGGATATGGCAAAACTGTAGGATTAGCAAGGTTGTTTTTTAAAGTAGAAGACTTTTATGAAAGCTATTTCGATAAATTCACCGGACTACCATATAAGTTTATTAGGAATATTTATGAAGGTGGTTACACTAAAAATACAGAGATATTTTTTAATCATAAACTTGGTCTTGCTAATGTTGATGATAAAAAAAACGATAAAAAATATTCACTCCCCCTAAATCAAAATGCACAAGATATGATTTCTGCTTTTTACTATTTAAGAAATTTTTTTAATCCTTCTGAAATTAAAGTCGACGATACTTTAGATATAAATATGTTTTTTGATAATGAGAACTATATCTTTAAATTAAAATTTCTTGGAGTAGAAATATTAGAAACCAAATTTGGAAAAATCAATTGTCTAAAATTAAGACCTTATGTTCAAAGTGGAAGAGTATTTAAAGCACAAGAAAGTGTTACTTTGTGGGTTTCTAATGATAAAAATAAGCTCCCAATTAGACTTCAAGCTAATCTCGCAGTTGGAGCGATTAAATGTGACCTGGAAAACTTTAAAAATTTAAACCATCCTTTTTCTTTAACTTTAAATTAAAATCCAAATTTGAAATCAAAATCTCTTTCTATTTTATTATTGTTTTTTATAATAATTTTATCATGTAAAAAAGAGAATAATTCTAATCATTTTCAAACAAAAGACATAGGAGAAAGTCCTACAAAAATCATAAAATATGGAATAGAATTTAACAAATACACTGTTAAAGAAAAAAAAATAAAAAGAGGTGACACTTTTGGATCAATATTAGAAAAAAATGGAATTGACTATCCTGAAGTTCATTCCATTTTACAAAAAATTAAAAATCACATTTCCGTTAAAAAGCTTCAAATAGGCAGGCCTTATATCCTATTGTTTAATAAAGATTCAATTCCTTATCCTAAATTTTTTATTTATGATAAAGAAATCGGCCGATATTCAATAGTCAGTTTAAAAGATAGTGTTTATGGAAAAGAGATTATTAAACCTATAAGAACAGTTGAAATGGAAGCTCATGGTGAAATAGAAAGTTCACTCTACCAAACAATGATTGATAATGCGTACAATGAACAACTTACATATTATTTATCCGACATTTATGCATGGACTATAGACTTTTTTAGATTACAAAAAGGGGATAAATTTAAAGTTCTTTATGAAGAAAAATTTGTTGATGATAGTATTTCAATAGGAATTTCAAAAATTAAAGCTGCATCTTTTGAACATAAAGGTAAAATTATTGAAGCATATGAGTTCAAAACTGATACATTAAAAGGAATTGTTGATTATTTTGATCAAGAAGCAAAAAATCTAAGACGAGCTTTTTTAAAAGCGCCTGTATCTTTTGGAAGAGTATCTTCAAGATATAATTTAAAAAGAAAAATCTCATATTATGGAAGAGTTAAACCTCATAAAGGAACTGATTTTGCAGCTTCAATTGGAACTCCAATTATGTCTACCGCTAATGGAACCGTAATTAAATCTAGCTATTCAAGAGGAAATGGAAATTATGTTACAATAAAACACAATAATAAATATACTACTCAGTATCTTCATATGAAAAGAAGAAAAGTAAAAGTAGGGGAATTTGTTAAGCAAGGTGACATAATAGGATGGGTTGGAATGACAGGTTTCACTTCAGGGCCTCATGTTTGTTATAGGTTCTGGAAAAATGGTATACAGGTAGACCCTTTTAGACAACGACTTCCTGAAGCAAAACCTATATCAAAATCATTAAAAACAAAATTTCTTGTTTATAAAAAACCTCTTAAAGAAAAACTAAATTGCATAAGTTTTAATTAAAATAAATAATTTAGTATTAACAAAAATTATTTCATGTCATTAAATAAGATTAATCCTACCAAAACAAAATCCTGGGGAAAATTAAAAACCCATTTTAAATCAATTTCCTCTTCATCTATTAAATCTTTTTTTAATAAAGATCCTGAAAGAGAAAAAATTCTTAAAATTGAATGGGGAGATTTTTTAATTGACTATTCTAAAAATAGAATCACACCTAAAACTATTAATTTGCTTGTTAATCTAGCAGAAGAATTAAATTTAAAAGAATCTATAAAAAAATATTTTACAGGAGAAAAAATCAATCAAACTGAAAATAGAGCCGTACTCCATACTGCGCTAAGATCAAAACAAAATGAGTCAGTTTTAGTTGATGGATTAAATGTTATTCCTGAAATTCATAATATTAAAAATAAAATTAAAAATTTCAGCAATGAAATTATTTCAGGAAAATATAAAGGATACTCAGGAAAATCAATAACCGATATTGTAAATGTTGGAATAGGAGGATCAGATCTAGGGCCTTCCATGATAAACGAAGCTCTAAAATTTTATTCTAATCATTTAAATATTCACTTTGTTTCAAATGTTGATGGAGATCACGTCCGAGATATATTAAAAAAAATTAAACCTGAAACAACTATTTTTATTATTGTTTCCAAAACTTTTTCAACGCAAGAAACCCTAACAAATGCATCTACCATAAAAAAATGGTTTTTAAAATCTACATCTAAAAAACATATTTCTAAACATTTTATTGCAGTTTCATCAGCAATAAAAAAAATACGTGAATTTGGAATAAAAAATGAAAATATTTTTCCAATGAAAAACTGGATTGGAGGTAGATTTTCTGTTTGGAGTTCTGTGGGTATTTCAATTTCGTTATCAATAGGTCCTGAAAACTTTAATAAATTATTAAAAGGTGCACACAAAATGGATACTCATTTTAAAGAATCTCGTTTTGAAAAAAATATCCCAGTTATTCTTGCTCTTATAAGTGTTTGGTATAATAACTTTTATAATTCTGAAACAGAAGTTATACTGCCATATTCAGAATATCTTAAAAAACTCCCCTCTTATCTTCAGCAAGCTGTAATGGAAAGTAATGGCAAAAATTTCGATAGGTCAGGAGATCCCATCGATTATCAAACTGGAAATATAATTTGGGGGTCTACTGGGACAAATTCCCAACACGCCTTTTTCCAATTAATGCATCAAGGGACTAAAATCATTCCATCTGATTTTATTGGATTCATTATCCCTCTTTATAATGAAATTGATCATCATCAAAAGCTAATGTCCAATTATTTTGCACAAACTGAAGCTTTAATGAATGGTAAAAACGCTAAAGAAGTTGAACGAGAATTAAAAGAATCCGGTCTTTCAAAAGAAGAAATCAAAAAGATATTACCTTTCAAAGTTTTTAAAGGAAATAACCCTTCAAACTCAATATTGATTAAAAAATTAACTCCTGAATCTTTAGGCTCATTAATTGCAATGTATGAACATAAAATTTTTGTTCAAGGGATAATTTGGAATATTTTTAGTTTTGATCAGTGGGGAGTTGAGCTTGGCAAAAAATTGGCGCAAAATATATTGTTAGAAATTCAGGGAAATAATAATTTTAAACACGACCCTTCAACTGCCAATTTAATTAAAAAATACAAACTAAACTCTTGATTTTTATTCTGCTTTTAGGTTTTTTTAATCTGAATTTCTTTAATTTTTAATTGAATTGAACTTTTCCCATTCCATTTATTTTCTTCAATCGAATATAAAATATCAAAAGGATTACCTGATTTAATCTGATTCAATTTATCAGAATTACCAAATGCTATTCCCGAAATCATATTTTTTTTGTTATTTGAAATTTCTAATTTTAAATGTTCATTATTTTTACCTACTATTTTTGAATTTCCTGAATCAAAACAATTTGAAGTTTTAAATATGGGGACATTATTCTTAGGCCCAAATGGTCTCATTTGGTTAATAATTCTAACAACTTTCGCGGTAATTTGATCTAACTCAATCTCAAAATCATAAATTATTTTTGGATCTTTTTCATGCTTACTAATTTTGTCTTTAACTGCATTTTCAAAGGATTTTTTAAAATCAAAATATTTAGCAGCTTCAATTTTTAATCCAGCTGCATATTTATGCCCTCCGTATTCAATAATATGTTCCTGACACATATCTAAAATTTTATGTACATCAAAATCTCTAATTGATCTAACTGATCCAATAAAATAATTACCAGAGGAACATAAAACAACCGTGGGCCTATAAAAAGTTTCTATTAATCTTGAAGCTACTATTCCTAAAACTCCTTTATTCCAGTCTTTATCATAAACCACTGAAGTAAATAAATTTTCCTCATTTAATTTCTTAATTTGAGATACAGCTTCTTCAGTTATTTTTTTATCAATTTTTTTTCTTTCATTATTAAATTCTTCAATAATATTATTTTGTTTCTCAGCTAAATCAATTCTATTCGAAATTAATAATCTGAATGCCTGAATAGCATGATTCATTCTTCCTGCTGAATTTATCCTTGGAGCTATTTTAAAAGAAACATCATTAGCTCTAATAGGTTTTTTTAAAAGCCTAATTATCGACTTTAATCCAAGTCTTTTATTTTTTTCTAATTCCATGATTCCGTAATAACATAGAATTCTATTCTCTCCATTAAGGGGGACTAAATCTGAAATAGTAGCAATTGCAACTAAGTCTAAATACTTTTTAATTTTATTTACATCAATATCCCAATTTAAAGAAAGGGCTTGAACCAATTTAAAACCTATTCCACAACCACATAATTCTTTAAAAGGATATCCGCACTCTTGTCTTTTCGGATTTAAAATTGCTTTTGCAGGAGGAATTTCTTTAGAAGGTATATGATGGTCACATATTATAAAATCTATTCCTTTTTTTTCTGCATAAAGCACTTGTTTCTTAGCTTTTATCCCACAATCTAAAGCAATTATTAAAGTTACACCTTTTTTAAAAGCTATGTCTATTCCTTTAAATGAGACCCCATAACCTTCTTCATTTCTATCGGGCATATAAGGAATTATATTTTCAAAAAAATCGGATAAATATAAATAAAGTAGAGTGACTGATGTAACTCCATCTACATCATAATCACCATATATCATTATAATTTCATTATTTAGTTTTGCATTATTTATTCTGTTGATAGCTATATCCATATCCTTCATTAGAAATGGATCATTTAATTTGTCTAAAGAAGGTCTAAAAAAGTTTTTTGCAGAATTAAAATCTTGTATTCCTCTTTGTACTAAAAGAGTAGAAATGATTTTAGGAACACCTAATTCACTTTCTAAATTCTCTATTTTTTGTTTGTCAGCATGACTCTTTTGTTCCCAATTCATCTAAATTATTTTTACTGCTAATACAAATAACAAATTCCCCCTTAATTTTTTTATTAGAATAAAATACTAATGATTCTTTGATAGTCCCTATAAACGTTTCTTCATAAATTTTTGTTAATTCTCTTGAAATAGATATTCTACAATTTGGGCCAAAATAAGAATTAAATTCAAATAAAGTTTTCAATAATTTATGGGGTGACTCAAAAAAAACAATAGTTCTTCTTTCATTAACTAAGCTTTGAATTCTTGACTTTCTCCCTTTTTTCTTTGGCAAAAATCCTTCAAAAACAAACCTGTCATTTGGGAACCCGCTTTGAACTATTGCAGGAATAATTGCTGTTGCTCCTGGAAGACATTCAACTTTAATATTATGAGTTAATGCTTCTCTAACTAAATAAAATCCTGGATCTGAAATTGAAGGTGTCCCAGCATCAGAAATTATGGCTATTTTAATCCCCTTTTCTATTAATTTTATTATCCCTTTAGTTTTACTATGCTCATTATGCATATGATAGCTCTTAATTGGAATATTAATATTATAGTGTTTAAGTAAAATTTTACTTTTTCTAGTATCTTCAGCTAAAATAAAATCCACCGAATTTAAAATCTCAATTGCCCTAAAAGTTATATCCTTAAGATTCCCTATTGGAGTAGGGACAATAAAAAGTTTCTTCATTTAATAATCCTATTAGAAATATCCTATAAAAAATTATTTTCAATTATTTTTAAAAACCTTAATTCAAAAGACTCTTTACCTTCCCAATTATTATAATCAGGTTTCACAAATTTATGAATAAAAGTTTCTGCTTCTTCCCAAGTTTCAAATGTAGATAATTGGGAAATGACTCTCATATATTCCTTTGAATTAGAATCAAAAAGATCCCTTATAAAAGCAATTCTATCATTTAATCCAATTTTAAATCCTTTTCCAAAAAGATCATTAATTTTAGTGTTTTCATTTAAAGATTTTTTTTTCTCAACACCATCCTCATTTTTTTTAATAAATTCCGGAATATTCTCAGAGTTTGAAGATAATTCTCTTTTAGAATCTACTTTAAGCCTTTCTGTAGTTTGCTTATTAGATATGAGATTAAAATTATCCAAGTCCTTTTTTCCCTTTTGAGATACTATATAATTATGAATAATTAATTTTTCATAGATTAATTTAGTTCTATGAAGTAAATCTTTATAATTTATAGAGTCGCCTTTTTCGATGATTTCTTTAGCAATTTTTTTTAATTCCTTAGATGTCTCCTTTATCATTTTATTGCTCACTACAATCAATTAGTTTATTAACTTTGCACTATATATACATAGAATCATTTTATGAATTTACAAAAATGTTTTCATTAAAAAGATCATAAGAGTTTAATATAAATTTATCAATCCATTAATGGAAATATCTGGTCCATATTTAACTATTAATCTAAAAAACCTAGAACATAATTTGAATCTTCTTAGGTCTAAATTAAAAAAAACGACTGAAGTGATTCCTGTAATTAAAGCTGACGGCTATGGTTCCAATGCTATAGTTATAACAAAGAAGCTTATTAGTCTCGGCATAAAACGTTTCGCTGTAGCTTCAACGAAAGAAGGTGTTGAATTGAGAAATGCCGGAATAAAAAATCCGATTATGATTTTTTATCCTTATATAAAAAACTTTAAGTTGCTTTTTGAAAATAAATTGGAACCGGTATTATATTCGAATACGTTAATTAACGCAGCTATAAAATATCTTTCAGATTTAAAAATAACTAATTACCCTGTTCATATTAAATTTAATACCGGCCTTAATAGAATTGGTTTATCAATAAATGAATTCGATCTTTCTAATTTAACCCCAAAATCAAAATGTTTCAAAATACTTAGCATTTATTCTCACTTAAGTGCATCAGAAAATCCTAGACCCTGTAAATATACTTCCAGCCAAATAAGTGAATTTGAAAAAATCAAAAAAATTACATCTGAAATTGTTAAACCTGAAATTGGCTTCCATATACTAAATACATCTGGAATATTTAATTATCCTGAAAAACAATACGATGCTATTAGATCTGGGATTGGACTCTATGGTTATGCAAATTGCAAAAGCTGGGATTCTGAATTAAAACCAGTTTTAACTCTAAAAGCTCCAATAATTCAAATTCTAAAAATAAAAAAAGGTGAAAGTGTTGGTTACAATAATGCTTGGGCATCTAAAAGAAATACTGCCATAGCTATTCTCCCTTTAGGTCATGCTGATGGTATTACTAGAAGTTTTGGAAATAAAAAAATAAAAGTTGATATAAATGGCTTTAAATGTCCTATTATTGGGAATATCTGCATGGATATAATTATGATTGATGTTACAAATTCTAAATGTAAAGAAGGAGACTTTGTGACTATTTTTGGTGAATCTAATTCTGCTTCATTTATTTCTGAGCAAGCAGGAACTGTTTCATATGAATTATTAACTGGGCTTTCTCAAAGAATATTAAGAAAAATAATAGAATAAATATAATTTGTTTTATTTATAAGATAATAACGAAAGTCTTTTCAGGCATTCTTAAAAATAATTACTTTTGTCAAAAACAATAATTAATTATGAAGATTGCTATTGTAGGTGCTACTGGAATGGTTGGGAGAATAATGTTAGATATTTTATCCAAAAAAAAATTCCCTTTAACTGAATTAATTCTTGTCGCTTCTAATCGATCAATAGGTAAAATCATTTCTTTTAAAAATAAAGATTATTCCATTGTTGGAATAAAAAAAGCGATTGAACTTAAGCCCGACATAGCTTTATTTTCCGCAGGTGCTAAAATATCTATAAAATGGGCGCCTTTATTTGCTAATAATGGGACTACTGTTATAGATAATTCCTCAGCATGGAGAATGGACCCAAAAAAAAAATTAATTATTCCTGAAATTAATTCTAGTGCCCTCAACGAAAAGGATAAAATTATTTCTAATCCCAATTGTTCAACAATTCAATTATTAATGGTTTTAGCTCCTCTTCATAAAAAATATAAAATTAATCGAATAATCATTTCTACATATCAATCTATAACAGGCTCTGGAGTGAAGGCAGTCCATCAATTAGAAAATGAATATAATAATAAAAAGGGGGAAATGGCTTACCATTATCCTATTCATAAAAATGCTATACCTCATTGTGATGATTTTACAAAAAATGGATATACAAAAGAAGAAATGAAATTAGTAAACGAAACTCATAAAATATTATCAGATAAGACTATCGGTATATCCGCAACAGCAGTTCGAATACCTGTTGTTGGAGGACACAGTGAATCTGTAAATGTTGAATTAAAAAAATCTGCTTCCGTAAAAGGAATACAAAAATTATTAAATAAAGAAAGTGGGGTGATAGTAAAAGATGATCCCATTACAAATACTTATCCAATGCCTATTTACGCAGAAGGCAAAGATGATGTATTTGTTGGCAGAATTAGAAAAGATCATTCATTATCAAACACTTTCAACTTCTGGATTGTTGCAGATAATCTTCGAAAAGGAGCAGCAACAAACACAATACAAATAGCTGAATTCATAATTTCTAAAAGATGGAAATAATTTATTTGAAATTAATTTTCTAGTTGAAAATCTTCCATGAATTTTGTAGTATACTTTCCCTTTAAATATAATGGATGATCCATTAACTTCCTGTGAAATGGAATAGTTGTTGAAATTCCTTCAATCACAAATTCATCCAAAGCCCTTTTCATTTTATTTATAGCTTCTTCTCTTGTTTGAGCAGTCGTAATAAGTTTTGCAATCATTGAATCATAAAAAGGAGAGATCGTATATCCCGAATAAACATGCGTGTCAATCCTGACTCCATGCCCTCCTGGAATATTTAAATTTGTTATTTTTCCAGGACATGGTCTAAAATCATTAAATGGATCTTCAGCATTAATTCTACATTCTATGGAATGCATTTTTGGAAAATAATTTTTACCAGAAATAGGCTCACCAAATGCTACCTTTATTTGCTCTCTAATTAGATCAAAATCTAATACTTGTTCAGTTACAGGATGTTCGACTTGAATTCTAGTATTCATTTCCATAAAATAAAAATTTCTGTTTTTATCTACTAAAAATTCGACAGTCCCAGCTCCTTCATATTTTATATATTTTGCAGCTTTAACAGCAGCTTTACCCATTTTCTTTCTTAAATCTTCAGTCATAAAAGGAGATGGCGTTTCTTCGGTCAACTTTTGATGTCTTCGTTGTATAGAACAATCTCTTTCTGAAAGATGACATGCTTTTCCATACCTATCTCCAACAATTTGTATTTCAATATGTCTTGGATCTTCAATTAATTTTTCCATATACATAGCATCATTTCCGAATGATGCAGCTGCTTCTTTACGCGCACTATTCCATGAATCCTCAATATCTTCAATTGACCAAACAGCCCTCATCCCTTTCCCTCCACCTCCAGCACTAGCTTTAAGCATTAAAGGAAATCCTATTTCTTTGGTTAATTCAATTGCCTCCTCTAAAGTTTCTACTTCCCCATTTGATCCAGGAATAGTTGGAATTCCTGCTTTTTTCATAGTAGAAATTGCAGAAGCCTTATCTCCCATTTTTTCAATCATCTCAGCAGAAGCACCAATAAATTTTATTTTATGTTCTTCACACATCTTTGAAAATTTAGAGTTTTCAGATAAAAAACCATAACCAGGGTGAATTGCATCAACATTAGTAATCTCTGCTGCTGATAAAATATTAGATGCTTTTAAATACGATTCTGAACTAGCAGAAGGTCCAATACATACCGCTTCATCAGCAAATTTAACATGGAGACTTTCTTGATCTGATTGAGAATATACTGCAACAGACTTTATCCCCATTTCCTTACATGTTCTTATAATTCGAAGTGCTATTTCACCTCTATTAGCAACTAAAACTTTTTTGAATATCATCTTTTAGCTAATTATGAAGGGTCAACTAAAAATAAAGGTTGATCAAATTCAACTGGAGAAGAATCCTCTACTAGAATTTTAACAATTTTTCCTTGAATTTCAGATTCAATTTCATTAAATAATTTCATTGCCTCAATTACGCAGAGAACATCACCTTCTTTAACTTCGGATCCAACATCTACAAAAGTCGGTTTATCAGGTGATGGTTTCCTGTAAAATGTACCAATTATAGGAGATTTAATAATTTCATAACTTTTATCATCAGAATCCGTTAATTCTTCTGAAATATTTGTTTGTAATAACTTATCATCTAATTTTTTCTCTTCTAAAACAACTATAGGATCTTTAGATGAAAGGCTGTCAGCGGTTGAGGGATTTTTAGGAGAAGATTTTTTTAAGTCTGTTTTTATAGTAATCTTAAATTCTCTCAATTCTAATCTAACTTCACTGACTTTAGACTTAGCGACAAATTTAATTAAGTTTTTTATTTCTTTAATATCCATTCTTTAAACTTTATAACCCCCAATTATTTTTAAAATAGGTAAAAAAAATTAGATAAATTGAAAAAAATAAAGATAATAAATTCCTTATACTGATTTGTTTTCATTAAATTATTTTTGAAAATCATTATCTAAAAGTGAAGATACTAGTTTTTTAAACTCTATAAAATCTTTTAGAAAAAAACATTTAATTGATCAATGAGAAATAAAATTATATTTCCTATGCTTCCGAGATTTCTTCATTATCTATAATCACTTTACCTTTATAATATAATTTCCCTTCATGCCAATGAGCCCTATGGTAAAGATGAGCTTCGCCCGTAGTTTTATCAATAGAAATTTGAGAATGAGAAGCTTTATAATGAGTCCTTCTTTTATTTCTTCTCGTTTTAGAAATTTTTCTTTTTGGATGTGCCATTTTATATGCTTAAAATTAATTTCAAAGTAAATCTTTTAATTTATCCCATCTAGGATCTGTTTTTTTTAAATTTCTTGGTTGATATTCTTTTAACTTTTTTAGAACGTAGGAATCTAAAGTGCCTTTTTTAATCCCAGGATGTGTTTTTTTTAAAGGAATAGATAATATTAACATTTCATAAATATATTGAGAAATATCAATCTTATGACTGCCGTGAGGAAGAAAAATAATTTCATCATCAATATCATTATATTCTTTAGCGAATTTAACCATTATCTTAAATTCTTCTTTAATAGTCATGTCAAACGGTTCATTTGACACATCACAATCAATATTAATAATCCCGGATGAATAAAATTTTATATTAATCAAATTAAACTTCTTTTCTAATGAAACTAAAGTTTTTATTTTTGAAAAATTAAATTCCTTATATTCAAAAGCTTCAAAGAACCCATTATCAATTTCAAAATCATAATTATAAACTCCTTCCTTCAATCCTCCAAAATGAATGATATACTTTGACAAAGAATTCATGATTTCGTTATTGAGCGAGCAAATTTAATAAAATTTTGAGTATCCTGTGGTTTAATCTAAATTTTTAATTTAAATCCTCTTTTTAGATCTTCTAATTAAAATTTTTCTTGCTAATAAAAGCGCTTCAATAAATGATTCTTTATTAGCTATTCCTTTCCCTGCAATATCATAGCCAGTCCCATGATCAGGAGATGTCCTAATCTTATTTAAACCAGCGGTAAAATTAACTCCCTTTCCAAAAGAAACTAATTTAAATGGAATTAATCCTTGATCGTGGTAAATAGCTAAAACAGCATCAAATTCTAAATATTTCTTAGTCCCAAAAAAACTATCAGCAGAATAAGGGCCAAAGGCTAAAACCCCTTTTTTATTTATTTTTTTTATAGTAGGTATAAGAATTTCCTTGTCCTGATCACCAATAATTCCATTGTCTCCAACATGTGGATTTAAAGATAGTACAGCAATTGAAGGAGATGATATACCAAAATCCTTTTTAAGGGATTCTTCTATAATTCTCACTTTCTTTTCTATTAAAGAAGATGAAAAATAAGAGTTAATTTCTTTTATATTTATGTGCTCGGTTAATAATCCAACTTTAAATTTTCTGCTAACCATTAACATCAAACTGTCTCCTTCTAGCTTATCATTAAAATACTCGGTGTGGCCATTATAATTAAATCGCTCCGTTTGTATGTTAGATTTATTAATTGGTGCAGTAACCAATGCCGAAATATTATTTTGAATTAATGCTTTAGTTGAAGCTTCTAAACTTTTTAAAGAAATTTCTCCTGCTTTTTTAGAGACTTTTCCAAATTTCACATTATAATCCTGATCTAATACATTAATAATATTTAATTGATTTGTTTTTGGTTTTTTAATGTCCTTTAAAATTGTAATTTCTGTGTTTAAATTAAAATGTTTTTTTTGAAAAGACATGATCTTTAAACTCCCAAAAACAATTGGAGTGAAAAAGTCATACATTTTTTTATCTTCAAAAGTCTTAAGAATTACCTCAATTCCTATGCCATTTGGATCCCCTATTGAAATCCCTATTATTATTTTTCTTTGAAGAGCCATCAATTCCTAGATTTATTCCTATTTTTAATTCAAATTTAATCAATATAATTAATCAATGTTCACTGGCATAATAGAGTGTTTTGGTAAAATAGTTAGAATAGAAAAAAAATCTGAAAATCTAAGCCTATATATTGATAGTCCAATAACTCCAGAATTAAAAATAGATCAAAGTTTATCTCATAATGGTGTTTGTCTAACAGTTGTCGGAATAAAAAAAACAATTTATAATGTAATCGCTATTAAAGAAACTTGTGAAAAAACCAATCTTAGGCTTCTAAAAATAGGTGATATTATAAATTTAGAACGAGCTATAAAAGTAGGCGATAGACTTGATGGTCATATTGTTCAAGGCCATATTGATCAAATAGGGGTTTGCTCAAAAATTATTGAACAAGGAGGAAGTTGGATCTTTTCTTTTAAATATGACCCTAAAAGTCAAAACATTACAATTAATAAAGGCTCTATAACTATAAATGGTGTAAGTTTAACTATAGTAAATTCAAACAAATCTTCTTTTTCAGTAGCAATTATACCTTATACCTACAAAAACACAAATTTTCATTTAATTTCTAAAGGATCACATGTGAACTTAGAATTTGATATATTAGGAAAATTTTTCCAAAAAAGGATGAATCTTTTTTTAAATAAGTAATGGTCTGTAAATTATTTTTAAATTAGTGGTAAAACAAAAAAAATGAACATCCTTGAACTTTCTACAATTTTACTTCTTTTAGCTTCAATTTTCTCGATAGTAAACTTAAGACTCTTAAAACTTCCCCAAACAATTGGATTAATGGTTTTAGCAATAATTTTATCAGTTATTGTTTTAATTGTTGGATTTGTTTTTCCTGACTTTTTAGAAGCAGCTTCAAGCATTACTCAAAAGTTTGATTTTAGCACTTTGCTGATTGATGTAATGCTCCCTTTCCTCTTATTTGCTGGAGCTATTTCTATAAGTGTTCATGAACTATTAAAAGACAAATTAACAATTCTATTACTCGCTTCCTTTGGTGTTGTTTTTTCTACATTTACAGTTGGGATTGTTACTTTCTGGCTAACTCAACAACCTTTTCTTGGTTTAAGTTCATTAAACCTTACCATTATAGATTGCCTTCTATTTGGTGCGCTAATAGCTCCAACCGATCCAATTGCTGTTCTTGCAATGGTAAAAAAAATGAATTTATCTAAAGCTACGGAAACTCGAATAGCTGGAGAATCTCTATTTAACGATGGTATCGGGGTTGTAATATTTCTTACTCTTTTAAATATTAAAATTGAAGGAATTGATACTGTTACTGTTCAAAGTGTCGGAAGCTTATTTATTACAGAAGTTCTCGGAGGGGCTATTTTAGGAGCTGTTATAGGATATTTAGGGTTAAAATTATTGTTATATATAGAAAACCAACATGTTGAGCTTGAAGTTATTATTACTCTATCTCTTGTGCTATTGGTTTCTGTTGTAGCTCATCGATTTCACTTTTCTGGTCCAATCGGTGTCGTTATAATGGGATTATTTTTAAATAGAAACATTGATACTGATGATCAAACAGAAGGAATTCAAAAAGCTATGGGCGATTATGTTTATAAATTCTGGCACCTTTTAGACGAAACATTAAATGCCGTTCTTTTTATCCTAATTGGATTAGAGATATTAGCAATTTTTAATGGATTTCAAATTAGTTATCTAATTCTTTCATTTTTAATAATTGTTTTAGTAGTTCTATCTCGTGGATTAGGTGTTTTTATTCCTATCAAATTACTTTCTATTAAAAAGAAATTTGAAAAAAATACTGCCCTAATAATAACCTGGGGGGGGCTTAGAGGAGGTTTAAGTATAGCGTTAGCTCTTAATTTGCCTGCATCACTAGGTGATGGTAAATCCCTAATTTTATTTTTAACTTATGCAGTTGTTTTATTCACAATTTTAGTGCAAGGTTTAACGTTGAAAAAAATTGTTAAATAAATTTTATTTGGTTTTCCTAGAAGGAAGTAATAGTTCAATTAAAATTCCTAACAATCCAAATAATAAACCTAGGATAAATCCTTCATAATGGTTTCTCCCTTTTCTTTCAGCTAAATAAGCTCCTATAGCGCCAAATATTATTCCAATTGCAGTAATTATTAATATCGATTGCATAATTTTTTTTATTCCTTATATAAAACAGGATTTAAGTGAGTATTTATTACTTCGCCGACAATAGCATTAGGACACCATGTATTCCAATCATTTTCTTGGCCTTCATTTTCAGGTTTTTTTAATTTCATTTTGTGATCCATATAAATAACTGTCATAACCTTCCTAGCATTATTAGTTTTATTAGCTCCAGCCCTATGAAAAACCCAACCCGAATGAAAACTAATTTCTCCTATATCAAATTTCTGAACAATATGATCAAAATCTGTAACCCTCAATCTCTCATGTATAATTTTTTCACTATCATCACTAATAGCAAGATCCCTGCCTTCTTTTATTTTATGACTTCCTGAACTAAATTCTAAAGGTCCCATTTCTAGAGGAGTTTCTTGAAGCGGAATCCATGCAGTAATAGTTTTATCTGATTCAAAAGGCCAATAATACTGATCTGCATGCCAGGGGGTAATCCCCCCTCCAGCCTCTTTAAATAAAGCCTGATCATGATACATTCTTACTCCAGTAATGCCCATTAAATTTGAAGCAATTCTTGCTAAACGTTTTGAAAAAACAAATTCTTTTACCTGATCATTTTCTCTCCACAAATTCATCAATTGAAGAAATGCTTTACCATATGTATCTCTTTGATTCAAAGGTCTTTTATTTTTAGATAAAGAATCAACTGTTTTAGATATAACTTCATTATAATAATTAATGGTCTCTTTAGAAAAGACATTTTTAAGCTTAATAAATTTATTAATTTGAAAAAAACTAATTTGTTCTTTAGAGAGGCTATAATAACTTTTAAGTTCTTTATTGTTATACATAAAATTAGATTTAAGTTATTTTAAAATTATAAAAATCTTTTCTATCTATCATTAAGTAAAGAAAAAACATAAAACATTTCTCTAGCTATTTGATAACTAGTTTTTAAATACTCTTTTTCTTCAATTTCAGAATTATCAAATAGTTTAGGATCTTTATATGCAATTGTCATTTTAAAATCTGAACCATAAACTAAAGGACATTTTTTTTCAGCAGAAGTACAGGTTAAAACTGCAACAAAATTATTTTTTGGATTGTTTATATGATTAATTTTTTTTGAAAACAATTTAATTTCTGGTTTATTTTGAGAATATCTAACCAAATAAATCGAATTTTTTTCTCTTGTTAGCTGCTTAACAAAAAACCCCATTTGGACTAACGAGTTAATAACTGATGGATGCACAAATGTTGATAAAGTACCCCCCGAGAAAGTTTCTAAATAATCCAAATTAAAAAACGAGGAAAAAACTTTAGCCCAAACCTGACAGTATTGACTTCTTCTAGAGTTATGTGTGCAAATAAAATTTAAATTTATTTTTTGATTCAATAAAATTTTATTTTTCAAATACTTAATTAAAGGATTTAAGACAAGCTTTCTGTCATAATTTAAATCTTTATTTTTTATACTTTCAATTACTTTATCAATCTTCAAAAAAGTGCCTTTTGTCATTCCTATTAAATTATACTTAAAATTAGCCAATATTATTCTGATATAAATAAAATGCTATTTTAATTAAACTAAATATATTTGTTTATAATTTAGTGAAATTCTATTAATGCTTTTTAATCAAAATGTGCTGTCAATTTATTTTGAAATTTAAATGTTAGATGAAAAAAACAATAGTAAAAGAAGACTATCTTAAGATAATTTATAAAATCATAGAAAAAGGCGATAAAGTTTCTGTTTCTAAAATTGCTAAACATTTAAACATTAGTTATTCTTCTGTTTCTAACATGCTAAAAAAACTTAAAACACTTGGCTGGGTTTCTTATCAACCATATCAACCTATTAAACTAACACCTTTAGGAGAAAAAGTTTCCAGTAAAATTGTTTCTAAACACAGGCTTACAGAAATGTTTCTTGTGGATGTTATGAAGTTTAAGCCAAATGAAGTTCATGAAATCGCTGAAGAAATTGAGCACATAAATAATCCCGAATTTTTTAATAGAATGAAAAATTTAATAAAAAATCCTAAAAAAGATCCGCATGGATCTAAAATTCCAAATTCTAGTTATTAATTTTTATAATGAACATACCTATGATAGAATGGTGCAAAAAATACTTAGGTTGGCTAGGTTTTATATTTTTTTTATTGGGAGGTTTACTCACTTTTATTAGTGACTACTTTTACAACATCAATATATCTGAATTGGCTTTTAGTTCTTTCGGAATAATGGCAGCATGTCAAACTATTCAAGACCTTTTGCTGAAAAGAATTTCAAAAAATTGGTCAAATAAAAAAAGATCCCTTTTTATTTATTTCATTATCATTATGTCTTTAATCATATTTGTTTTTTTGCCTTTTTATTTTTAATACAATAAATTTATTTTGTTTTAATTTTAATTAATTTATACTCAAAAAATCTTTAAAAATAAAAGGAACCCTATATTTAAATCCTCAATTATTGTTGATAAATTTTGTTCTAAAACTATGCAAAACTTACAGAAGATTTAAGATCTTAGAGAAAGATTTAAAAAAATCATAATATTTGCCACAAATTTAAAAGTCAAAGAGTTATAAATGTTAGATAAAAAGAAATATTTTGAGTTAATCGGAAGCAGAATAAGAAGTGAATTAAACGATTTAAAAAGAACGCCTGAATCAGCTGCTTTTGAATTAAACTTTGAAGTTTCAGAACTAAATAAAATATTAGAGGGAAAATCCTCAAAAAAGGAAATAAATACACTCATTAATAAAATGGGTGATTTCTATCCTATCGATATCTCAGATCTATATATTTTAGAAGATGATTGTTCTAATGGAATTAAAATTATGACCGGTAAAGATTCTATTAAAACCAGTCGAGTCTTTAATAGAAAAAACAGCAATGGTAAACTACTACCTTATTATGAATATAGGGATAGTGCGATGTCAAAGTTAGGCCCATTTAAGCCTGAATGGATTAAAGAATTAAGAAATGTTAATAATTCTGATCCACATAATCCTGAAATTGCATATAACAACGGTCACTTTTTACATCAATTAACATTTTTTATTGGGCCAGTAAATTTCTATTGGAAGGAGGGTGAAAATTATTATTGTGAAGAAATGAATACTGGAGACTCAAATTACATTACACCTTTTTATCCTCATTCTTTTTCAAGTAGAGATAATTCAAAAGATGCAATTATTATAGCAGTAACTTTTGGTGGAGAAGTTAGAAGAGCCCAAAAAGAAATGTATTGGCTTGGAGAAGAAAGAGTAAATAAATATAAAAACTTTGGTAAACAAAAAAATAAGGAAAATTTCAATCCTATAATTATTAGTAAAAATAAAATATTCAATGAAAACAAAAATTATTTAATTAAAGATTTAGCATACCCAAATCATCTAGAAATTGCCAAAGGAATGGAAATACAAGTCTTAAATACTAAATCTGAAACTGATTATTTTGAAAGCCCTTTTCATTCATTTTTATTCAATTATGGTAATTGTAAAATCCTATTTAATTGGAAAATGAATAATGTCATTCATCAACACATATTATTACCTGGAGATTCTATTTATATTCAGCCCTTCATTTCTTATAGTTTCACTAATGTGGAAGATGCCAATGCTAAGCTTATAGTTTATGAGGTTGCTGGAGCAATGAATAGTTTAGCGCAAATTGAATTATCATACTTTAATGATAGTAGTCGACTAGCTAATGAAACTAAAAAATGGTTTTAAAATGAAAAAAGAAGTGAAGGTTTATTTGCCTATGGCCGCTGACTTAATTCATAATGGTCACATAAATATTATTAAAAAAGCTAGCGAATTAGGCCAAGTTATTGTTGGTCTTCTCACTGATAAGGCTGTTGCTAAATACAAGCGAGTTCCTTTTTTGACTTTTCAACAAAGAAAATTTATAGCTGAAAATATAGTTGGTGTTCATAAAGTAATTGCGCAAGAGGATGACGATTATGTTTCAATTATTAGGGAAGTCAAACCTGATTATTTTGTTCATGGGGATGATTGGAAAGAAGGCCCTCAAAAAAACAAAAGAAAAAGAGTTCTTGAAGTAATGAAAGAAATAGGGGGAAAGGTTATTGAGCCAGAATATACTAAAGACATATCATCTACAAAATTACACGAACTTATTAAAGAAATTGGAACTACTCCTGATATTCGAAGAAGAAAATTAAAAAGACTCATTGACTCTAAACCAATAGTAAGGATATTAGAAGCTCATAGTGGGCTTAGTGGCCTAATAGTTGAAAGTACTAAAGTGTTAAGTTCAGAAGGAATGGAACTTGAATTTGATGGAATGTGGGCAAGTAGTCTCACTGATTCTACTTTAAGAGGAAAACCTGACATTGAGGCTGTAGATTTAACTTCAAGATTAACAAGTATCAATGACATTTTAGAAGTCACAACTAAACCAATAATATATGATGGAGATACAGGAGGAAAACCGGAACATTTAAATTTTACTGTTAAAACTTTAGAAAGATTAGGAGTGTCTGCTATTATTATTGAAGATAAAATAGGTTTAAAGAAAAACTCTTTATTTGGTACTGAAGTTGATCAACAACAAGACTCAATTGAAAGTTTTTGTCATAAAATCAAAACAGCTAAAAACGCTCAGGTAACCTCAGAATTTATGGTCATTGCAAGAATAGAAAGTTTAATTTTACAAGCAGGCATGAAAGATGCATTAACTAGGGCCAAATCATATATTGATTCAGGGGTTGATGGTATAATGATTCATTCTAGAGAAAAAACCCCTAATGAAATTTTCGAATTTTGTCTAGAGTATAAAAAATTTAGAAGTCATAAACCATTAATTGTTGTTCCTTCTAGTTATAACAAAACAAAGGAAAAAGAATTAATTAACCATGGAGTTAAAGTTGTGATCTATGCAAATCAACTACTTCGATCTTCCTATCCATCAATGATAAAAACGGCTAAATCCATTTTAAATAATTCTCGAAGTTATGAGTCCTCAAAAGACATGATGACAATTAAAGAAATCCTAAATTTAATTCCTGGCGGAAAATAAATTATGATTGATCCAAATTTATTTATTGACTTTTTGATAGAAAAAGAAATTAATTTTTATTCTGGTGTTCCTGATTCTTTATTAAAGGAATTAAGTTTTTACTTTAACAAAAAAATTGATTCTAAAAATCATAAAATTGCTGCAAATGAAGGGGCCGCAATTGGATTAGCGGCAGGACATCACCTAGCAACTGGAAAAACTCCACTTGTATATTTTCAAAATTCAGGATTAGGTAATGCAATTAACCCGCTGCTTTCTTTATGCGACTCTACGGTATATAAAATCCCGATGATAATTTTAATTGGCTGGAGAGGAGAGCCAGGGTTTTTTGACGAGCCTCAACATATAAAGCAAGGTGCAATTCAAGAAAAACTTTTAAATACTCTAGAAATACCCTACGAAATTATTGATAATAAGCTTAAAAATTATAATTTAATTTCTAGTCTAATTTCAAAATCAAAAATTGAATCTCGCCCAGTTGCTTTGCTTATAAAAAAAGGCACCTTTTCAAAATTTAAAAATAAAAAACATACTTCTGATACAAGTAAATTAATGCTTAGAGAAAAAGTTCTTAAGGAAATCTTAAACTCAGAAATTAAAAATGGAATTTTTATAACTACAACAGGTAAAACATCAAGGGAATTCTATGAGTTAAGAAAGAAAAATAGTGAAATTGTAAATAAAGATTTTTTAACTATTGGATCAATGGGACACTGTTCTCAAATAGCTTTAGGAATTTCTCTATTTAACAAAAATGACGTGTACTGTATTGATGGTGATGGTTCAGTTATAATGCATATGGGATCCCTAACTATAAATGGGACTTCTAATTCAAAGAACTTCAAACATATAATTTTAAATAATGGCTCTCATGAATCCGTTGGTGGTCAACCAACCGTAGGTAAAAAAATAAATTTTTCAAAAATTGCTAAAAATTGTGGATATAAAAAAGTTAAAAAAATCTCTACTTACACTGAACTAAAAGATTCCATAAAATGGTTAAATTCAAATAAAGGCCCATTATTTCTTGAAATACTTATAAAGAATGGCTCAAGGAAAAACTTAGGGAGACCTAAAGAAAGCCCTTATGAAAATAAATTGAATTTTATGAAAAAAATTAACAATGAATAAAATCATAAAAGGTGAATTTGAATCAAATCTTACTAATATACTTTTAAAAGAGAAGCCTAATTCAATTTTAATCGTTACTGGTAAAAACTCTTTTAAAGATAGTGACGCTGAAATATATTTCAATAAACTTTCTTCGAAATACAATATAACTTTATATTCAAAAACAGAAAAAAATCCATCTTTTAAAGAAATTTTAAGACTATTAATAAAACATGAACAATTAAATTTCGATTTGATTGTTGCTTATGGTGGAGGTTCTGTTATTGACTTTTCCAAACTAGTGGCCTTATTTAAAAATAACATATCCCTTTTTAAAAATAACTTCCAAAACTCAGCTGACTTATTAAATACTATACCAATAATAGCAATCCCAACTACAACAGGATCTGGTGCAGAATCAACAAAATTCGCTGTAATTTATAGAGAAAACATTAAGTTCTCCATTTTAAATAAAAAAACACTTCCTAAGTATGCTATTCTTGATCCAAAAACAACTTTTTCTCTATCGAAATATCAAATTGCTTGTTCGGCAATAGATGCAATTTGTCAGTCAATAGAGTCCTTATGGGCTAAAAATAAAAATAGTGAAAGTGAACTATACGCCTTAAAATCTTTAGCATTAATATATCCTAATATCTCTAGAATTTATGAAACCGACGAAAACATCCGTTCACTCCTTTTAGAAGGTTCTAATTTAAGTGGTAAAGCAATCAATATTTCTAGAACAACAGGCCCTCACGCAATGAGTTACTATCTAACAACTTTTCATGATATTCCTCACGGTGAGGCCGTGGCTATAAATATTGAACCCTTTATTAAAATGAATTTTGAAAGTATTCGACAAAAAATTAAAGTGAAATTATTTGAAATTTTTAGGGTAACCACAAAAATTGAATTTATAAACTCTATTGAATTATTAAAATTAACATTAGGATTAAAATCAGATTTATCAATGGTAAGTAATTTAAATATTAATGCCTATTCTTCATTTATAAATATTGAAAGATTAAAAAATAATCCAGTAGAATTAAAAATTAAAGACATACTTAATCTTATAAAGAAGTCATCTTTAAAGAGTTAAATTAAATAGAAGAACTTTAACTTGAATTTTAGCATTTAATAAATTTAAATTAAATTTTTTTGTTAAATTCAAATTAATAGATATATAAATAATAATCTCTCAGCTCAAAATTGTAGTTTTATTGAGTTGAAAAAATCTTAAATTACATGTTTTATCTCTATAATTATTAAATCTTGAATAAGTCAAAGATCAGTCTATTTAGTGAAGGAAATATATATTTTTCAACCTTTATGCCTCTTATAAAATCATTTATTGATAAAAAAATTTATGTTTCATATTATACAATAGACTCCAAGGATAAAATATTAAATATTAAAAGCGAATATTTAAAGGCTAAATACTTAGGATATAAGTTCCTGTCATATATTAGATTTTCATTAATAGAATCTGAATATTTAATAAGTACAACTCCAAATATTGGAACTCCAGGTTATCCATATAAAAAACCTAAATTAGTAAAAAACTTAGTCCATGTATTCCACTCAATAAGTGATATTTCAATCTACAGAGAAGGATCGTTAGATCATTATGATTCTGTTATATTGGTGGGCCAATTTCAAAAAAAATCAATAAGAGAACTAGAAAAAAAACGAGGGTTAAAACAAAAAGAGCTTTTGCCTCTAGGCGTCCCTTATATAGATGATTTAATTAGGAGTAAAAAAGCAATTAATTTTTCAAAAACAACTATTTTAATTGGTTCCTCTTGGGGTAATAAAGGATGCTTACGTAATTACGGAATAGAATTTATAAAAGAGTTAAGCAAAAAAGAATATAATATAATCGTCCGTCCTCATCCTCACTCCCTTCATCATGAAAAAAGATTTATAAATAATTGTAAAAGAGAATTATTAAAATGTAAAAATCTAGAATGGGATGATTCTATTAGTCCCTCGGAATCTATGAATAAATCTAACATCTTAATTTCAGACACATCATCTATTAGATTTGATTTTTTATTTGTTCATAAAAAACCAGTAATTACTTTGGGTATAAATAGAGATGAAATGAAAGGCTATGAAAGAGAACATCTGGATATAAATTGGACTGATAGATCTAATTATGATATTGGACCAGTTATTACGAAAGACCTTATTCATCAATTGGAATCAAAAATAAAATTATCAATTAAGAGTTTTAACAAATCAAAATTGTTAAAATACAGAAATAAAACTGTTTATAATTTTGGGAAAGGAGCCAATTCAATAACTGAATTTTTTATTAATCAATAAAAAAGAAAACTTATATCTAAAACTCCTTTTTAACTTATCACAAACTCTTCCAGTAGTTCCACTTCCCATAAAAGGGTCTAATACCAATTCAAACTCTTTAGAAGTTTGAGGTATTGGTAGAGTTATTATTTCTTCAGGAAAAGGAGCTCTAGTTTCAAAAGAAAATCAGATTTAATTTAAGGCACAGAGGTCTAAATTGAGGGTTTTAAATTGAAATTTTTGTGGGTTCTATAAGAAATAAAGGGACAAATATCGGGACAAATAAGAAAAAGTGCTAACGGCAAATTTACCGTTAAAACTTTTCTTTGTTGGTGGTCCCACCTGTCCCAGAAACAGAGATGTATTTACACTGATTATCAAGTAGTTAAGTTAACAAGGTGGTTCGATAATCGAACCAATCTAGTTCGAAGTTCGAACCATCCCAAAAATTAAGGTTTTTTGACCTTAACCATGATTCAAGTTCCAAAAGGACCAATTATAAAATCCCAAATTGATTAAAGTGATATGAGGTGTGGAAATGAACTAGTTTCTTAAATAAACTAGTTTCAATATTACCATATATGTTGTGAAAAGTATAATGAGATTTTAACTCCTTAACCATTTTAATGTTTTCAATAAGTCTTTTTTTTTGATTTAAAAATGATTCTTCTGAACTAAAAGGTTTAAACTCTTTTAGGGTCTTTGAATTTTTTGGATACTTATTTATATCAAAATCCAATGACTTTAAATATTTCAAAAATACTTTTCCAAAAAGTCTCCCAAATAATCTTGTCCAAAGACTAATTTTTTGGTTTCCCAACGAGACTTCAATAAAATTATTACAATGATTAATCATTTGAACTGAATTCATTTTTCCCCATTTAGGGGATGTCTCTTCATCAAGATAATTCAACTTATCAATAAGGGAATCATAAATCATACTACAAATTAATGATTTTGGTTCGACAATTGGTTCGACAATTAAATCATTAAAAACAAAAACCCTCATAGTCAAGGACTTAGAGGGTTTGTTGGTGGTCCCACCTGTCCTCACAGGAGGGTGTCTCTTCCTTCGTAAATACTGACTTTTTCATTTTTCTTTGGTTCGATTGTCGAACCATTTTGGTTCGTTGTTCGAACCAATCAATGTTTTATAAAAATCTTATGTAAAACCTAGGTTCAAGTCCCTTTGGGACCATGTCACCCTTCTAATTGATTTAATAACTCTGGTCTTGAAATAAACATTCGAATCATTTTTTCTTTAAAGTATTTCTTTTCAAAAAACTCATACAATTTGGTACTTGTGTCAAGTGTCTTTATGTTCTTCTCCTCGTAAATTTCACGAATCTTATCTCTTTTGTTAGAGTCTGTGTTGTTTGATTTTACTACTTGTTTAAAATCCTCATCGTTTACTATTTCTTCAATTAATTTTTTTGAACTTTCTTCAGTTCCTTCAGGAAGTTTCCCATAATATTCATTTATTTCATTGATGATTTCAGAAAGTAAATCAAATTCTTCCTCGTCTTTTCCTTTTCCATCTCCATATTCATTAGGGTCAAATATAGTATCCTCAGGTTCTAAAGAAATATTTAATTTTCCCTTGACATCAATATTTAAAGACTCTAAATCAACTAAATCAGAAACGTCAATTCTTTCGTCTCTATCAACTGGAAACTTCTTTCTTAAATATTCAAAAAAGACATAATGTTTTTCAAGTTCAATATTGTCAAATTGGTGGACCATTGAAATATATCCATATAGTTTACAATAGTTGGAGAATTGGGTTCTAGAAACATCTCTATCTTCATCCGAAAGTTCTTTCCATCTGTCTAACACTAAATTTAAAGTGGGTTGTAGTTGTGAATCATCACGATTATCAGAAAAGAAAACAGTATTCCAATCTTCTATTTCTTGAGGGGTAAACAAGTCATAATTTCTAATCTTGTCAAGAACATCATAGACTAAATTTGGGTCAGTATCTTCGGATAAAATAGTTGTTTGGTAAAAGTTTTGAAATGATTCTTGAATGGTTTCTACTTTATTTACAAAATCTAAAACAAATGTACTTTTCTTTCCTTTCATCTTTCTGTTCAATCTTGAAAGTGTTTGAACACATTGTAACCCTTGTATTGGTTTATCGATAAACATTGAATGAAGTAGAGGTTCATCAAATCCTGTTTGGAATTTATCACATACAATCAAAACTTTATAAAGGGGATTTTTAAATCCTTTTGGAATATCCTTACTTTCAAATCCGTTTTCTTTATTAAGGGAATATTCTGTTACTTTTTCTCCATTGTGTTCTGTATCCCCACTAAAACCAACCACACACTTTATTTTATTTTGTAGACCTCTTTCTCTAAATTGTTTGTTCATTTCAAAAAAGAATTTCACCGTGTCTTTTATAGAACGAACTACAACCATTCCTTTACCTCTACCTTCAATTGATTTGACAGTTGTGTTTAAAAGATGTTCTATTATGATTCCAACTTTTCTGGATATTGTTTCAGGATTAGAATCAACCCATTTAATTAATTCTTTTTTACCTCTATTTTCTGGAAGTTCTACATCCTCACCTTTACCTCTTAATTTAAACCATCTTTTTACAGGAGTAAAAGATTTTAACACATCTAAAGTAAATCCCTCTCCTATGGATTGTTTCATTGTGTATGTGTGAAATGGTTTTTTGGAACCGTCAGATTGAGAAGTTCCAAATACTTCTAGTGTTTGTGGTTTTGGTGTTCCGGTAAATCCAAAGAATGAAATATGATTTTGTTTTTGACGAGATTTCATTTCTTTACGAATCTCTAATATCTCTTCGTTGACTAGATCATCATCAACCTCAATTTCATCTTCAATATTTAACGATAAAGTTTTATTAAGATTTTTCGTTCCTTTACCTCCTTGTGAGGAGTGTACCTCATCAACTATTACACCAAAAGTTTTACCACTTAATTCTCTCATTCTGTTAACTACTACCGAAAATTTTTGAATAGTAGTTACTATTATATTTTTACCACTTGTGAGGGACTTTCTTAGTTGTTCAGAATTTTTGTCAATCCTTTTTACTACACCTTCAACTCTTTGGATACTTTTTACGGTGTCTTGGAGTTGTTTGTCTAACACCTTTCTATCTGTTATAATAATTATTGAATCAAAGACCCTGTCTTGTCCATCATTCTTAAACAAATTCATTAACATAAAAGACAACCAACCAATAGAAAATGATTTTCCTGAACCAGTGGTGTGTTGAACTAAATAGTTTGTTCCAACACCATCTTTAAGTACTTGATTTTTTAATTTTCTAATAACATTTAATTGGTGGTATCGAGGAAAAACAAGAAGGGGTTTTTTATTCTCTTCAACCCTTTGTTTTTTATCATTCCAAGTGTAGTCAGTTTTTTGTGTGAACAGTAAAAAGTTTTCAATGATATCTAAAAGTGATGTAGGGGTAAGTACTTCCTTCCATAAATAATCCACCTTGAATCCTTTACTTTTTGTTTCAGAGTTGTTTAAAGTTTTATTAAACGGTAAAAAGAAAGTATCCTTACCTTCTAATTTAGTTGTCATGTTAACCCTGTCGTTATCTACACTAAAATGACAAACACATCTTTGAAATTTAAGTAGTGGTTCCCCTTTTGGATCTCTATTAAATCTGTATTGTTTGTCAGAGTCAAGAACAGTCTGTCCTGTTAATTGATTTTTAAGTTCTATTGTTAAAATAGGAATTCCATTAATAAAAACAACCACATCAATGGAGTTATTATTGTGAGGTGAATAGTGAAGTTGACGAACTAAAAGAAATTTATTTTTTAGATATTTAGTTTCTCTATATTCTGGATTGAGATTACTTGAAGGTTGGAAGTATAGTGTTTTTATATTCCCACCATATACATCATCAAATCCGTTTCTTAAAACATGTATTAATCCCTTATTTTCTATTACTTTATTTAATCTCTTTAAAATATTTTTATGGGTGTTATTCCCATATTTCTTTATAAGGGTATCGTAGGTTTCTTTTTGTGTTTCCTTTAGGAACTCTATGAATTCATCTCCAACAATACATAAATCTTTATCATACCAACTATCATCTCTTTGGTGAACTTTAGAATGAAATTGTAAACCATCATCTAAAAGAGAATTTAGTTCTCTTTCAATGTGTTGTTCGTATCTTTTTTCTGTTGGTACTCTTACCATAATTAAACTACTTTTCGTTTACCAGTTACTACTTCAGAGATTAGGGATTGACGATACTCTTTAAGGAGTTCTATTCTCTTTTCTTCAATGGATATAGTGTTATCTATTAGTTTGGTTTGTTCATCCAAATAGGATACAATTTGTTGTTGTTCATTTACATCAGGAATTAGTACAGGAGTATCACCTAAAACCTGTTGACTTAATGATGAACGTGTAACTATGTTCATTTTACTTTCAATAATTACTTTTTTCCAATGGGTCTGAAAATGATATCTAGAATATTCAGGTAAATGAACATTATTATGAAATCTAAATCTAATTACGAATCCTGAAAATCCTGAGTTCTCAATTGTGTTTAAACAAGTGGAACAAACCCCAATATCATCTTTTGTTTCAGATGTTCTCGTAAAAAACACATCCCCTCTTTGAATAGTATATCTATCTATTTCAGAGTCCTCTAACTGAACTTTCCCATTTAGTTTGGTTGGAGTAATATCGTTTTTATATACATCTCCATAACTCATAAATGGATATCCAGTTCCAAAAAACTCTGAACCCTTACTAATTCCGTTCTGAAAAGAACCGAGGTGTCTTAAAGGGACTATTCTCCAACCATCTGGAATCTCTCCAATCCATTCCACACCACTATCCTTCATCTCCACATTGGGGTTCAATCCTTTGGTAACTACTTCATTGATAAGAGAGGTTCTTTTCTCTTTGAGTAGTTCAATCTTTAGTTGGGTTTTCTCAATTAGAGAATCAATGAGTAAGGTTTTGGTATCTAAGAAGGATACGATTTGTTGTTGTTCGGAGAGGGGTGGGAGTGGTAGTTTAATATTACCAAACACATCCTTAGTAAGATGAGTCATTGTTGAACCGTGAGATTCGTTTGAAAGTTCTTCAATTACTCCTTGAATTACCCAGTAATAAAATCTTCTTACCAAAATCTCGTTAAGTTCAACTTTGAATATGTGTTGATTTAGAACCCCCTCTTCCCTTTTCCATTCAAATAAACCGAGGGTGGTAGACCAACTAAAAAGATAATCACCTTTTTTGATGATATATTTTGGGTCTATTTCATTATCATAGAAGTTTTCAGAACCTTTACCTTTAGTTAAGTTTTGTATTCTAATTATTAATCGTCCATTGTCTCCCCAATCAGAAGGTTTGAAAGGATAACCATTTATATAAGTACCAACATATTTCATCTTGGTGTGTTTCCACTGACTTGGAATCTCACCAATCCATTCAACTCCTGAATCCTTATATGAATCATATCTCTTCATCAATCCATTATTAGGTTAAGTAAGTTTTCAGATTCTTTTTTTAACTCTAATAAATCACGAGTAATATCCTCTGAAGAACGAAGGGGTTTGTATTGGTAAAAATACTTTGTGAAGTTGATTTCATATCCCACCTTACTTTTGTTAAAATCAATCCATGATTTTGGAAGATGAGGTTCTACTTCACGAGAAAAATAGTCTTCAATATCTTCTGATAAAGGAACTCTTTCTGAATCTCTAAGTTTTGAATCAGGTTTTGGATTCCCTTTTTTATCTCTAAGAACTTGTCCCTTCTCAACCTTAGGTTGTTCAATCGTAACCTTTGTGTAACCAAAGAACTCATTATCAAAAATCTTAGAGTGTTCATTTTCTTCAAACTTCTCGTATGTTTTAAGGAGTTGTTCTCTTTGAGAATCCTCAATATATTTTCGTTTATTCCCCAATGATTTCTTCATGGATTTATAGAACGAAGAACCATTGATAAGTTGAACTTTACCTTTTCGTTTAGAATTCTTCTTGTTGGTAACAATCCATACGTAGGTGGAAATACCTGTATTAAAGAATAAAGAGTCTGGAAGAGAAATAATCCCTTCCAACCAATCACTTTCAATTATCCATTTACGGATTTCTGATTCTCCTGAACCACCATCACCTGTAAATAAAGGAGAACCATTAAATACAACACCTATTCTGGAACCTTGAGTTTCCATTTTAGAAATCATATGTTGTAGGAAAAGAAGTGAACCATCCGATACTCTTGGTGTACCAACTGAAAATCTACCTCCATATTCTTGAGACTCATTTTTGATTTGTTTTTGTTCTGATTTCCAACTAACTCCAAAAGGAGGATTAGTAATCATATAATCAAACTTTCTGTTTTCCTCAGAGTGTTGGTCCTTGGTAAGTGATGAACCAAGTTTAATGTGGTCTGGTTCTTCATCTGTAATTAAAAAGTCTGATTTACAAATCGAATAGGTTTGAGGGTTGAGTTCCTGTCCAAACAAGTTGATATCTACTTCTTTATTGATGTTTTCATGTACCCAATCTTTTCCAATGGTTAACATTCCACCTGTTCCACAACAAGGGTCATAAACAGAAATTATTTTATTTGGGTCTGAAAGTTTGTTCTTATCCGATGAAAACACCAATGAAACCAAAAGTTTTACTACATCACGTGGTGTATAATGTTCTCCACTGGTTTCATTACTCATCTCTGAGAATTTCCTTAGAAGTTCTTCAAAAATATTCCCCATGACGTGATTGTCAATTTTCGATGGATGTAAATCAATGTCAGTAAACTTCTCAACAAGAAGATATAATTTGTTGTTTGAGTCTAATTTGTCAATGTGTTTTTGTAATCCAAAATTTTGAATGATGTCTTGAACATTTGTAGAGAAAGAACTTAGATAATCATAAAAGTTTTCTGAAAGTTTACTAGGTTCATCCTTCAACCTTCTTAAATCATATCTTGAATAGTTGGAGAACTTTAGGTTAAGTTTTGAATGTATGATTTTAGAGGTATCATCAAACTTGTTTTTATACTCTTGATGAACTTTAATAATTTCATCTTTTCTTCCTTCCAAAACACAATCTAGTCTTCTTAATACTACAAAGGGTAAAATTACATCCCCATACTCATGTTGTTTAAACAACCCTCTAAGTACATCGTCACAGACATTCCAAATAAAGGATGATATTTCGTTATGGGTTGACATAAATATAAAAATAGTCTTTTAGAAACTTTGTTTCAAACTTTTTTTGATTCCTGTCTATTAAAAAATTCATTTTTGGTTCGATAATTGGTTCGACACCTGTGTCTAAAAAAAACAAAACCCTCATTGTCAATGACATAGAGGGTTTTTTCGTGGTCCCACCTGGGCTCGAACCAGGGACCAACTGATTATGAGTCAGCTACTCTAACCAACTGAGCTATAGGACCTAATTCAATGATAATAATACTTTCCAAAGGATTTCTTATTTGTTACTGCCTCCTCGAGGATGTCATTTGCATAAACATTCAAAAGTATGATAGTAATATCATTTCTCAATTGAGGCATAAAAATACTAAAACAAATGAATTTAAATTATATAGTGAGTCAGATTATTTTTCTAATATACTGCATTCACCATTTACCTTTCTATGATACTGTTCCAGTACTTTATCTGTACCAGTTTTTTCATCCCTTTCTAATTTATCTACTTTAAGTTTGAAATTATTTAATTGACATTATTTCTTTATAAAACTCTTCATTAATAGTGAAATATCCTTCTCTTTCCGTATGAATTGAATAATCCCCTCTACCATTAATAGAATGATATTCAATTAAATGCCTTTTAAACATTTCTAAATTATTAATTTCAATATCATTTCCGTAATCATCCTTTATTATAACTTTTTTCATGATTTAATCGATTATTTAAATATCCGTAATTTAGTCCTATTAAAAAACTATTTATTATAAGGTTTCAAAGTTTATAACTGATGAAAAATACCATAAGTCCCCGACAAAGAAAAATTGCAGCTTTATTACAACAAGAAATTGCAACTTTGTTACAACAACAACTAAAATCTCAAGGATCTTCAAATTTATTAATCTCTGTTACTAAAGTAAATATAACTGTAGACTTTTCTTTAGCTAAAATATTTTTAAGTATTTTCCCTTCAAATCAAGCTAATAATCAAATTGAACATATTAAAAAAAATTCCTACAAAATAAAACATAAATTAGCTCAATTACTTAAAAATCAAATCCGAAAAATCCCTGAATTATTTTTCCAAATTGATGATTCACTTGATTACATTGAAAAAATTGATAAAGCTTTAAAGGATAAAGAAAATCCAATAAAAAATTTTAATAAATAAAATTAATTTTTGAATTTTTCATTTTTCATAGCATCCAAATATTTTGTTTCAAAAAGCAAACAGAAAGTAATTAATTTAATTAATTTCATTTCATTATTCCTTGTTATCATTGCTTCTGCATCCCTAATAATTGTTTTAAGTGCCTTTAGTGGATTAAAAAATTATGGCCTCTCTTTTTCAAATTCTTTTGATCCCGATTTTAGAATAGAACCTAAAACAGGCAAAACATTATTTGTGAATTCCTCAATTTTAGATTCAATTCAATCTATAAAAGAAATTGAAGCTGTTGCTCCAATAATTGAAGAAAAAATTTTCTTGACTTTCCGTGAGAAAAATCATGTTGCCTATTTAAAAGGTGTCGACTCCAGTTACCATAAAGTTATCCCAATAAAAAAATTAATTGGAACCGGACAATGGTTTAATTCAGAATATGATGAAGTTATAGTTGGCTCTGGAATAGCAAAAATATTAAGTTTAGGTGTATATGATTACAATGATTTTCTTTTGCTTGCCGCGATTAAAAAACCCCCAAGTTTAAATATTTTTAACAATCCTTTTAATTCAATTAGAAGTTTAGTGTCAGGAATTTATTCTAGTGGTGAAGAAATTGACAGCAAGTATTTATTTTCATCTTCAGAATTTGCAAGAAAACTATTTGAAACTCCTGAAAACTATTATAGTTATATATACATAAAATCAAATGCAAATGCTAAATCTAAAACATTACTAAAAAAAATTACGCCTATTCTAAAAGATTCATTTATAATAAAAACTAAAAAAGAACTTAACCCTGTTCTATATAAAATGCTTAATACTGAAAATGTTGCTGTATATTTAATTTTCACATTAATTGTTATAATTGCATTATTTAATGTAGTTGGTGCTCTTATAATGATGATCCTAGAAAAAAAACCTAATCTTAAAATATTAAACGCAATAGGTGTAAACAAAAAAGCAATACGAAAAATATTTTTTTATTTAGGATTAATGATCTCTTGGATTGGAGGAATTATAGGAATTCTTATAGGGGGAATTCTATTGATAATTCAATATTATCATCCTTTTTTATTTGTTCCCGGAACATCCCTTCCATATCCTGTTTCCTTTGAATTTAAAAATCTTATTTTAGTAATTATAACCTTAATGATTCTTGGAGGAATTACTTCTTTTTGGGTTACTTCAAATTTTAATAAAAATCTAAAATAAACTTAAAGACTTTTCTCCATTAAAAGCGTATTCTATTTCATCTAAAATATTAAAAACTTCAGTTGAAGAATTAGCTGTAACCAATCTTATTCTATATTTTTTAAAATCTGGTATTCCCTTAAAATAATTATTATAGTGTTTCCTGGTTTCAAGGACTCCAAGTGTTTCTCCTTTCCAATCTAATGACATTTCAAAATGCTTCCTTGCAACTTTAACTCTTTGATCTATTGAAGGTTCTTTTATTATTATATCTTTCTTTAGAAACTCCTTAACTTGATTAAAAAACCATGGGTTCCCTATGCTTGCTCTCCCAATCATTGCCCCATCTAATCCATACTTATCTCGAATCAATTTAGCCTTCTCAGGAGTATTAATATCTCCATTACCAAAAATAGGTATAAACATTCTATGATTATTTTTTACATCAGCAATTAAACTCCAATTCGCTTTCCCTTTATACATCTGAGCTCTAGTCCTTCCATGAATAGCTATTGATTTAATTCCAACATCTTGGAGCCTTTCAGCAACTTCAACTATTTTAATGGAATTTTCATCCCATCCAAGTCTAGTTTTAACTGTTATTGGAATTAAGGTTCTTTTAACCATTTCCTCAGTAAGTTTTACCATCAATGGTATATCTTTTAAAATTCCTGCTCCAGCTCCTTTGCAAACAACTTTTTTTACTGGGCATCCATAATTTATATCTATTATGTCAGGTTTAGTTGCCTCAATAATTTCTACTGACTTAATCATGGAATTAATGTCTGAACCAAAAATTTGAATTCCTACAGGTCTTTCCTTTTCATAAATGTCAAGTTTTTTTATGCTTTTGGCTGCATCCCTAATTAATCCTTCACTAGAGATAAATTCAGTATATACAACGTCCGCTCCATTCTCTTTACAGATAGACCTAAATGGGGGGTCACTTACATCCTCCATGGGAGCTAACAGAAGAGGGAAATCTCCTAATTCTATTTCACCAATTGATGCCAATTCAATTAAATTTTTTCACAAATCTAAATAATTTAAATTTTAATTATAATATTACCCCTTAAGATCAAAAAAAGATTTTATGTTATCTGTGAAATTGTCATCCCAAATTTTTATGACCTTACCATTGTTTATATAATAAATTCGAGGAGGAGAATCTCCAATTAAATCAAAAAATGAGTTTACGTCTATTAATGTGTATGGAAATTGTGATCCTGATATTTTTTCAAATTCTTTTACTGAAGTACTCCCTTCTTTAAAATATAAAACGAAAACTTTAGGAAAAGCTTCATGCTTTTTTTTCATTATTGACAACTCTATAGCGGCTTCCTGACAATGATCACAATCTAAATTAAAAATTGCAACTAGGCCCTCTTTTTCTGCTAAATCAATTCTTCCAGACGGAATAAAATTGGAATATTTTTGAAATGGAAAGTTTTTATTATTTGGAATTGGTATTATAAACCACATACTTAATATAGTAAGTAGCATAAAAATATTTGGAATCAGAATTGAAATTCTTTTTTCAGAAGACTTCTTATAAACAAAAAAAGTGGCAAAAATTAAAATTATATTTTTAACTATTGATTCAGATGGAGTCATTGAAATCATCTCACCAAAGCATCCACAATTTTCATTATCTCCAATTAAAATTAAATAAACTAAATGAATTGTAAATGCAGAGAGTAATCCTCCAGAGAAAAGCATTAAACTCTTTGTTAAATATGGAAGAATTATTAAAATCCCTAAAGAAAATTCTAAGCCAATGAAAAACCTTGTCATATGAGCAGCAAAATCTCTTGATGATGCTAGCCCTTGATCTAAAAGAGTGATTTCAAAAAATCCTGGAGCTATTAACTTCGTATACGAAGAAAACAAAAAAGACAATCCAAGGAAAATTCTAAGTACAACAATAAAATTTTTCATTCTTAATTCTAAAATATTAAAAATAAGTTTTCTTATTTAAACAAAAAAGCATCAGAACAAATAAGTATCTTTGAATCTGAATGAGCTAAAAAAATTAATGAAAAAAATCAGAAATTTTTGCATTATTGCACATATCGATCACGGTAAAAGCACACTTGCTGATAGATTACTTGAATTTACTGGCGCTGTAACTGAAAGAGAAAAAAAAGATCAACTTTTAGACAATATGGATCTTGAAAGAGAAAGAGGAATTACAATAAAGTCTCACGCGATCCAAATGGAATATAATTTAAATAATGAATTATATATTCTTAATCTAATTGATACCCCAGGCCATGTTGATTTTTCATATGAAGTATCAAGATCAATTGCTGCTTGTGAAGGAGCATTATTAGTGGTTGATGCAGCCCAAAGTATTCAAGCCCAAACGATATCTAATCTATATTTAGCTCTTGAAAACGATTTAGAAATTATTCCTGTTCTAAACAAAATAGATCTCCCCTCTGCTAATAAAGAAGAAGTTACTGACGACATTGTAAATCTTCTTGGATGTGACAAAAATGAAATTATTCCCGCTTCAGCTAAAACCGGTCAAGGAATTGAAGAAATCTTAAAAGCCATTATTGAAAAAATTCCTCATCCTAAAGGAAATTCTGAATCTCCTCTTCAAGCCTTAATTTTTGATTCAATATATAATCCTTTTAGAGGGGTAGAAACCTATTTTAGAGTTTTAAATGGAACCATAAAAAAAGGTGAAAAAGTCCATTTTATGGCTACTAACAAATCCTATTTTGCAGATGAGATAGGCACACTAAAACTAATTCAAGAGCCTAAAAATAAAATTGCTGCAGGTGATGTAGGATACCTCATAACTGGCATTAAAAATGCAAAAGAAGTCAAAGTCGGCGACACAATAACTTCCTCTGAAAACCCTACTGGGAATGCAATAGATGGATTTGAAGAAGTTAAACCAATGGTGTTTGCAGGAATTTATCCTATAGATACAGAAGAATTTGAAGACTTAAGATCCTCAATGGAAAAATTACAACTTAACGATGCTTCATTAGTTTTTTCGCCAGAAAGTTCAGCTGCTCTTGGATTCGGGTTTAGATGTGGTTTTTTAGGAATGTTACATCTAGAAATTATTCAAGAGAGATTAGAAAGAGAATTTAATTTGCCAGTTATAACGACAGTTCCAAATGTTTCATATCAAGCCTATACAAAAAAAGATCCTTCTAAAATTCTTTTAGTAAATAACCCTTCTGACCTTCCTGATCCATCTTTTTTAGATAGAGTTGAAGAACCCTATATTACTGCCTCAATAATAACAAAATCAGATTATGTTGGAAATATTATGTCCCTTTGTATAGAAAAAAGAGGTATGATACTAAACCAACATTATATTACCACCGAACGAGTTGAACTCACTTTTAACCTTCCCTTAGCTGAAATTGTTTTTGATTTTTATGACAGATTAAAAACTGTATCAAAAGGATATGCTTCATTTGACTATACTCCTTCTAAAATGAAAGTTTCAAAATTAGTCAAAATTGATATTTTATTAAATGGAAATCAAGTTGACGCTTTGTCTGCACTTATTCATTCCGACAACGCATATTCTATTGGGAAAAAAATATGTGAAAAACTTCAAAAAATAATTCCTAGGCAACAATTTGATATCCCTATTCAAGCCGCTATTGGCTCTAAAATAATTGCCAGAGAAACTGTCAAAGCTTTAAGAAAAGATGTTACAGCTAAATGTTATGGCGGTGATATAACAAGAAAAAGAAAGCTTCTTGAAAAACAAAAAAAGGGAAAGAAAAAAATGCGACAAATAGGAAATGTTGAAATCCCTCAAGAAGCTTTTATGGCTGTTCTTAAATTAAATACTTAATATTTTTACTGATGAATTATAAATCAATTTCTTTTTTTTTGACTAAAAAAATACTCACATTCATTCTTTTTTTTTGCTTTATGAAATTATCTAGCCAAGAGTTTTCCAAAGAAGTTTTTGTAATTAAAGGAGACACATTGCCCTACAGAATTCTTCTCCCAAAAAATTTTAATGCTAATCAAAAATACCCTTTAGTTTTATTTTTGCATGGAGCTGGAGAAAGAGGAAATGACAATGAAAGTCAATTAATTCATGGAAGTAAACTCTTTCTTCAACATAACATTGAAAATACCAATCCAGCAATTATTCTTTTCCCACAATGTCCAAAAAATCAATACTGGGCTAACGTATTAAGTAGAGAAAATAATTCTTTTCAATATAGTCCAGATCCTATCAATAACAAAACTTTAAATTTAGTAGAAAGCCTCCTAAAAAATATTAATTCAAAATATCTTATAGATTCATCAAAAATATATGTTGGTGGATTATCTATGGGTGGAATGGGAACTTTTGAATTGGTTTATAGAAATCCTGATCTTTTTGCAGCTGCCTTTGCTATTTGTGGAGGGGCTAATCCTAAAATTTCTAAACAAATCTCTAATACTCATTGGAGGATATTTCATGGGGACAAAGATGTAGTTGTTCCTGTAGAATTATCTAAAAAAATGTTTGAGGAAATTAAATTATATAGCTCTAACGTTTCCTTAAAAATTTATCCTGGTGTTAATCATAATAGCTGGGATAACGTATTTCAAGAACCAGATTTATTGTCTTGGCTTTTTAGTGTAACAAAAAATTAAATCCCTTTAGATATAAATACTAAAATAAAAATATTACTCACATTACAACTTTTATTTTTTTTGAGCTGTTCTTCAAATAAAGATCCTATTGAAAATACAGAAAGTTTAATGCCTAATGAAATAAAAATTTCTCAAAAAATTGACAATAACACAATTTTAAGATCTGCTTTAATAAGATATCCCAACTCTCCTAATAAAGACTCTTATCCTGTTCTCATGTATTTCCATGGAAATGGAGGAAATGCAATAAACTCTCTAAATCAATTACAAGGATTAAATTCTTTAGTAGATGACGAAGAGTTTATTGCTATTTATCTTGATGGATATCTTAATAGTTGGAATTTAGGCTATGAAAAATCAAAGGCTAATGATGTAGAGTTTGTAATAAAGGTTATTGAAAAAATTAAAGAGCTTAAAATATTTGACACTTCAAAAATCTTTGCAATTGGTTCTTCTAATGGTGCAGGGATGGTTAACAAGCTTGGAAAAGAAACTTCTTTTTTTAATGGAATTGCTCCAATTATTAGTCAACAAACTGATCTAATTTCAAAAATTGTTCCTAAAAAACCTTTATCTGTTTTTCAAATAAATGGTGACTCAGATCAACTTATTCCAATTCAAGGTGGTGTTTCAAAAGTTCAACATATTTTCCTTTCAGCAAAAGAAAGCGCATTAAATTGGGCAATTAATTTTTCCTGTAATTTAGAACCTGTAGAAACTAATTCTAAGTGGGGTGAATACAATGTGCAGTCCTTTAAATATGGCAATTGCAATTCTAATGTTAAAATTTCATATACTATAGTTGAAAATGCAAAGCACCAATCTTTGTTTGGTAAAGATTATAATTTATATAAGACTATTTGGGGCTTTTTCAATGCTAATTAAAATTTAGATTTTGTTAGTTTGATGTTATTAAAATTTATTTGATATTTGGATATATTTTATAATGATGAAGTTAATCAAGCTATTATATTGTGTTGGATTTATAAATCTCATTTTTCTTTTATCATGTTCAAAAGATGAATCTTCAGATTCCCCAGATGCTTCAACTGAAAGTTCAGGGACTTTAAATATTGCTCCCGATGTGCCTTCTGTTTATTCTAAAATATACAATGCTTCTGATATATATCTTAAGGGCTCTAATGTTATCATTCAAGTAAATGGAGTCCCTGATCATAATAGTCCATATTATAGTTCTAATGATGAAAAGTATGAAGCTTATAATGGTTCTAACGATGATTTTAATTTAAATCCTAACAGAATCTCTTCATTCGATTTTACTTTTTCTATTCCAATAAACCCAAGTCCAGCGTCTAAAAGTAATCCAACTCAATTAGGCTCTATTGGGGTTGCAATAAACGGTGTTTCATTTTATAATCAATATGCTGGTCCAAATAATAAACCTTTAACTGATGAAATAGACTCTTTTGATCAATTTAATGGTCATCCTCAACAACAAGGTGTATACCATTACCATTTAGAGCCAACTTATTTAACTTCTAAAGAAGGGAAAAATGCGTTAATGGGATTTTTGCTTGATGGATATCCAGTCTATGGTCCTCTTGAAAATGGATTACAAGTTACTAATTCAGATTTAGATGAATTTCATGGTCATTCACATGAAACTGAAGATTTTCCTAATGGAACTTATCATTATCATATTACTGATCAAGACCCTTACATTAATGGAAGTGGATACTATGGGACACCAGGCACTGTTACACAATAAAAAAACCTTTCTGCTTTTTTTTGCAATTATTGCATGCGATTTTCAACAAAATGATACATTAATTTTTAATATTAATAAATTTGAATTAAATCAAAAATCTGGAATTACATTTTACAAAAATATGCCCTTTAATGGCCTTGTATATGAATTATATGAAAACTCATTAGACACTCTATTAACAGGTAATTATAAAAATGGGACAAAAAACGGAATTTGGAAAAAATATTATCCAAATGGCAAACTCTTAGAATCTAGAAAATATGTAAATGGAATAAAAGAAGGAGATCATATCGGCTATTATCCGGATGGGAAAATAAAATTTGTTTTTCAACTAAAAAACAACGAATATAATGGATTCAGAAAAGCATGGACTAAAAAAGGAAATCTTATTTTGCATATGAATTATAAAAATGGCTATGAAACTGGCTCTCAAAAAGTCTGGTACAACAATGGCACAATTAAATCGAACTATATTTTGAAAAATGGACGTAGATACGGTCTTTTCGGAACTAAAAATTGCATAAATGTTAAGGATAGTATTTTTTAAAACTTTAGTCTTTTTGTTTTTTTTCTCATGTTCAAAAAATAAAGAGCATCTTCCCTATTTTAATTCTCCTGATTTTAATCCAATATTTCTCAAAAAAGAAAGTGAGATTGAAAAAAAAATTACTCATAAAATATCTAATTTTAATTTAACTAGCGATAAAAAAAATATTATTAATACTGGTTTTTTAAAAGGTAAAATCCACGTTGCTAATTTCATGTTCACACGTTGTGGAGGTATTTGTCCGAGAATAACAAATAATTTGAAAAAATTAGAAAAATTTAAAAATAATTCAAACTTTTTAATCCTATCATTTAGTGTAACTCCTTGGATTGATTCAATAAAACAACTAAAATCTTACATTGAAAACTATGACATAAAAATGAAAAATTGGCATTTTATAACTGGAAAAAGAAATGTCATTTACACCCTTGCACGACAATCTTATTTTGCTGAAGAAGAAATTGGGTTTACCAAAGACAGCACTGAATTTCTTCACACTGAACATGTTTTACTTGTTGATCAAAATTTAAGAATCCGGGGAGTTTATAATGGAACTCTTCCGCTTGAAATTAATAATTTATCTAAAGACATAGAAACTCTTTTAAATTAAAAACTTAATTTAACTACCATTAAATAGTGATGAAAAAAAATTAAGTCCTTGAAAAAAAATTTAATCTTTTTATTTACATTATACTCTTTGAGTCTAAATTCTCAATTCTCTTCTGCAATGAGTTATAATATCCGATATGCAAATTCTTCAGATGGAATAAATAAATGGGAAAACAGAAAAGATGCATTAACAAATCTTTTAAATTATTATAATCCTGATATTATTGGTTTACAAGAAGTCCTATTTTCTCAAATAAAATTTATAAACAGTAGACTCCCCTTATATAATAAAATTGGAATAGCAAGAGAAGACGGGTTACAAAAAGGGGAATATTCTCCAATTTTATATAATGTTAAAAAATTTAAATTATTAGCAAGTAACACCTTTTGGTTATCAAATACACCTGATTCGCCAACTATTGGATGGGACGCTGCTCACAAAAGAATATGTACCTATGGAAAATTCCAAAATATTAACACAAAACAACATTTGTGGGTTTTTAACACTCATTTTGATCATTTGGGTGAAATTGCTCGTTTAAACTCTGCTAAATTAATTTTAAAAATTATAAACTCTATAGTTCCGAAAAATGATAAACTCCTACTTCTAGGAGATCTAAATTGTCTTCCGAATAGTGCTCCAATTAATGAAATTAAATCCTATCTTGAAGATGGGCTATTAGAGTCCAAAAAAAAACTTTACGGACCCTTTGGAACATTCAATAACTTTAATCCTAATCACCCTCTCAAAAAAAATCGTATAGATTATATCTTTGTAAAAAATATTTCGGTTATTAATTATAGGCACATTAATGATAAAATGACAAATTCTAATTGTATTTCAGATCATCTCCCTGTTTTAATTTCTTTCAAACAATAATGTTACTTTTATGCCTATATGTTACCTTTTTCGTACTTTTATATAAAAAAGTAACTATTGAAGGCTTCTAAATACAAGTTAATTTTAAATAGCGCAAAAGATCTCTTTTGGAAATATGGTTTAAATAAAGTTTCCGTTAAAGAAATCTGCAAAGCTTCAAACATAAGCAAAATGACATTTTACAGGAATTTTAAAAACAAAAATGCACTGGCGCTCAAAATATTTAAAGACCTTACTAATAATCAATTTAATTTATATAAAAACATTATCGCTTCAAAAGTGTCTTTCTCAAAAAAAATTAGCGATTTAATAAATTTAAAATACCAGACTTCAAATAATATAAGTAAGGAGCTATTAGAAGATATTTATTCTGAAAAAAATACTGATTTGAAAAGCTTTTTACTAAACTCTCAAAAACAAACACAAAAAGAATTCTACAAAGATTTTAAGTTGGCACAAAAAAAGGGAGAAATCAGAAAAGATATTAAAATTGAATTTCTTATATACTTATTACAAGATATTAATAAGAAACTTGTTGACCCTAAACTTGTCAAACTTTATAATAACGAACAAGAAATTATCATGGAATTCACCAAACATTATTTTTACGGAATATTACCTGAAAAATGAAAAAAAGATTAATATACATATTTTTAAATTTTATAATTATAAATTTAAGCGCTCAAAAAAACACATATGAATCTGATGGGCTAATTTCTCTGCAAACAAATTTAAGTTTTAATAACAGTAAGGGTTATTTTTTAGGCGGAAGATATCTTCCCGAATTTAAATCTATACATATAAAAGACAGCATTACTTCAACAGCTTTTTTAGGGTCTGCTAATTTCTCTTTTTCTAAATTCTTTAATGTCAGCCATTCTGAAAACAACAACAGCTCAGTAAAGCCTTATAGATTCTGGTTTAGATATATTAAAAACAACTTTGAGCTTCGAGCAGGACTTCAAAAAATAGATTTTGGATCTGCAATTCTTATAAGGCCATTACAGTGGTTTAACCAAATTGATCCTAGAGACCCGCTTAGACTTACAAATGGAGTTTATGGAATTTTAATTAGGTATTATTTTAAAAACAACTCTAACTTTTGGTTATGGGGTTTATATGGAAATGAGACCCCTAGAGGTTTTGACTTTTTTACAACTTACAACAAACTTCCTGAGTTTGGAGGTAGATTTCAAAACATTATTCCTAAAGGGGAGGTGTCTTTTTCTTACCATTATAGAGTGGCAAGCTTTGATAAGCTAAAACTTCTAAATACATATATGAAAAATCCTGAGCACAGAATTGGAGTTGATGCAAAATGGGATTTAGGAATTGGTTTTTGGATTGAAGGATCTTATATAAAAAGATCCAAAAAAATTAAAAAATTAACCTATCAATATTTAATGACTATTGGCGCTGATTATACATTTAATATTGGAAATGGGATTAATATAATTGGAGAACATTTTATCAGCTCTTACGGGAATAAAATAATTAATCATAATAATTCAAGTTCCATTTCAGCAATTAGCAGCTCCTATCCCATAAGTTTTTTTGGATCAATAAATGCATTTTATTATCGTCAATGGGAAAACACCTCAAATACCTTTGCACTAAATTACCAACACCTTTTTAATAAAATCACAGGCTATTTTATGGCAACATACAACCCTAAAATACAACAAGAAAATTTTCTTCAAAATGAAATATTGGATACCTTTGCTGGACCTTCAATAAGTGTCCTATTAACTTATAATCATTAATAATGAGTAACACTCCAATAATAGAATTAAAAAATTTAAGCAAAAGCTATCCTGTTGCTGGAAAATCATTTTATGCCTTAAAGGATGTCTCGATTTCTTTTAAAAAGGCTGAATTTACAGGAGTCGTTGGCCCTAGTGGATCAGGAAAAACAACCTTACTTAATATAATTGGTTCCCTAGACAGTCCTTCTTCTGGAACAGCTTTAGTTTTAAATAATAATATTTCTGAATTAACTCATTCTCAAGCCGCAAAATTAAGAAATCATCATATTGGATTTATTTTTCAGGTTTTTAATTTACTCCCTGTTTACACTGTATATGAAAATGTAGAATTTGCATTACTACTTCAAAATTTTTCAGCTGAAAAAAGAAAAAAAATGGTTTTAGAAGCCCTGGAATGGGTTGGGCTTCAGGATCACAAAGACAAAAAACCTGATAAATTATCTGGCGGAGAGAGTCAAAGAGTTGCCATAGCAAGAGCAATGGTTAAAAGTCCTAAAATTTTACTTGCTGATGAGCCTACTGCAAATTTAGATGCTGAAAATGCTCATAGTATTCTTAAAACAATGAAAACTCTTAATAAAGAATTGGATACTACTTTTATATTTTCTACTCATGATGAAAAGGTAATGAAATATTTATCAAGAACAATTGTTTTAAAAGATGGAAAAATTGACAAAGAGCGTGCTAATAAATCTCGAACATAATGCTTGAGCTTAAATTATCATTAAAAAATTTATTGGGAGCAAAACTAAGAACTTTTCTTAACGTTTTTGTTCTTTCTATCTCTTTTGTCATTATTATTCTCTTAAATAGTTTAATGGATGGCTGGGATGCCCAAGCAAAAAGAGACAGTATTGCCTGGGAATACGGAAATGGTCATTTACTTCACAAAAACTATGATCCATTAGATCCCTTTTCAATTCTAGATGGGCACGGTTCAATCCCAAAAGAGGTTAACAACTTAACACCTATTCTTGTTCATCAGGCAACAATTTACCCTCAAGGAAGAATTATGTCAATTTCAATGAAAGGAGGATTCCCTAAAAATACTTTTATAAAAGTTCCATTAAAGAAGGTTTTAAACACAAATTATAAATATCCTGCCGTAATTGGAAAAAGAATGGCTGAATCAACTAAACTCTCAATTGGAGATGAAGTTCTTATTCGATGGAGGGATAAAAATGGAACCTATGATGCAGACAGAATTACTATAGTCGATGTTTTTGATTCTGACGTTCCAACTGTTGATACAGGGCAACTGTGGCTAGACTTAAATACTTTATGGCAAATGACTGGCTTAAAAAATGAAGCCTCATTTTTTATTGCAAATACCTCTTATAAGCCTTCTGTTCTTCAAGATTGGAAATTTAAATCTCAAGAAAGCTTACTTAAAATCATAACGGATTTAGTTAATCAAAAAAAATATCAGCAAGGAATTATATATTTCCTTTTAATGTCTATTGCCCTGTTGGCTATTTTTGATACTCAAGTTCTTTCTATATTCAGAAGGCAAAAAGAAATTGGAACCTTAATTGCCCTAGGAATGACAAGGTTTCGGGTTATTAAACTTTTTACTTTAGAAGGAAGTCTTTATAGTTTTTTTTCCCTTTTACTTGGAGGTGTCTATGGTTTCCCTCTTTTCTATTTCCTGTCACTAAATGGCTTTCCTGTTCCGCCAGCTGATCAAAAAATAGGAATTGCTATTGGTGACTTCATATATCCAGTTTACGGGTTTAACTTGGTCTTTGGCACTATTCTGACAGTCCTCATTAGCGCAACCATAGTTAGCTTTTTGCCTGCAAAAAAAATATCCAAATTAAATCCAGTGCTTGCATTAAAAGGTAAACTTCAATGATTAATTTCTTAATAAAAGGCATCCTTAGGGATCGAACAAAAAGCTTAATTCCAATATGTGTAATTACTATTGGCGTTTCCATCACTGTGTTTATGGCTGGCTTTGTTAAAGGCGTGATGTCTGATTTTGTTTCAACTACTGCAAAATTAGATTCCGGTCATCTAAAAATTATGACTAAACCTTACTATGAAAATAAAGATCAAATTCCTAATGATTTAGCAATTTTAAACCTTTCAATGTTAACTCGTACGCTAGACTCTTCCTTCCCAAATTTAAAGTGGGTCCCCAGAATTAAATTTGGAGGCATATTAGATGTGCCAGATAAAAACGGGGAAACAATACTTCAAGGGCCTGGCATTGGACTTGGAATCCACTTATTCGATAAATCAAAAGGAGAATTAGCTCGCCTTTCTATTAATAAATCTTTAATAAGAGGTTCTATCCCCAATAGTCCTGACGAAATCATCTTAAGCGAAAGTTTTTCTAGAAAACTTAAAGTTAATCCGGGAGATCTAGTTACTTATTTCGGTGCAACAATGGAAGGAAGCATGGTTTTTGAAAGTTTTAAAATGTCAGGGACTGTTAATTTTGGAAATCCAGTTTTAGACAAATCTACTTTTATAATAGATTTTAATGAGGCACAAAAAATTTTAGATATGGAAAATGGAACTGGAGAGCTTCTAGGGTTCTTTAATAATGACATTTATGACGACGTCTCCTCTTTAAAAATTGAAAAATCTTTTAATGCTTCCTACGAAAATAGTTCAGATGAATTTGCTCCAATTATGGTTTCGTTAAGAAATCAAAATGATCTTGGATCAACAATAGATTTAATTAATACTTTTAGCTCTATTTTTATTTTTATTTTCGTTTTAGCAATGTCTATGGTTTTGTGGAATACAGGGTTAATTGGCGGATTACGACGATTTCAAGAATTTGGCATTAGATTAGCTATAGGAGAATCTAAAAGACATGTTTATTTTTCTTTGCTAATAGAGTCTTTTTTTATTGGTTTAATTGGATCCTCTATTGGCACCTTTCTCGGTGTCTCTTTTTGCTATTATATGCAAGAAAACGGAATAGATATTAGCGCTGCTCTAGAAAATTCTGCAATAATTTTTCCAAGCGTACTAAAAGCCGAAGTTACTCCTGATTTATTTTATATTGGATTCATTCCCGGCTTACTTTCAATGGTTTTTGGTTCCTCATTATCTGGAAGAGGAATTTTCAGAAGAAATACTGCCAACCTATTTAAAGAACTTGAAGTTTAACTTATATCTAAATTAATATGTTTAAAAACTCTCTTTTATCATTGCTTTTAATTTTTTTCAGTTTTTTTTCAAACTGTCAAAATAGTTCCTCTGTAAAAGCTCTTGAAATAATTAAAAAAGTTGACAATAATATGTTCGCTGACACTCAAATAATGGATTCCAAAATGATCGTGTATGGAAAAAGAAAAAGCAGAACTATCCGGTCTAAAGGTTACTCTAAGGGGGCTTATAAAAATTACACGGAATATTTATCCCCTGAAAGAGAAAAAGGAACAAAAATGTTGAAATTAGATAATCGTTTATGGATTTATTCTCCTTCAACTGACCGAATAATACAGTTATCTGGACATCTTCTAAGGCAATCCGTTATGGGTTCTGATCTCTCTTATGAAGACATGATGGAAGAACAAAAACTTTCAGAAATCTATTATTGTAATATCCTTGGAGAAGAATCTATTCAGAATCGAAATTGCTGGAAACTAGAGCTAGTTGCTAAAAAAGAAGACGTCTCATATCATAAAAGAATCCTTTATATAGATCAATCTTGGTTTGTTCCTTTAAAATCTGAATTATATGCAAAAAGCGGGGAGCTTCTAAAAAGGACAACCTTTAATGAAATAAAAAAAATTCAAAACAGATGGTATCCGACAAAGATTAACTTTAAAGACGTTTTAAAATCGGGAAAAGGAACAGATTTTATTGTCTTAGAAGTCTTATTTAATCCTCCTATTCGAAATGATTTTTTTTTAAAATCTATCCTAAAAAAATAATTAATAAACTTTCTTAAGGGCGCTAAAAGATAATACAGCTTTTTTCTTAAATATTTGTTATATTTCAATATTATCTTTATATCTGTGAAAAAAGAACTTTTTAATAAAATTTTAATTGGTTTTGCCTTTTCTCCTAATCTAAAGGCAAATGTTTTTGAAGCTCTTAGATTGGCTGATTTCTTTAATGCATCATTATTTTTTTTACATGTTGGAGAAAAAACCGAATCTAAAGAATCTGCTTTTTTAAAAATTCTCAAAGCCTCCCCTTTATCAAATAAAATCACTCTCCTATGGAAAAAAGGCGACCCTGTAAACACCATTATTTCTGCTTGCAAAGAAAATAAAATCGACTTATTGCTTCTTGGAGCTCTTAAAAGAGAAAATATGCTAAAGTTTTATTTAGGATCCATCGCCAGAAAGTTAACCAGAAGATCTCGCTGTTCTGTTTTATTGCTTATTGATCCCTCGATTGAAAATACTCCAGCTCAGCACATTGTTGTTAACGCTTTTGACAATTCTGAAGCAGAAAAAACAATACTAAAGGCTTTTTCATTTGCTTTTGCCTCTAAAATCCCGAAAATAACTCTAGTTGAAGAAATTAACCGTTCAGATCTAAACCTTAATGTTTACGACGATAGAAGCCTAAGAAGAACCACCTTAAAAAAAGAAAAAATTAAAAGAAGAGAGCTTACAAGAATCACTAAGATTTTAAAAAAAATCCCTTCAAATTTTAAAGAAAATATTAAAATCAATACTCAGAGCATATTTGGAACTCGCGGTTATTCTATTGGCCACTATGCCAAGGTGAAGAGGGCTGATCTGCTTATTATGACTTCAAATGAAAAAAAAGATTCTTTTTTTTCAAAATTTTTTCCTAAAGACCTAGATTATATTTTAGGGGAGCTTCCGGCCAATGTTTTAATTCTTAAAAACTCCAAACATGGCTAGAGTCTCCCGCTTTCAAAACTTCTTTTTTCAATTACCAAGAAATGTCTTTTCGGGTTTTGTGGTTTCTTTAGTGGCATTACCTTTAGGGTTGGGTCTGGCTCTAGCATCAAATGCGCCTCCTCTTTCTGGAATAATTGCCGCTGTCGTTGGCGGTGTCACTGTTGCAATTCTTGGTGGGTCTCAAGTTACAATAACTGGCCCAGGAAATGGTCTTGTTGTTGTATTATTATCTTCTATTTCTCTATTGGGTGAAGGCGATCTTTACCAAGGATATTTATTCACTCTTGCTGCAATAGTGATTTCCGGGGTATTGCTTTTTTGCTTTGGCGCTTTTAAGTTGGGTTCAATAGGGGAATTTTTTCCTTCTTCTGCCCTTCAGGGTATGCTGGCTGCAATTGGAATCGGGATTTTATCAAAGCAATTTCACGTGATGCTTGGTTTTACTGACGTTTCAGGCAAACCGATCGACCTTATTCTTTTAATCCCTAATTCTTTTTACAGAATATTTGAAAATCCAACCTCTAGCATTCTAATTGCGTCTATTTTGGGCTTAACTTCTTTGATCGTTTTATTTCTTTACAGTAAGCTAAGGGCTCCTGTTTTTCGATTAATTCCAGCTCCAATGTGGGTTGTTTTACTTGCCATTGGATTGAGTTATTATTTTGAATATTTCTCTTCTGCTATCACCCCTTTTAATTCAGATTTGTTGATCTCTATCCCATCAGATATTTTAAACTCTTTTCCTTTTCCAGATTTTGATAAATTCTTTAAGCTAAGCTTTTGGGGTGTGGTTATTTCTTTAACTCTAATCGCAACAATTGAATCTCTTCTAAGCATTAAGGCGGTTGACAAGCTTGATCCTCAAAAAAGAAGATCCAATATAAACAAAGACTTAAGGGCTCTTGGTTTAGCCACTGTAATAAGCGGTTTAATTGGCGGTCTTAATGTTGTAACCGTGATCGCCAGAAGCTCTGTAAATGTAAATAATGGAGCAACTAATCGCTCCTCTAATTTTTTTCATGCTAGTTTTTTGTTTCTTTTCATTATTTTATTCCAAGATCAAATTCAAAGAATCGCTTTACCGGCTCTTGCCGCAATTCTGGTTTATACTGGATATAAATTAGCCGCTCCAAGAAACATTCTTAGAATTATGCAAATAGGAAAAGAGCAATTAGCTATTTTTCTTTTAACGCTTTTTAGCACCCTTTTTAGTGGAATTATTGTTGGGATTTCCGTTGGAATTTTATCTACTTTTATTATTCATATAATAATTAATAATTCCTTTTTCCTTTTTTCAAGGAATCTATTAAAGCCTAACGTGTTAATGTTCAGAGAAGAAGAATCAAAAAATTATTATGTTAGTGTTAAAAACTTTTGCAGTTTTTTGAATTTTTACAAACTAAAAAACAAGTTAGACGAAATCCCTGAAAGCGATCATGTTATACTAGATTTCTCTTTATGTGAATTTGTTGACCATACCGTAATGGAAGGAATAAATGACTATAGAAGGGTTTTTTCTAGAAAAGGTGGGGTTTTTGAAATTATTGGGCTTGATGTTCATCTAGCTGACACTCAACACCCTTTTGCTATAAGAAAAGTTTTGCCAATTAAAGAGTTTTTTACGCTTAGCCGAAACCTTACTAAGCGACAACTTTCTCTTGAAAAACTTTCAAAAGTTTTAAATTTAAATTATTCTCCAGAAATGACTTCAGAGTCAAAAAATTTAGACCTTTTTATCTATTTTAAAACAAAAATTATTAACTATCAAAATAACCAGCTAAACAGTGAGGAAAATAATTTTTCTATTTTTGACCTTTCATACAGTGAAGGTGCTTTTATTGCAAAAGAAGACCTTAGAGCTACTTTTCTGTTGGTTAATGTCAAACAAAAAATCCCTTCTTTTATACTAGACAAGGAAAGGTTTCTTGATTCTTTAAGTAGTCGACTTGGTTATTTTGACATAAATTTTAATAAATACCCGAATTTTTCAAAACAGTTTTTCCTTTCAGGGAGTGACCGATTAGCTGTTCGATCATTATTTAAAGACTCATTAATTAAATTTCTAGAACAAAATCCCCTTTATTATATTGAATCTAGAAAAAATCAACTTCTTATAAAAGGAAAAGATCGTTTAATGAGTATTGAAGAAATAAAAAATTTATTGAGCTTTGCAACTGGTGTGGTTTCAATAATTAAAACTGAACGCTAATGAACCCTTTTCTAATTTTCATCTTTCTTTTTTTTTCTTTTCATTTAATCTCTCAGGATAAGACGCTTGGCTCTATCGAGCGTCTTGATTCTGAAATAAATTCATTAATTTCTAAAAATGCAAAAATAGAAATTTTAGGATCCGGATATACTTGGTCTGAAGGCCCCTTATGGGTTAAAGGCTTAAATGGCCTTCTATTTAGTGATGTTCCTGAAAATAAAATGTACTTTTGGAGTGAAAAAACAGGCGTTAAACTTTTTCTTAGCCCTAGCGGTTATACCGGATATGCGCCTACTTCTCTTGAAAAAGGAAGTAATGGATTAACTTTTGATTTAAAGGGAACCCTTCTGCTTGCCCAGCCAGGTGATCGCAGAATTGCGAAATTGAATTCTTCATTAAAAAATGTTAAACCTAACTTCATAACAATTACAGATAATTATAATGGGCGCCGCTTTAATAGCCCTAATGATGTTGTAGTCTCTGATAAAAACGAGATTTATTTTACTGACCCCCCTTATGGTTTAAAAAATCAAGATAAAGACCCTTTAAAAGAGTTGCTTTTTAATGGTGTATATAAATATTATAACAATGAAATTAAAGTGATTTATAAACATATGTCAAGGCCAAATGGTCTAGCATTATCTAATGATGGTTCAAAGCTATATGTTTCTAATTCTGATCCACTAAGCGCTATTTGGAATGTGTTTCAAATAAATTCTAAAAATGAAGAGCTCTCTCCTCAAGTTTTTTTTGATGCCACCTCTATGGTAGGAAAAACAAGAAAGGGCCTCCCGGATGGTTTAAAAATTCACTCTAAAGGATATGTTTTTGCGAGCGGGCCAGGTGGAATATTAATTTTTAACGAGACCGGTAAACATCTCGGGACAATTTTAACAGAAGCGGCAACTTCAAATTGTGCTTTTAATGAAACTGAATCGTACCTTTATATGACGTCTGATAATTATCTTACAAGAATTGCTCTAATTAATTGATAACATTTATGAAGCTATATTCTATTGAGACTGGAAATTTTAAACTTGATGGCGGGGCAATGTTTGGTGTCATCCCAAAAACTCTTTGGGAAAAAACTAACCCTCCTGATAAAAACAATAGAATTGAAATGGCCGCCCGTTCTTTATTAATTGAAGACGGAGAAAAATTAATTCTTATAGATACTGGCCTAGGAAACAAACAAAATGAACAATTTTTTAGCTATTTTTCTAGATGGGGAAATCATTCTATAGAATCCTCTCTAAAGCGTGCTGGTTTTAACAAAGATGACATTACAGATGTTTTTCTTACTCATCTTCATTTTGATCATTGTGGCGGTGCAGTAGAAAAAATTTCTGGCTCTATTCTCTCTCCTGCTTTTAAAAATGCTCATTATTGGTCAAATAAAGATCATTGGGATTGGGCTATTACTCCAAATACGAGGGAAAAGCCTTCTTTTCTAAAAGAAAATTTTATTCCTATTAAAGAAAGTGGTCAATTAAAATTATTGAAGTCTTCTGTTTCTAATATAATTACTTCCCCTTCTCTCTGTTTTGAAATTTTACAAGTAGACGGCCATACAGAAAAACAAATGCTTCCTTTAATTAAATATAAAGGAAAAACCATCTTGTTTGCAGGAGATCTTTTTCCAACGGTTGGACATCTCCCTGTTTCTTATTTAATGGGTTATGATGTTCGGCCTCTGATTACTATGAAAGAAAAATCTGCTTTTCTTGATAAAGCAATAGAAAATGATTATCTATTATTTATGGAGCATGATCCCTATAATGAGCTGATTTCTCTTAAGAACACTGAAAAGGGCGTCCGCCTAAATGAATCCTTTTTATTAAAAGATTATTTCTAAAACATTATTTTATGATAAATTTCAAACCCCCGTCTTTATTGTTTCTTCTTTTTGCTTCCACCTTTCTTTGTTCTCAGTCTTGGCAACAAAACGCAGATTACACAATGTCTGTTGAGTTAGATGTTGCTTCTTATCAATATAAAGGAAAACAAAAAATTCTATACACCAATAACTCTCCTGAAACTCTTGATATGGTTTTTTATCACTTATATTTTAATGCCTTTAAACCAAATAGCGAAATGTCGCTTCGCCTAAAAAATGGAAAAGACAAAAACAAGCGGTTTAAAGTTTCATTAGACTCTTTATCCCCAATTGATCAAGGAAAGCTTTTAGTCTTTAATTTAATGCAAGATGGCATTCCTCTCAATCCTGTTTTCCAAGAAACTATTCTACAAGTTCCATTAAAAACCCCGCTAGGACCAGGAAAAAGTACCGTTTTAGAATTAGAGTTTCTGGGTCAAGTTCCCAATCTTATTCGTCGTGCCGGTAAAAACTCAAAAGAAAATGTTGCCTTTTCTATGGCTCAATGGTATCCTAAATTGTCTGAATATGATATAACTGGATGGAATACTGACCCATATTTAGGTCGCGAATTCCATGGTGTTTGGGGCAATTTTGATGTTAAAATTACATTAGACAAAAATTATACAGTTGCTGCCAGTGGATATCTTCAGTCTAACAAAAAAAGAATAATTAAAACCGGAAAAAAAACCTGGCATTTTATTGCTCCAAAAGTTCATGATTTTACTTGGGCTGCTGACGATGATTATATTCATGATGTATACCCTGGGCCTAATGGCGTTGTATTAAATTTTTTCTACAAAAACAACCCAGCAATACTAGAGAATTGGAAAAACCTTCAGCCTATCACAGCAGAACTTATGGATTATTTCAATACAAACATAGGGCCGTACCCCTATAAACAATATTCTGTTGTTCAGGGTGGTGATGGGGGAATGGAATATGCAATGTTAACTTTAATTACAGGTGAAAGAAATTTTCGTTCTCTTGTGGGCGTTACCGCTCACGAATTAGCTCATTCGTGGTTTCAACATGTTCTTGCCACAAATGAAACTAAAGATGAATGGATGGACGAAGGGTTTACTTCCTATATTTCAACTCTTGCGGAAGATGAAATTCTTAAAGAGAACAAACCCTTTCCCCTTGAGAGTTCTTATTTAAGATATTTCCGCCTTGTTAAATCAGGAAAAGAACAACCTCAAAGCTCTAATGCAAACCGATATGAATACAATTCTGCTTACGAAATTTCCGCCTATAATAAGGGTTCTATTTTTCTTTCTCAATTAGACTATATAATGGGGCATGATAAATTATTGGAAACCCTAAAAACCTACTATAAAGAATTTAAATTTAAACATCCTCTCCCTAATGATTTTAGGCGAATAGCTGAAAGAGTATCTGGCTTTCAATTAAATTGGTATTTAACCGATTGGACACAAACAACTAATACAATTGATTATAAGATTTCGAGTGTTTTAAAAAATGGAAACACTCTTAATATTCAACTTGAAAGAGTTGGTTTAATGCCTATGCCCATTGAGGTTTTAATAGAGTTTATATCTGGCGAAAAAGCATTACATTACATCCCCTTAAACTTAATGCGTGGTTCAAAAACAAACCCGAATTTCTTTGGAATACCTTGGATAGAGCATACTCCCTGGAGTTGGTCTAATCCTTATTATTCTTTGTTAATTAATCTTAAAAACAAAAACATTAAGTCTATCATAATAGACCCTTCTTTTCTAATGGCCGACACTAATCGCTCTAATAATTCCTATTATTTTGACCTCTCTGAATAATCTCCCGTTGTTTAAACCTTTAAAAGCTAAAAAGAAAATTTCTTCTTTGTTTTATTTTGGTAAAAAAATTACTTCCCCTATAATTACTTTATATTATCTAAACGGTCCTCTTGACAATAATACCTTTTATTTTGGGGTGTCTGTTTCTAAAAAAATAATTAAATCCGCTGTTACTAGAAATTACATTAAAAGATTAATGCGACTTGCTCTTCGCTCTTCTTTTTATAATTCACCAAAAAAATTTTATAATATAAATTGTGTTATTTTAATTTATACTTCTCCTTCTCCTACTAATTTAAACACCCTTTCAAAATCTATTACTTCTCTTGTTCCTAGTGACTAGTATTTCATTTCTTGGTGAGGTATTCCATCCTCTAAATATTTTTTTCCTGTTTTTTTAAATCCTAATTTAGTATAAAAATAATCTAAATGTTCTTGTGCCGAAATCATAATTTCTTTTTCATTGTTTGTTTCTTCAATATATTTTATACTTTTTTTAACTAATTTTTCTCCTATCTTTTTTCCCCTATTTTCTCTTTCAACAACAATTCTTCCAATATATACTTTTTCTTTTTCTTTAATTATTCTAGCGTATGCCACAACTTGTTTTTTGTTTTTGCCCAAAACATGTTTAGCTTCTTCATCTTTTCCATCTAAATCTAAATAAACACACTCCTGTTCTACCACAAAAACCTTTGATCTTAGTTTAAATATTTCATAAATTTCTTTATGAGATAGTTCTTCCCATTTATTTAACTTCCATTTTATTTGCATGGAATTTTTTTTATTCTATTTAAGTGTCTCCCTCCTTCAAACTTCGTTTTTAAAAATATTTCCACTATCTCTGTGGCTTCCTTAATTGAAATAAACCTAGAGGGTATACTTAATATGTTTGCATTATTATGTTGCCTTGCTAGTTTTGTTATTTTTTTATTCCAACATATTGAGGCTCTTACTTCTTTGTATTTATTTGCTGTCATTGCGGCTCCGTTTCCACTTCCACAAATTATTATTCCCATACTTTTTTTTTCTTCATTTATTTTTTTTGCAACTGGGTGAATAAAGTCTGGATAATCTACGCTTTCTTCTTTGTCCGTTCCTTTATTTATAACCTCTA
>CABXRK010000002.1 GCA_902514625.1 uncultured Bacteroidota bacterium
ATTTAATAGATATGAATGTTTTTCAAGGGATTTAAGTATTAAATTTAAATCATATCCTTTAGGAACATACACTTTAGAAACGTTTCTACAGCCAAGGCCAAAATATGAAACAATATCTTCAGCTAATCTTTCTAGCTCTTTTAAAGATTCACTTCCTTTAATGACAGCTATCCCATTTCTATTTTTTCTAATTATATTAGGAACTTTAGAAAAATAATAATCAAAATATCGAGAAGTATTATTACTTCCTGTAGCTATTACTGCATCAAAGTCTTTTAATCTTTTTTTTTCAAAAACAACATTGCCTTTAAAAATACGATTTGGTTCAAATATTTTATTGTATATAAAGGGAATTAATAAATCATCATTTGAAGAACACTTAATCACAGCTTTGTGCCCAGTAATAAGAATGCACAAAAGATCATGAAAACCAACCAAAGGAATATTGCCAGCTAAGATTAGTGCAACTTTTTTTTGGTTAATTGTATTTGGTATTTGGTATTTGGATAACCATTTATTTATATTTTTTTCACTTAACGAATTGGACCAGTTCTTTAATGCAAACAAAATAGTTCTTTTAGTAAACCACTTATTTTTTATGGTTGAACTATTAATTATTTTTAACAAATTTGAATATGTTTTAGAATTTAAATCTATTTTAGACAGATATTCACCTAATTGAATGAATTTTGTTATTCTTTGATTTTCGATCTTCATTTTTTGTAAAATAACATTTTCAATTTACTTTTGCTACAAATTTAATAAACAATAAGTTTTGGCTATTATTATAACTGAGGAATGTATTAATTGTGGAGCTTGTGAAGTGGAATGTCCTAACAATGCTATATATGAGGGTTCAGATGACTGGAGATATAAGGATGGAACAGAATTAGTTGGTGACATTAGTCTAATTGATGGAACACATATAAATGCTGATTTACCTCAAAAGCCTTTGTCAGATGAGTTTTATTATATTGTTCCAAATAAATGTACTGAATGCAAAGGGTTCCATGAAGAACCTCAATGTGCGGCTGTTTGTCCTGTAGATTGTTGTGTACCTGATAAAAATAATATTGAAAGTGAAGAGGAATTATTGATAAAAAAGAAATTTATGCATAATCCTTAATACAAAATAATGTGAAAGCAGGTATAATAGGACTTCCAAATGTTGGAAAGTCAACTTTATTTAATTCATTATCAACTTCTAAAGCTCAGAGTGCAAATTTCCCTTTTTGTACAATCGAACCAAATCTAGGATTAGTTAATGTTCCAGATAAAAGACTTGAAGTTTTAGAAAGTTTAGTAAATCCTGAAATAGTTCAACCAGCCTCTGTAGAAATTGTTGATATAGCCGGATTAGTTAAAGGAGCAAGTAAAGGTGAAGGACTTGGAAATCAATTTCTAGCAAATATTAGAGAGACTGATGCTCTAATTCATGTAATTAGATGTTTTGAAAATGATAATATTACGCATGTTGAAGGATCAATAAATCCTATAAGAGACAAAGAAATTATCGACATTGAACTTCAATTAAAAGATTTAGAGAGTATTGATAAAAGAATAGAAAAGCTTAATAAGCTTTTAAGGGTAGGTGATAAGGAAGTAAAAACATTTCATAATATTCTTTCTAAATTAAAGTATAGTCTTGAAAAATCAATAAATGTAAGAGAATTAGATTTTTCTGAAGAGGAGTATGTGAAATTCATCAATCCTTTAAATTTATTAACAAATAAACCTGTTTTATATGTTTGTAATGTTGATGAAAAAGATGCTAAAAACGGAAATAATTTCGTTGATAAAATTCAAGAATTAGTTGAAAATGAAAAATCAGAACTCTTGTTATTGGCAGTTGCTTCAGAAGCTGAAATAAATGAATTAGAAGATTATAATGATCGTATATTATTTTTAAATGAAATAGGACTTTCTGAATCAGGCTCTTCCAAACTTCTTAAGGCTACATATAATCTTTTAAATTTTCAAACTTTCTTTACAGCTGGTGAAAAAGAAGTGAAGGCTTGGACTATTCCTATAGGATTTTCAGCTCAAAAAGCCGCGGGTGTTATTCATTCAGATTTCGAAAAGGGATTTATTAAAGCAGAAGTTATTCCTTTTGAGATGTTTATTAAGTATGGATCTAGCTTAAAAGTTAAAGAAGCTGGAAAAATGAAAGTTGAAGGAAAAGATTATTTAGTTAAAGATGGAGATATAATATATTTTCGATTCAATGTTTAATCTTCAAAATCTTGAATTTGTTTTAATAAATAATTTATTCTTTTACTATTGTGTTTGTACTTAATTTGATTGGTATATTTTTTATTCCATGTTATTTGCCTTTTAGCATATCTTCTTGTATTTTTTTTTATTAACTCAATAGTATTGTTTAAGTCATATAAATTATTCCAATATCCAAACCATTCCTTATATCCAACTGTTTGCATAGCATTTAACTTTTGATGTTTTGATAATTTTTTAACTTCATCTTCAAGACCATCTAAGATCATTTTATCAACTCTATTATTAATTTTCCGATATAATTCCTTTCTATCAATTTCTATATTTATAGTTATAATATTATAGTTAAAACCAGGTTGTTTTTTTCCTAAAAATGATGAAAATGGTTTATTTGAAGAAATTATTATTTCTAATGCTCTTATTACTCTTTGTTTATTATTTATATCAACTATTTTATAATATTTTGGATCTTTTTTTTTAAGTAAATTTTGTAAAAAATCAAGGCCCTTTTTATTATAATCATTTATTAGTTTATTTCTGACATCTGATTTTACTTCAGGAAATTCATCTAATCCATAAATCAAAGAATCTGCATAAAGGCCTGAGCCTCCAACTAATATAATATTTTTAAAATTTTTAAAGAGTTTTTTCAAAAGATTGTTTGCATCGATAAAATATTTACCAACATTATAATGTTCAAGTATACTCTTATTATGAATAAAATGATGTTTACATTTTGACAATTCAACTTTAGAAGGAACTCCTGTTCCAATTTTCATCTCTTTATAAAACTGTCTTGAATCATAAGAGATAATTTCAGTTTTGAGCTTTGAGGCAAGATTAATTGCTAGCTTAGTTTTACCTGATGAAGTTGGGCCAGTAATATGTATTAATCTTTTAGAACTCATTATTAAGTTGTTTTCCGCATTCGTGACAATATTTAGAATTATCATAATGAGTATCTTCCATACAATATTGACATGATTGGGTATTATTTATATTATTTTTTTGTTGATAATTAATCTCAGCACTTACAATACCAGTTGGAACAGCTATTATGCCGTAACCTAAAATCATTATAATTGAAGCAATTACCTGTCCAGCAATAGTTATTGGAAAAATATCTCCATATCCAACCGTTGTCATTGTAACAATAGACCAATATATACTTTTCGGTATATTAGAGAACCCATCATTATTGGTTTCAACCATATACATAATTGTCCCTAGTATTATACATGTAACAACAATTGAGAACATAAAGATTAATATCTTAGTTTTACTAGCTTTTAATGCTTTAATTAAAAAGTTAGATTCACTAATAAAACTTGTAAGTTTCAATATTCTAAATACCCTTAATAGTCTTAATGCCCTAATAGCAATTAATGAATTAGTTCCAGAAATTATAAAAGATAAATATTTAGGAATTGTTGAGAGTAAATCTATGATTCCATAAAAACTAAAAATATATTTTAGCGGTTTTTTTACTGAGATAATTCTTAATACATATTCAATTGTAAATAGTATTGTTATGATCCATTCAAAAATATTTAAAATAAAATAGAATTCTTTTTTAATTGAATCAATGCTTTCTATCATGACTAATACAACACTAAATAATATTATTATTAATACTGCAATGTCAAAATACTTACCTGATTTGGTATCAGCTTCATAAACTATTTCATGAAGTTTTGCTTTCCATTGTAAAATGTTATTTTTCATATTTAATATGTTTAAAGACTAATAAGTTTTAGATATTTTTTTCTTTTAATGTAACTCTTAATTATATTTTTGGTTTCTATAGTATTTTTCACATTAATATTTAATTTATTTAAAGTTTTAATGTTAGTTATTTGAAAGTTTAGATTAAAATAGCCATATCCTTTCAATTTGTAGTTTTCAATCCATATAAAACTTTTTGAACTATCACTAATGCCTTTGTCAATTAAAAGAAAATCTTTTAATTGATATTCTAAATGTTTATATAGACTGTTAAGCCTTAAATTATAAATTTTACTAGACTCAATATTCATACATGCACCTTTACATTTATTAATATTATATGAATCACATGATTTATTGTCAATTCCAATTGAAGTATAATTAGTACAAAGAGAGAATTTATCAATCCATGATTTTAATTTACTCAAAGCGGTGTTTTTATTTTCGAAAATTTTAAGATAATTCACATCATTATTAATTTTTTCAATTATTAATCTATGATATAAATAATCATAATCAATTCTTATTCCGAAAGTTGAATTTTTAATTTTGGATTTATTAAGAATTGGTTGAGTTTTTTCAATTTCATTTTTTTCTTTTAATATTGATATCAATTCATTTCCAGTTGTTTCATATTTGATTTTTTTTAATTAATTTTTGAATTTTCAAATCTTTTTTAGTATTTCCAGTTAAATGTTGGATTACTCTTTTTTTAATGTTTTTACTTTTCCCAATAAAAAAAATTTCACTTTTGTTATTTATAAAATAATAGTTTCCAATTTCTGTTGGGATTGGCATAATAATTTTTGAAAAATCATTTTTTTTTTCAGTAGTAATCAATTCTTTAACATGTGTTTTAAGAATTTCTTTATTTATATCCATTTTTAAGAGTAATTCAAATAATTTTAAAGTTGCTAAAGCATCACCTCTTGCTCTATGTCTATTTTGAATAGGTATCCCTAATGATTTAACTAATTTTCCAAGTTTATATGATTTAAGGTTTGGAAAAATTTCTTTTGAAAGCTTAACAGTACAAATTGATTTTAATTTAAATCTATATCCTAAACGTATAAATTCAGTTTGAAGAATTCTATAATCAAATTGGGCATTATGAGCAACTATAATGGATTTATCAGTTATTTCGATAATTCTTTTTGCTATCTCATGAAATTTAGGAGCTGTAATCAGCATTTTTTGATTAATTCCGGTAAGTTTTTCAACAAAGGGTTGTATTTGTTTTTGTGGATTAACTAAACTAGAAAATTGATCAACTATTTTATTATTATGATAGCGATAAATTGCAATTTCTGTAATAGATTCTTCGTTATATTTTCCTCCTGTCGTTTCAATATCAATTATTGCGTACATTTAAATTAATTTCTTACTCCAAAAATTTTACTACCAACTCTAATCATATTACTCCCTAGATCAATTGCAATTTTGTAATCAGCACTCATACCCATTGACAGGTAGTTGAAGGAAGAGAATTTATTTTTAAATTCATTATAAAGACTTTTCAAATGTTCAAATTCTTTATATATTTTAAATCCATCTACAGTATTTGTAGCCATTCCCATTAACCCACATATCTTAACATATTTGTATTGATTATATTTAAGATTTTCATATAATTCTTCTAATTCACTTCTATTCATCCCAAATTTTGAAGATTCATCAGCTATACGAATTTGTATTAGACAATTAATGCATCTATTGTTATTTTTACCTTGTTTGTTAATTTCTTTTAAAAGTTTTAAGCTATCAACTCCATGAATCATTGAAACATAAGGTGCCATATATTTAACTTTATTTCTTTGAACATGTCCAATCATATGCCATTCAATATCTTTAGGCAATGTTTCCCATTTTGAAGTCATTTCTTGAATTTTATTTTCTCCAAATATTTTATGACCATGATTGTAGGCTAAAAGAATTTCTTTAATTGATTTAGTTTTTGAAACGGCAATTAATGTTATTTCTTTTGGAATTGAATTTTTAAGAGTATCTAGATTTTTTTGAATATTCATGTTTTACATAAAGATATTAAACTAAGTATTTTCAAAAGTTTTTTATTATTTGTTCAGCCACAGAAAGAGCTTTAGTAGCATCCTTTAGAGAAACCTCAGGCTTGCCATTATTTAATATACTATTAGCAAAGCTATTTAGTTCTTCTAAAATTGAATTGGTTATTTTAATCTCTGGAGGTTGAAAATATATTTGTTTTTTATTTCCTTCAGCATTTTTTAAAATCATAGTGTATTCATCAATTTTTTTTGGAGCATCTTTCATTTTTAGAACTTCTACATTTTTAGAAAGGAAATCAACTGCGATATACGCATCTTTTTGAAAAAATCTTGTTTTTCTCATATTTTTCAAAGAGATTCTACTTGCTGTTAAGTTAGCCACACAACCATTATCAAATTCTAATCTCGCATTTGCAATATCAGGGGTATCACTTATTACAGAAACTCCAGAAGCAGAAATATCAATAAGATTAGAATCTACAACACTTAAAATTATATCAATATCGTGAATCATTAAATCTAATACAACAGGAACATCAGTTCCTCTAGGGTTAAATTCAGCTAACCTATGAGATTCTATAAACATAGGGTTTTCGATTATGTGTTCAACTGATTTGAATGCAGGGTTGAACCTTTCAACATGACCAACTTGTCCTTTAACATTGTATTTGTTCTCTAATAATAAAAGTTTTTTAGCCTCTCTAGTATTAGCTGTTATTGGTTTTTCAATAAAAATATGTTTACCGGCTTTTATACATTTACTAGCAATTTTATAATGAAATTGAGTAGGTGTAACAATATCAATCATTTCACATGAATTTATTAATTTTTCAATAGAATCAAATGACTTATAATTCAGTTCTTTGGAAATGTTTTTAGCCATTTCAATATTATCATCATAAAATCCAATTAAGTTATATAAAGAACTTTCTTTTAATAATCTTAGGTGAATCTTTCCTAGATGTCCTGCACCAATAACCCCAACATTAATTTTTCTTCTCATTTTATATATAAATTATAACAAATTTACAATTCTTTATAATTCTTTTTTTAATACTATTAAAAGAATACTTGTTTATTTATATTTGAGGAAATGAATAAATTTACTGATACAACCAAACATCAAGGACAAAGAAAAAAATTAGTTAAAACTTTAATTAGGAAAGGGATTAACTCTAAAGATGTAATCAATGCAATTAATAAAATACCTAGGCATTTTTTTATGGATAGTGCTTTTAAGTCCTATTCTTATGAAGATAAGGCATATCCGATTTCATCAGATCAAACTATCTCACAGCCATTTACCGTTGCTTTTCAAACACAATTATTAGAATTAGTAAATACAGATAAGGTATTGGAAATCGGAACAGGATCAGGATATCAATCTGCAATACTTTCTATTTTAGTATCTAAAGTTTTTACAATTGAAAGACAACATAAATTATTTAAACAAGCAAAAAAACTATTTGAGGATTTAAATTATAAAATTAAAGAAACTATTTTTGGTGATGGCTACTTGGGATATGAAAAAGAGGCTCCATTTGATGCCATTCTTGTAACTGCAGGGGCAGAAGAAATTCCTAAACCATTAATGGAACAATTAAAAATAGGAGGAAGGTTGGTTATCCCTTTAGGGAAAGAGATTCAGATAATGACTAGATTAACTAGAATTTCATCTAAAGAATTTAATAAAGAAACTTTTGGTGAATTTAGATTTGTTCCATTATTGAAGAATAAAAACTAGATATAATGCTAAAAATAAATTTTTTAGTAGTTTTTATTTTATTTTATTTCAAATCTCTTATTAGTTATTCTCAAGAAAAAACTTATAAGTTAGTGGACTCATTGACTAATAAAGCAATACCTTATGCTAATATCATTTTTTCAAATCAAGAAGGCATAATATCAGACAAAAATGGCTATTTTAAATTAATTGATGAGCATTTTTTTACAAATGATTCTATTTACATTTCTTATTTAGGGTACAATCCAAGAAGCTTTTCCCTTAATAAAATGAATGACTCAATTATTAAGATTTTATCGGAGCCAATTATGTTAGATGATATTATTTTAACCAATAATAGTCTTTCAGGTAAAGAAATAATGTCTTTTGTGAAAAAAAATATTTATTTGAATTATCCTAATTTATTCTCCAATACCAAATTGTTTTTTAGTGTCAAGAATAATCAAAGAATTGAAAAATTGAAAATAAATAATTTTAAGTCCTCTATATACAAATTAAATTTATCATTATTAGATAGCATGTTAATTTTATTACCTGATGAAAATAAATATTTAATGGAATCTTTATCTGTATTTAATAATAGTGTTGATAAAAAAAAATCAAAGATCAACTTAATTAAATCTAGAGAAACATTTAAAAAAGATGATTTCATGGATGCTTTTCAAAAAAAACTAAAGAATATCTTAGAAAATAATTTAAAATCAGATTCTTATTATAAAATTAAGTCTGGTATTTTTAAAGGGGATTTAGAGTTAGAGGGCTTAGACTTTTTAAAAGATACTATAGATCCTAATATAAGAAAAAAAAGAGATTCAATTAATCTTGAAAGAGATATAAAAAAACAAAAAAAATTTGCTAATTATGTTAAGGAAGAGCTTAATTCATTATATAGTTCTTTAATCCATGAAAAAGATTCAAAATTTAATGTCCTTATAAAACTTAATCGTTACAAATATGAAATAGTTGACATGTCCTATTTAGGTAATGAGTTATGCTATATTATATCTTTTCAACCTATATCTAATGAAACTTATCATGGAACTTTATATGTTAATTCAAAAGATTATTCTGTGATGAGATTTGATTATAAAAACCTAAAACCATTATTTAAAATTAAATTATTTGGAATAGGAGTTAATATTTTTAAAAATGAAGGACGAATGATTTTTTCAAAAAATAATTATGGATATTCATTAAGATATCTTTATCAAGATTCATCTACTCGTTTTAGTTTTAATAGGCCTTTAAAGTTTATAGAAAAAAATAAGAATGTAAAAGGAAGAAGAAAACAAAATGAAATTTCAATGGATTTTGAATTGGTTTCTTTAAATAATAGTATAAAAGAGGTTAGAGTTTTAAGGGATAGTGTAATTAATGATAATGATTTTAACAAAATCGAAGAAAGCAATAATATACTTCCTCAATATCTTGATGAATTTAAAACTAATTTTTGGGAAGAATATAAGGAAGAAAAAGATTTTAAATAAAAAAAATTAAATTGTTAATTTCTCTTTTAATAAATAATTTTTTATTTAAATGAATAAATTTTTTATGACTTATCAATTGGTTAATTTTGTTTATATAATAAGAAAATATGTCAAAAGATAATGAAGTATTCAATTTAATTAAATCGGAGAAGCTTAGACAATTAAATGGAATTGAATTAATTGCTTCAGAAAACTTTACTAGTCCTTCAGTTTTGAAAGCTACAGGTTCAGTTCTTACAAATAAATATGCTGAAGGGTATCCAGGAAAAAGATATTATGGAGGTTGTGAAATAGTAGACCAGATTGAACAATTAGCAATAGATCGCGCTAAAATGTTATTTGGAGCTGAATATGCAAATGTTCAGCCTCATTCTGGATCTCAAGCAAATACTGCTGTATTTCAAGCTTTAATTAAGCCTGGAGATAAAATTTTAGGATTTGATCTTTCTCATGGTGGTCATCTTACACATGGTTCCCCAGTAAATTTTTCTGGAATTTTATATAATGCTAATTTTTATGGAGTTGAGAAAAGTACTGGAAGATTAGATTATGATAATATCCTTAAAATAGCAGAAAAGGTAAACCCTAAAATATTAATTGCTGGTGCTTCGGCATATTCTAGAGATATAGATTATGAAAGATTTAGGTATATTTCTGATAAAGTTGGTGCATTTTTATTGGCTGACATTTCTCATCCCTCTGGTTTAATTGCTACTGGAGTTTTAAATAACCCTATTGACTTTTGTCATGTAATCACATCTACAACTCACAAAACTCTTAGAGGTCCCAGAGGAGGTATTATACTTATGGGAAAGGACTTTGATAATCCATTTGGTTTAAAATTTAAAAATGGATCCATTCGTAAAATGTCATCATTATTTGATATGGCTGTTTTTCCTGGTAATCAAGGCGGCCCTCTAGAGCATGTAATAGCAGCTAAAGCTGTTGCATTTGGGGAGTGTTTAAAGCCCGGCTTTAAAACTTATATAAAACAAGTCCAAAAAAATGCAAAAATTATGTCAGATTTGTTAATAAAATTAGATTATAAAATAGTTTCAGGAGGAACAGATAATCATTTATTATTAATTGATTTGAGAAATAAAAAAATAACTGGGAAAGATGCTGAAAAAGCCCTTGTTAAAGCTGATATCACTGTAAATAAAAATATGGTTCCATTTGATGATAAATCTCCATTTGTCACTTCTGGAATAAGAATAGGTACAGCTGCAGTTACTACTAGAGGTCTCAAAGAAAAAGAAATGGAAGAAATTGTTCATTTGATAGATGAAGTAATTAATAATTATAATGACGTGAATATTTTAAAAAATGTTTCCAAAAAAGTAAAAAAATTAATGTATAAAAGGCCTTTATTTTTAGAATTATAATTTATTAAAAAGCCTACTTACCTCATTTGGTATTTTTATTAATGAAAAGTCTTTTTTTGATAAATAACACCAATCTGTTTTTGCTTTTACACAAATTTTATTAGAGTTATTAATATAAAAGTTCACATGTCTTGTTGAAGTATAACCAATTGCACTTATGATATATGTTTCGGCAGTAACAATATCATTTATTTTCGCTTGTTTTTTATATTCAATATGATGTGATCTTACTACCCAATAACCAAAAGGATATATGTTATTATAGGTTAATTTTTTCCAATGATTAGAAGAGATTTCTTGTATCCACTTTATATATTGAATATTATTTACATGATTTAAATCATCCAAATGATCTTCTTTAACAATAAATTCTTGATGAAATTTAACGTGCATTTTTTTTTCTTATTTCAACTTCAAAAATTTTACTCCAATTTTTTCCTGTAATAAAAAATGTTTTGGTATCACTATTATAGGCAATTCCATTTAAAACATTTAGAGAGGGAATTTGATCTACTTTGTCTTTTAATCCACTAAAATCAATAACTCCAGTAACTTGTCCATTAATAGGGTTGATAATTAAGACAACCTCTTTTTGAAATTGATAAGTATTTGCATATATTTTTCCATTAACCCATTCTAATTCATTAATTTTTTTAATAATTGTTTTATCAGTTGTAACCTGAATAAATGAAAGTTCTTTTTGAGAAGACGAATCCAACTTCCATATCTTTTCAGACCCATCTGATTTATATATGAATTTGGAGTCATTACATAGACCCCATCCCTCAGTACTTTTATCGTAGTTAAATGACTTTACTAGTTTGAAATCATTAAGAGTATAAACAAAGCCAATACCAGCTTTCCAGGTTAACTGATATATAGAATCATTAAGGATGGTAAGTCCTTCTGCAAAGAATTGTTTATCTATCTTTATCATACGATTGGTTTTTCCATTTAATAAATTAATTTCTCGGAGTGTTGATTCCCCTTTTAAACCAGTACTTTCATAAAGTTTAGTTTTGTAAAATTCAAACCCCTGAGTATAAGAATTTTTATCATGAGGATATTCATTTATTATTTTATAGGTATATAAAGATGGTTTGAGAGAACTCAATATTCTTAGAGATTCATTTATTTCAATTATTTTGTGATTATCATATAATTTAGCAGATAATTTTTTGTCTCCTAACTTATCATGATTAATAAAAAATGGACTTTTAATGATTTTATCATCAAGGTAGAATTTAATTGAATCGAATTTATCAGTAGATTGAATTGAAAATTTCAGTGTATCTCCATAAATGTATGTTCTTGATTTAGAATCAAGGATTAATGTAGTTTTAGCTTCTGGCTTTATAGAACAGAATTTTAGAATAAAAACTATAAATAATAAAAATATCCATTTCATAAATATCAAATAATCATAAAAATACTTCTTTAAATTTAGATTATAAAATCGTTGTAATAAAGATATTAGGGTATTATCTTTACAATTGGGCAAGTCCTATACAACCAGCTCCCGTTTAATCCCCCAGGGTGGGAACACAGCAAGGGTATACGGTTGTAGCGGTGTGATATAGATCGCTTGCCCTTTTATTATTTGAATGAGTAAGATTGTAATAGTAACGGGCGCTTCTTCAGGAATAGGTAATTCTATTGCCACACTTCTTTGTAAATATAACTTTACTGTTTATGGAACATGTAGAAATCCTAAAGATTATAAAAATTCATTTGACTTTCAATTATTAAGTCTAGACATTTCAAATGAAAAATCAATTCATTTATTTATAAATAAAATAAAAAATAAGCATAAGAAAATTGATGTTTTAATAAACAATGCTGGACAAGGTATTACTGGTGCTGTAGAAGAAACTTCAATAAATAAATTAAGAGAAAATTTTGAAACTAATTTTTTTGGTCCATTAAAATTAATTCAACTCATATTACCAATAATGAGAAAAAATAATTTTGGGAAAATTATTAATATTACTTCTATCGGAGGTTATATGGGACTTCCATATAGGGGAGGTTATTCATCATCTAAAGGAGCATTTAGTTTAATTTCGGAATCCCTTAGAATGGAAGTTAAAAAATTTAATATTGAAGTATCTACAATTGCTCCAGGAGATTTTAAAACTAATATTGCTTCAAGGAGGTATCATACTCCTTTAAATAAAGGATCAATATATTCAAAAGAGTATGAAAAATCATTAGAGTTAATGAATCTAGATGTTTACAAGGGTAAAGATCCTATTTTAGTTGCTTACAAAGTGATAAATATCATCAATAATAAAAACCCCAAAGTACATTATGTTTTGGGGTCTTTTTTAGAGAAAATTTCAATTTTTTTAAAATGTATTTTACCACAAAAAATTTTTGAAAAACTCATAATGATACATTATAAATTGTAATTTTAAAAAAAATAAATAAATGAAGTTTTTTATAGACACTGCAAATTTAGATCAAATAAAGGAGGCTGAAGAATTAGGAATTCTAGATGGTGTTACTACAAACCCTTCTTTAATGGCAAAAGAGGGGATTACAGGAGAAAAAAATATTTTAAATCATTATTTAAATATATGTAAAATAGTAAATGGTGATGTTTCAGCTGAAGTTATTTCGACAAATTTAAAACAAATGATTAAAGAGGGTGAGGTTTTAGCTAACCTTCACCCACAGATAGTAGTTAAAATTCCAATGATTAAAGATGGTGTAAAAGCTCTAAAATATTTTAATGATGTTAATATTAAAACTAATTGTACATTAATTTTTTCTGCTGGTCAAGCTTTGTTGGCAGCTAAAGCAGGAGCAACTTATGTTTCTCCCTTCATTGGCCGTTTAGATGATGTATCAAATGATGGTTTAGTTTTAATTGAAGAAATTAGGGGAATATATGATAACTATAATTTTAATACACAAATATTAGCGGCTTCAATTAGACATTCAATGCATATAATTAATTGTGCAAAAATAGGAGCTGATGTTATGACTGGACCTTTAAGTTCAATATTAGGTTTATTAAAACATCCTTTAACTGATATTGGATTAGCTAAATTTCTATCGGATTATAAAAAGGGAAATTAATTATAAAATTTATTAATATTTTAAATGATTATACTTTAAAATATTTTCAAAATTTCTAGATGTAAAAACACCAAAACCTTCAATTATTAAGCCTTTAGGATCTATGATAATACCTTTATTTAAAAGTGTTAGAACCCATTTTTTACTACCATTTTCAAAATCAACCATTGCAAATTGATTTTCTGTAGAAATTCCTAGATCATTTTGAAAATCTAAAACTATTGAATTAAGAGGTTGCAAACATATCCCAATATATCTATAATTCGGAAATTTATTTTTGAATTTTAGAACTAAGTCATAGGTGTTTTTAAAATAATTCATTTGTGTTTGTGACCAAAAATAAATAACAGTAGGTTTATTATTATATATAAAAGAACTTTTGTGTCTGTTGAAATTAGAGTCTTCCAGATCAATTATTGGAAGTTTTTTACCTTTCTGCATAGATTTTATAGATTCATATAAACTTAATATCTCATTTATATGATTTTCAGAACCATTTTCTAAGGTGCTAAAAAAATTGATAAATTCTTTATGATTTAAATGATTATCAAAATTAATTAGCTCTTCATATGCAACAGATCTAAACAATGTGCTTCTTAATTTATTTGATGGAATTTGATTATTAATAATTTGTAGTCTTCTTATGTTAAAGTCAGTTGATTTTTTTGCAATTGAAAAATATTGATTACCCCTTATTGCAAGATTACTTAAGTAACTCATAATATATTTTATGTATGGTTCAAATGTATGAAGTTCTTCTTCACCTAAACTTAAATATTTTCTAAAAGAAAAATAGTTAACAGAGTCTTTATTGAATAAAATATTATTTCCTCTTATTAAAGAATATCTTTCACGACGATTAGCGTACGGATATATATATGATGATTGTGTAATTTTTTGTGCTAGAGGAGTAAGAGTATTTAAAGAGTCAAATGTAATCCAATTTTGCTTTTTTTCATTTAATAAAGAATCAATGATTTTAGAAAACTTTCTACTATTATAGGAATACTTATTAGATAAGAATGAAACTTCACTTTTAAGTTGCTTATTCACCTCCATTAAAAAGTTATTTTTGGCAGCACCTTTACCTGAAAAAGCAATTGAAGCATCAAAATCACTTGTATTAACTCTAGTCCAAATACTATCTCCTGGTTCAATTAAAATTGATTGATTTTGGGGTGGATGTTCCAATTTATATACTCCAGGTAATAAATTTTCATAACTTTTATGAAATTTATTTTTTTGATCTAAAGGGATAGAATCAATGATGTTGTCACCTCTGTAAATAGTTATAAATTTAGATGAAGGATTTATTATATTTCCTCCAATAAAAACACTTTTATCTCTATTTGAAGAATTACAACTAAGAATAAGAATAAATACTAAACAAAATAAAAATTTCATATCATAAAGATAATATTACAAAATAAAGTTAATTAGTTATTTATAATATTAAAACTTGTCAAGTATTTCTTTAGCCATTTTTATTTGGTCTTTATGAACATAAACTTCTTTAAAATCATTGTAGATATTTCCAAATCCAGCAAGTCTGGCAGATTCTGCATTATCTTTAATTATTGGTGAAATATTTTCTTTATTTAAAATATTTTTAATTTTAATTACTTCTATATTTGTTCCTTCAAAAATTTTAATATAAGTTTTATGATTTATCATGATTTATTATATCTGCTATTCCAGATATACATATTAAAATTCTTGCCTAGAGCGAATCCATAGAAAACAACTATAGCGATTACTGTTTTAAAAATAAAAAAAAACAACATAAAGAATTCTGATAAATTATTATTTTCAGAAAATAATTTTATGGGGATTATTACAGTGATTATTATACTGATTAATAAAACAGAAAATAGAAGATTTAAGAATTTTTTTAATGGCCACATTAAAATTTTTCTAAATGGGTTCAAATCATTCCCCCATTTATGAATTAAGTAATAATAGTTGTTCCCAATGGGAACAAATAATAAAGGATCATCTGTTTTATTCAGTTTAAATAGTTTAGAGGGCGCCATAATTTTAAAATCTTTTAAGCTTGCATTATGAACAATTCTCAAATCATTAATTTTATTGTAAGCAAGATCAGGAATAACACCTTTAAAATATTTAATATCAAGAAAACGAAGCCTGTAATCTATACAAATTTTTTTAATATGATTAATATGGTAAACCTTATTTAAGTTAAGTAAATTATAATTAAATGAATTAATAGAATCCTTTGATTTTATAAATGAATTAATTTTTCGTATTAATTGATTCCCTTTTTCATCTAATGCTCTAAAATCTCTTAATTTCAGTTCAATATCTGTTTTTAAAAAAATCATAAATCTACTATCTTAATTTTGCTTTTAATTGAACTTCAAATTCTTTTTTAAGTTTTTCCATTATTTTGTCAATAGATTTATCAGTAAGAGTTTTTGAAATGTCTTGAAAGAAAAAACTAACACCATATGATTTTTTACCTTTAGGTAGTTTATTGCCAATATAAACATCAAATAGTTCAATTTTTTTTAGTGTTTTATTTTCAGCTTTATAAGCTATTTCAACTATTGACTTATAAGTCACATTTTCACTAATCATTATAGAAAAATCTCTTTTAGAAGATGGGTATTTTGAAAAAGATGAGATATGTTTGTCTTTAAATGAAATAATGTTATAAATATCTTCTAGAAATATTTCTGCAAATAAAACATTTGAAGACAGAGAGAATTTCTTTAAAATTTCATTGTTTACTAAACCAAAATTTGCTAACAATTTTTTTTCTGAGTAGAGACTTAATCCTTCTGAAAAATAATCAGGTATTTCTGGGGTTTCTTCTAAATTTTGAATCCCTAACCTTTCAAATAAACTTAAAACATATCCTTTTAAATTAAAGAAATTCATTTTTATATTTTCAACATTCCAATTTTCATTAAAATTATTTCCATATATACAAAGGGCTAAATTTCTGTTTTCTATATAATTTTTAGAACTAGAACAGTTGTAAATGAATCCATTTTCAAATATTTTAACATTATTTTTTTGACGATTAATATTGAAATTTAAAACTTCAAGAAGAGAGAAGAGCAGGGAACTTCTTAATTCTGAAAGTTCCTCCCCTAATGGATTAAGAATATTAACCTTAGAACCTTTACTTAAATCCTTTGAAAGTTTAGAATAATTAGGAGAAGTCAGAGAATTATTTATTACTTCATAAAAGCCTTGATTAATTAGTTGGTTAGAGATGATTTGGTTAATTCTCACTTTACTTTTATTATTATTTAATGGATATATAGTTAATAATTTTTCTGAAGGAATTATATTTGAATACCCATATACTCTTAATATTTCTTCAATTACATCAATTTCTCTTGTCACATCAACTCTAAAACTTGGTATTTTTATAGAGAATCCAGTTTCAAGAACTTTAACAATTTCGATTTCCAAAGATTTTAAAATATTGATTAAATTTTCTTTATCAATTTCATGTCCAATAACTTGAGTGATTTTATTAAAATTCAAAAAAATAGAGGAAGAATTATTAATTGTAAACACATGTTCTTGAATTTCAGAACTAATTTCTCCACCACAATATTCCTGAATTAATAGAGCTGCTCTTTTTAATGCATAAATCCCCACTTCAGGATCAACTCCTCTTTCAAACCTATATGATGCATCAGTATTTAAGTTGTGTCTTTTTGCTGATTTTCTTATTGAAATAGGATCAAAACAAGCACTCTCTAAAAAAATATTTTTAGTTTTACTATTTACAGAAGAATTAATCCCACCAATAATTCCAGCTAAGCATAAGGGTTTAGAATCATCACATATCATGATATCTTCTTTTGAGAGTTCTATTTTCATTCCATCTAAAGTTTCAAAGAACTTTTTTTTGTTGTTTTTTTTAACATTTATTTTCCCATCTATTTTGTCAGCATCAAATGCATGAAGAGGTTGGCCTAATTCGTGAAGCACATAGTTAGTTATGTCAACAATATTATTAACAGGTTTTAGTCCAATAGATTTTAATCTTTTTTTAATAAACAAATTTGATTCAGAAATAGAAATATTAGAAATAGTTATTCCAAAATATCGTTTAACACTTGCTTTTTCTTCAATATTTATTTTAATTAATTTAGAATTGTTAGTAATTGAAAATTTATCAATGCTTGGTAGATTCCATTCAAATTTTATTTTATTTTGAATTAAGGCACATTTAAGATCTCTTGCAACTCCCATATGACTCATAGCATCAGCTCTATTTGGAGTTAATCCAATTTCAAATATATTATCGATTTCAGAATCAAAAATTTTGGAACATAATGATCCGGGCTTTAATGACATATCTAATTCCATAATACCCTCGTGCGAATCACTAATGTTTAATTCTTTTTCAGAACATATCATTCCATTGCTTAATTCGCCTCTTATTTTACTCTTTTTAATTTTAAATTTTGAGTTATCATCTCCATAAAGAGTTGTACCTACAGTTGCTAAAGCTACTTTTAACCCTTTTCTTACATTAGGGGCTCCACATACAACTTGTAAGGGCTTGGAATCTCCAATGTCTACTTTAGTAACCTTAAGCCTATCAGCATTTGGATGTTTGACACAATTAATAACTTCACCAACAATAATTCCATTTAAAGAACCCTTGATTGATTCATAAGTCATAATTCCTTCTACCTCTAATCCTAGATAAGTTAAAAAATTAGATTTATCCTCAAGCGAGATATCCGTTTTGATAAATTGATTAAGCCAATTATTAGATATTTTCATATACTCAATTAATTAACAAATATAATCATCTAGTTAAGAAATTATAATATTCTAACTTATGTAATTCCATAAATTTTTTTCTTTGTTTCTTATAGAAATAGCCTTTTTTATATTTAAATTAATGTTCTTATTTAGCCCTGGATCATCAATTAAAATTTTATTTGCATATTTTCTTGCATTTATTAACAACTTTTGATCTTTTAAAATATCAGCTATTTTAAGTTTTAACAATCCACTTTGTTGAGTTCCCATTAAATTTCCTGGACCTCTTAATTTTAAATCAACATCTGCAATTTCGAACCCATTATTAGATTTAACCATAGCATTTAATCTTGTTTGAGCTTCTTTTGAAGTTTTATAAGAACACATTAGAATGCAATGACTTTGAAAGTTTCCTCTGCCAACTCTTCCTCTTAGTTGGTGCAATTGAGAAAGTCCAAATTTTTCAGCACTTTCAATTACAATAACAGATGCATTAGGTATATCAACTCCCACTTCAATGACAGTAGTGGCAACCATTATTTGTGTTTCCCCTTTAATAAATCTATTCATTTCATGATCTTTTACTTTAGATTTCATTTTACCATGTAAAATACTTATTCTATAGTCTGGTAAAGGAAAATATCTACATATACTTTCATATCCATCCATTAAATCTTTATAATCCAATTTTCGAGATTCTTCAATTAAAGGATAAACTATATATATCTGTCTTCCTAAATTAATTTCTTTGGAAATAAATTTAAATACTTCTAATCTTTTAGAATCATTTTTTAAATATGTTTTAATTTCTTTTCTTCCTGGTGGAAGCTCTTTAATTAAAGATAAATCTAGATCTCCATAAACAGTCATTGCAAGAGTTCTTGGAATAGGAGTTGCCGTCATAATTAATATATGTGGGGGAATAAGATTTTTTTTCCATAATTTTGATCTTTGAGCCACTCCAAATCTGTGTTGTTCATCAATTATAGCTAATCCTAAATTTTTAAAAATGATTTTATCTTCAATTAGAGCGTGAGTTCCTATTAAAATACTAATGCTCCCATTAATAATTCCATCATTTATTATTTTTCTTTCATTATTTTTTGAAGATCCAGTTAATAATGAAATGGAAAGATTCATTTTATTGGAAAAAACAGATAATGATTGATAATGTTGTTTTGCAAGAATTTCAGTTGGAGCCATTAAACAAGCCTGATAACCATTATCTAAAGCAATTAAAATTGAAAAAAAAGCGACTATTGTTTTTCCTGAACCAACATCTCCTTGTAATAGCCTATTCATATGCTTACCAGTTCCCATATCATTTCGAATTTCTTTAATTGCTTTTTTTTGATCATTAGTTAGACTAAATGGGAGGTGTTTTTTATAAAAAGTATTTAGAAGTTTTCCGACATTATTAAAAAAAAAACCTTTAACTTTTAGTTTATGATTCATATTTTTCCTTAATAGTTGTAATTGTAAAAAAAATAATTCTTCAAATTTTAACCTTTTTATAGAATCAATAATTTGTTTATTTTTTTTTGGAAAATGAATTTGACAGATTGCATCAGATTTAGATATAAGGTTTAATTTATTTATTAAATACTCTGGCAAAGTTTCACTAAAATTATTACCAATTTTATCAAATAAATTTTTAACTGCATTTTTAATTATTTTTTGAGAAATTCCTTTTGCAATTAATTTTTCAGTTGAAGGGTACACTGGATGTATATTTAATTGATTTTCTTTAATAAAAGAGCTTTCTAAAGTTATTTCAGGGTGATTTATAACAGGTTTACTTAAAAACCAATTTAATCTTCCGAAAATCACATATTTGGTGTTTATAATTGTTTTCTTAGATATCCATTTATGCCCTCTAAACCAAATTAAATCTATTTCTCCGGTGTCATCTTGGAACTTGGCTATAAGTCTTTTTCCAATCTTTTGAGATATGATTTTAATATCAATTATTTTACCTTTTAGTTGTACCTCAGAATTTTCTTGATTAAGATCAGTAATTTTATGAAATACTGTTTTATCGATATATCTGTTTGGAAATAAAAACAAAAGATCTTGATATGTTCTAATTTTTAATTCCTTTTTCAGAATTTCTGCTCGATGGGGACCTATCCCTTTCAAATATTCTATTGATGTAGATAAAGGATTCATTTTATGTAATCAAATATAAGTTATATGAGATTTAATAATAAATATTTTTTAAACAATTATGATTTTAAAATATCTATTAATCATTAATTTTACTTTTATGAATGAAAATTTGATTAATAATATAAATGAATTAAATCACGCTCAAAAAGAAGCAACATTTCACAAGGATGGACCTTTGATTATTATTGCAGGTGCTGGCTCTGGTAAAACTAGGGTTTTGACATATAGAATTGCATATTTAATGACTCAAGGTATAGATGCTTTTTCTATACTTGCCTTGACTTTTACAAATAAAGCTGCTAGAGAAATGAAACATAGAATTTCATCTTTGGTTGGTGATGATGAAGCAAAAAATTTATGGATGGGTACTTTCCATTCAGTATTTGCAAAGATTCTTAGGATTGAAGCTGAAAAACTAGGGTTTCCAAAGAATTTTACAATTTATGATACTCAAGATTCAGAAAGACTTATAAAATCAATAATTAAAGAAATGAATTTAAATAAAGATCTTTATAAGTCAAAACAAATAAGAAATAGAATTTCTTCTTTTAAAAATAATTTAATAACTGTAAATTCCTATTTCAATAACTCAGATTTAATTGAATCAGACCATATTGCTCATAGGCCAAGAATGGGAGATTTGTATAAAAATTATGTTGAAAGATGTTTTAAGTCATCGGCAATGGATTTTGATGACCTGTTATTAAAAACAAATGAATTATTAAATAAATTTCCGTCCGTTTTAGCTAAATACCAGAATATTTTTAAATATATTCTAGTTGATGAGTACCAAGACACTAATCATTCTCAGTATTTAATAGTTAAAATGCTTTCTGATAAATTTCATAATATTTGCGTAGTAGGTGACGATTCACAAAGTATTTATTCTTTTCGAGGTGCAAATATTAATAATATTTTAAATTTTAAAAAAGATTATCCTGAAGTTGTAACCTATAAGCTTGAACAAAATTATAGATCAACTAAAAATATAGTCAATGCAGCAAATTCAATAATTAAGTATAATAAATCAAGATTGGAAAAGAATTTATGGACTTCTAATTCTGATGGTGAAAAAATTAATGTAAGAAAGTTGAATACAGATTCAGATGAAGGAAGATTTATTTCGGATAGTATAATTAATATGAAGATGGAAAATCAATATATGAATACTGATTTTGCTATTTTGTACAGAACTAATGCACAGTCAAGGGCAATTGAAGATGCACTAAGAAATAATGGAATATCATATAAAGTTTATGGAGGGTTATCTTTTTATCAAAGGAAAGAGATTAAAGATGTTTTAGCATACTTAAGACTTATTATTAATAAAAACGATGAAGAGAGTTTTAAGAGAATTTTAAATTATCCATCTAGAGGAATAGGGCAAACAACTCTAAATAAATTGATCGTTGCAGCTAATTACAATAATATTTCAATTTTTGAAGCTGCAAATAATATATCAAAACTAGAAATTCCTATAACAAATAAAACTATTATTAAAATAAGGGATTTTATTACACTTATAAAAAGCCTTTCAATTTATAATAATTCATCAAATGCTTATGAAACTGCTAAAGAAACCTTAATTAGAACAAAAATCATTAATGATTTAAAAAATGATGGAACTCCAGAAGGAATTAGTAAAATTGAAAATGTTGAGGAATTAATTAATGGTATAAGAGATTTCACTGAAAGTCAGATTGATTTAGTGAAAAAAGATACATCATTAACAAATTATTTAGAAGATATAGCACTAGCAACAGATTTTGATAATAAAAATATTGATAGTAACAGTGTTTCTTTGATGACAATTCATCTTTCTAAAGGACTTGAATTTCCTATAGTATTTTTGGCAGGAATGGAAGAAGATTTATTTCCTTCTCCTTTAAACTTAGACACTAGAAGTGGTTTAGAAGAGGAAAGAAGACTATTTTATGTTGGATTGACAAGAGCTATGAAGAAAGCAATTTTGACATTTTCTTGCTTTAGGTATAGATGGGGCAATTTAAATTCATGTGAACCAAGTAGATTTATTTCAGAAATAGATGATGAATTTGTAAATAAAAAATACAATATTGATAATTCTATAAATAAACCAATAAAAAAGATAGGGATAATCGAAAATTCAATAAATAATCCAAGTATAAGTAAATTAAGTAAACTTAGGAGTATTCAAAGAAAATCAAATAGTTTAAGTTTAAATAAAATATCTCTAAAGGAAGGATATAAAGTTAAGCATCATAAATTTGGAGTAGGGGAAGTTATAAAAATTGAAGGTAATAAAAATGATCAAAGAGCAACAATCAAATTTAATCAAAAAGGAATAAAAAAATTACTTTTAAATTTTGCAAAATTATCTATAATAAAAAAAACCCTTTAAAAAAAGGGTTTTTTTATATTAATTTGTAACCTTTTCTATTGAGCAGCAGTCATCCCTTCACTAATTAAATTATAAAATTGATCTAATTTAGGAAGAACAACAATTCTTGTTCGTCTGTTTTTTGCTCTATTTGATGGTGAATCATTTTCAAAAAGAGGCACATGAGAACTTCTACCTGCAGCAGTCATTCTATTTGGAGGAACACCAAAATCATTTTGTAAAACCCTAATAACAGAAGTAGCTCTTTTAACACTTAAATCCCAGTTATCTAAAACACAATCGTTTTTAATTGGAACATTATCAGTATGACCTTCAACCATAAATTCAATTTCAGGCTTTGCTAAAACAACTTTGGCAACTTTACCTAAAACAGAAGTTGCTTTTTTAGTAACATTAGAACTTCCACTTCTAAATAACAATTTATCAGAAATAGATATAAAAACAACACCTTTCTCTACATTAACTTCGATATCATCATCGTTAAGGTCTCCTAATACGCCTTTAAGACTTGTTACTAAAGCAAGAGTAACAGAATCTTTTCTAGTAACGGCATCTCTAAGTGATTTAATTCTGACATCTTTTTCTTTCATGCTTTCTAATGATTTCTCAAGATTTTCAGCACCTTTTTGAGAAAGAGTTGTCATATTTCCAAGATTATTAATAAGATCTTGATTGTTTGCCTTTAGAAATTTAACTTGTTCATTTAGAGAGGCTAAATTAGCCAAAGCTAATTCTTTCTCATCATTACATGAATTAAGCTTAATAGTAGCACTATTTAAGGCATCGTTAGTACTCTTTTGAAGAGCTTCAAGCTCAGTGAATTGTTTTTGAGAAACACAAGAAGCTAGAAGCAATGAAAGAGAACATAATAAAGTGAATTTGAATTTCATAAAATTAAATTTTTGTAGTTTTTTGATAAAAATATGATGCAAAAATAACTTTTTTTAAAGTATGTACAATCTAAAACTTTAAAATTTAACCTTTTTAAGGATAAAATAATCAAAAATTATACTTTTTTTAAAGTAATAGAATTTTTTAAAATTCATATTTTTTCTTTGTCTTATTTTTTTTAATATAAATTTCAAAGCAGAAAAATATGCTCTAATAATCATTACAGCTTTAAAAATTTGACCAGTAATAAAAAAACGTATAAAAGCTAAAAAATCCATAATAATTCGAGAAATTATTACTTCTATAAAATTGGATGATGGTAAATTTTTGATTAACATAAGAATTGAATTTCTAAAATTATAAAATATTTTCTTAGGTCCTGATGGTAGAGATGCTTCTCCAAGATGAAATACTTTTGTTTTTCCAATATTATAGGTTTGATAACCCATGTTATAAGCTCTCCAACATAAATCAATTTCTTCTTGATGCATAAAAAAATCAGAATCAAAGCCTTTTAATTTATTAAACACCTTCTTTCTTATAAACAAACATGTACCTGATGCCCAAAATATTTTATATAAATCATTATACTGATTTTTATTTACTTCTATACTATTAAATATTCTACCCCTACAAAATGGATAACCATATTTATCAATAAATCCACCAGCAGCTCCGGAATAATTGAAATAATCTTTATTATTATAATCTATAATTAATGGTTGCGCAATGGAAATTGATTCATTTTTGTTAAATGATTTAATTATAGGGCTTAACCAGTCTTTTTGAACCATAACATCATTATTTAAAAGGCATAAAACTTCTTCATTGATTAATTTCAGTCCAATGTTATAGCCCTTAGCGTAACCATAATTTTTATCATTAATAATTAATTTAACAGTTGGAAAATTTTCTTTAATAAAATATTGAGACCCATCAGAAGAATTATTATCTATAACATATATTTTTGCTTCTTTGGAATATTTAATAATTGAAGGTAAAAACTTGTTTAACAATTTTTTTCCATTCCAATTTAAAATAGCAATTCCAATCATTAAGATTTTTTTAGATCTTTAAATTTAGGTAAAGAGGACATAAATTTATAACATTTTAATTTATAGTCTCTTTTATAATAATAATGTATTAATCCATTGGTGATCATAAAATAAAGACTGTTAAGAGACATGTTGTATTGAGCTATTTGATCAAAGCTCTTTTGTGATATTTTAACTTTTGGAGATTTACACTCGATTAAAACCATAATATCTCCATATTTATTAAATATTACAATATCGAATCTTTTATAAATTCCCTGTAAATTAATTTTTTTTTCAACATTAATTAAATGTTTTGGATAATCGTAATTATGAATTAAGAATTTTATGCAATTTTGACGAACCCATTCTTCAGAAGTAAGAACGACATGTTTTTTACGAATAATGTCAAAAATATAAAGCTTATTTTTGCTATTTTTAAATTTGTGTTGAAATTCTGGAAAATTTAATTTTCGAATCATTTATTAATATTTATTGAACGAATCTAATAAAATACTTGAAGAAATAAGAAATAAAAAATATTTTCCCTTTTACTTACTTACGGGAGAGGAACCTTTTTTTATTGATAAAATAGCTGATTTTCTACAAAATAATGTGGTTCCAGAAAAGGCAAAAAGTTTTGATCTGTCAATTGTTTATGGTAAAGAAACAACGGTTGATAATATTCTAGAATTAGCAAAAAGATTTCCAATGCTTTCTGAAAAACATTTAGTTATCGTTAGAGAAGCTCAATATTTAGAAAAGTCACTTGATGCATTTATTCCTTATATAAACAATCCTCAGAAAAGTACAATTCTAGTTCTTTGTTACAAAGAAAAAAAATTTGATAAAAGGAGAAGTTTTTATAAGGCTTTGAAAGATAAAGGAATAATTTTCGAATCAAAACTATTATATGATAATCAAGTTGCAATAATTATAAAAGAAATTGTAGCTGATTTAAATTTGAGTATAAATTCAAGGTCAATTCAAGTTTTGATTTCATTTTTAGGAAATAATTTAAATAAAATAAAAAAAGAAATTGAAAAATTATCAATATTAATTGATTCAAAAACTGAAATAACACCAGTTTTAATTGAAAAGCACATTGGTTACAGTAAAGATTTTAATGTTTTTGAGTTGCAAAATGCTTTAGGAGAAAGAGATTTAGGTAAGGCTATTAAGATAGTAAATTTTATGAGTAATAATAAAAATCCAATTGTTCTAACTCTTAGTTTACTATTTAGTTTTTTTCAGAAAATTCTATTATTTCATTGCACATTAGATAAATCTAGTATTTCTAAAGTTTTAGGAATATCTCCTTTTTTTATTAAAAATTATGAAGCGGCATCAAAATTATACTCAATTAAACAGTTGATAATAATCCTTTCTTATCTTAATGAAGCTGATTTGAAAACCAAAGGGGTTTATTTTAACAATAATAATACGTCAGAAATATTAAAAGAACTTATTGTTAAGATAATTCAAGTCTAATTTAATTTTGGATATTTAATGGGATCACTATCGTGCATAATTCTGTATGCTTTTTCAAAAACATCTTCAGAAGAAGGTTTTGAAAAATAATCACCATCAGATCCATATGCAGGTCTATGGTCTTTAGCTGTTAGAGTAAAAGGAGGAGAATCAAGAAGATTAAATATTTTTTGATCATCTATTAATTTTTGAAGAATATAGCCTGAAGATCCACCTGGTACATCTTCATCAACTATTAATATTCTATTAGTTTTTTCTACACTTTTTTTTATTTCATTATCTAAATCAAAAGGGATTAGTGATTGAATATCAATTATCTCAACATTAATATCGTATTCTTTTAATTCAGAAGATGCATTTTGGACAATTCTTAATGTTGATCCATATGAAACGATAGTAATATCAGATCCCTCTATTAATTTTTCAGCATAACCAATTTTAAAATTAAATTCACCTAGATTAGAAGGGACTTTTTCTTTAATTCTGTATCCATTTAGAGGTTCTATTACAATTGCAGGTTCATCACTTTTCATTAATGTATTATAAAAACCAGCTGCTTGAGTCATATTTCTAGGTACAAGAATATTTATACCTCTTAATAAGTTAACTATCCCACCTAAAGGAGAGCCACTATGCCATATTCCCTCTAATCTATGTCCCCTTGTTCTAATTATTAAAGGAACTGATTGTTTACCAACAGTCCTATAGTGATATGTTGATAAATCATCACTTAATGTAGAAATACAATATAATATATAGTCAAGGTATTGTATTTCAGCAATAGGTCTAAAACCTCTCAAAGCTAGCCCTATTCCTTGTCCAATTATACTTGCTTCTCTAATTCCAGTATCATTAACTCTATCAGGACCATATTTTTTTTGCAATCCCTCAAGACCTTGATTGACATCTCCGATTAGTCCAATATCTTGACCAAAAAGTAGTAGTCTATCATATTTTTTCAATAATTCATTAAAATTATCTCTAATAATTATCCTTCCATCAACAAGCTTGCTTGTTTTATTATAGATTGGTTCAATAGTATTAATATTTTTTAAACTATAATCTGATTGACTATACAAATGTGAACTAAACTTTGGTGTATATTTCAACTTTAAATCAGAAATCCAATTTTTGAATGAATCTACTTTAACATTATTATATTTTGATAACACTCTTATTGATTTCCTAGAGGTTTCCAAAATATCTTTTAGACAAATTTCATCTTTATTCATTATATCTACTAATAATTTTTGTAAATAGACATTATTATGAGATATTGGCATCAAATCTTTTAAATGAGTTTCTAATTGATTTTTATAGCTTATAAGAGGTTTTTGGTAATTTTTCCATGATAAATGTTTAGACTTTTTAGCTTCAGCCTTACATTTATTTTCAATTTCGAGTAAAATTTCTTCAGAACAAATTCCATTAGAAATTATCCATTTTCTCATTTTAAGATTACAGTCAAATTCCTTTTCCCAATCCAATCTTTCTTTAGATTTATATCTTTGATGAGAACCGGAACTAGAATGACCAAGTGGTTGAGTTAATTCAGTTACATGGATTAATACTGGAATATGATTAATTCGAGCAAGTTTTTCTGCATATTGATATGTTTCAATTAATCCTGAATAATCCCAGCCTTTAACAGTTAAAATCTCAAATCCTTTTTGATCATCATTTCTTTGAAACCCTGATAAAGCCTCAGAAATACTTTCTTTAGTTGTTTGATCTTTATTATGAACTGATATCCCATAATCATCATCCCAAACACTAATTATAACAGGTATTTGAAGTACACCACAGGCATTAAAAGATTCAAAAAAAAGTCCTTCACTGGTAGAGGCATTCCCAATTGTACCCCAAGCAATTTCATTACCATTGTTTGAGAATTTTTTTGAATTTTCAATTTTCAATTTTCTATACAATTTTGATGCTTGAGCTAATCCAACTAGTCTTGGCATTTGGCCAGCAACAGGTGAGATGTCAGAACTATGATTTTTTTGATTTAATAAGTCACGAAAATCTCCTTTATTATCAATACTTCTAGTAACAAAGTGACCGCCCATTTGACGTCCGCCAGACATTGGTTCAAATGCCTCATCAGTATTTGCATAAAGAGCTGAAAAAATATTATCAATATTTAAATGACCTTGTGCTAGTAGTAGGGTTTGATCTCTATAATAACCTGACCTAAAGTCACCATTTTTAAAAAATTTATTTAAAACTATTTGAGGTAATTCTTTTCCATCGCCAAAAATACCAAATTTTCCTTTTCCTAATAAAACCTCCCTTCTTCCTAAAATACTACATTCTCTGCTTAAAACAATCATCCGATAATCCTCGATAATTTGGGCTTTAAACTCTTGGAATGTGAATTTTTTATGATTAATAACGTCTTCTAACATTGAATTTGTTTAAATAAATATTTACAAATTTAAAATATTTAAGTTTAATCGATTTTACTAGAACCATTTTCTGTTAAATAGGCCTAATAATGTTTTTGGTTCTAATGTTATTACGAATCTTATATTGGAAAAATAATTTCCATTAGTAAACTCAATTTGGTTTTCTGATGAATGAATTGGAAAATAAAATTCAAGAAAATCTGGTAAGAAATTAAATCTAAATCCAGAATCATAATAGGCTTTAACAGAATAATTTTTATTATCTGCAACTCCGAAATCAACATATAATTCAATCCATTTCCATAAACTAATCCCTAAATTTGTAGTCAACATATATGTATTAGAAGATGGGTTTTTAAATTTTGATTTAAACCCTCCTTCTGACATAATGAATTGCTGGCTATAGACTCCACTATTTTCTGATCTTCCCAGATAATTATACTCAAATAAGTAATCAGAAGGCCTATTTAAACTAAAATCAAAGAAATTACTATTGATTGAATTACTGTATTTAATAAATCTACCAGCAAAAACTCTAATTGATATTTGCCTTGCATCTTTTAATATTTTTCTATATTCATATGTTAAGGAAATTTTTGAAAATAAATCTGAAAATTGAATTTGAGAGTTAAAAGTATTGTATTTAATAGCACCTTTGTTTGAATAAAGATAATCAAAGATTCCAATGCTATAGTCTGGATTAGTTTTAATAAGTAGTGATTTATCTCTAAAAACCTTTAGCCATGAAAATGAAAAAAGTTGACGAATATTAGATCTAAAATTAGGTGTTCTAAACAAAAAATTTAAAGATGGTCTAAAGACACTGTATCTTAAATTATTTTCATAGTGATAACTACTACCGGACATAGTAATGTTAGTTAAATAATTACTGTTATTTTCTCTAAAAAAATTATAAGAACCTTTAAATGTTCCTACAAATGTTTTTTCTAATGTAGAGTATAGAGGTAATAAGTTTAGGCTAGTAGGTTTGTTTTTAAATGTTTTATTATGAATTCTAAATCCTAAAATAAAACCATCATAAGCGTTAAAATCAGTAATTGGGTTATAAAATAACTGATTTTTCTTGGGATTCTCTAGATCTTTAACAAACTTAAAATCTATAGATTTCCAATTAAATTTATTAGATAATTTTTTCCAATTATTTCGATGATTTTTTTCTGGAAAATTAATTCCAGGATTAATGGCAACATAATCAGGATTAATGTTATTAAATGAATAAATATTTTCATTTATTGAATCATACCATTTTGAATATATAATAGAATCATTTTTTATTAATCCAATTTTAAATGGTATAGGAAGATTGTTTTTTTCATTTAAAATTAAATCAATTGAATTCTTGTTTTTATAGATTTTTTCTATTTTAAAATCAATCGAATTTCTTTTATATAAGAAATTGTCAAAAAACCAATTAATATTCTTATCTATAGAGTCACTAAAATTTTTTTTTATTTGATTTCTATCTATTTTTTTATCTAACAAATTTTTTATTGAATTCTGGATTTCTTCCAATCCAATATATTCTTCAAGAAATTTTAATCCCACACCAATTTGAGCTGGAGATGAAATTTCAGAATTAAATTTCAGTAATTTGTCTTTAGAAGTAATTGCAGATTGATGATTATTCATTCTTAACATAAACTCATAGGATTCCAAAAAACCATCATTATAACTCATTTTTGATAAATTATAATTTTTAATTAATGTTTTAATTAATGGTATCTCTAAAACTTTCCCTAAGAATTTTTGTTCTGGATAAAAAGTATCTACATAGTTAATTATGAAATATGTTAAAACTCCTTCAAATACCCAATAATTTAATCTAGGATCAATTAAAAGTCTCTCATTTAAGTAATGTGTTAAGTATACTTTTAAAACAGTTAATTCATGATAAAAAGAATCTTTATAGGGACTTAAATAACTTGGTAGTAGAGTTAAACCATAATTAGGGTTTTTATTATATTCAATTTTAGATAATAACATCTTTTTATGAGGAAAAGGCCCAAGTTTAGATGTAATAAAGCTATCAATTTGTTTATAATTTTTTAATACTTGTTTAGTATTTAAATTTAAAGTATTTAAATCTGAGATAAAAATTGATTTATTAATTTTAATTTTTTTGTATTTACTTAGGGTTAAAAGGTGAAATTGAACATCTTTTAGTTTATTGCCAATAAAAACGACTTTTTTAGATGAATTTATTGTATTAACAGTTTTTTTAATCATGTTAGATTGAATAGAAAAAGAGGAGGGTAGTGTCCAAATTATTTTATAATTACTTGGAAGCCTTGAGACTTCTTCAAGATTTAGATTGCTATTTAAAATCCATTTACTGTTTATTATTGGACAAATTGAAATAAACCAATCTTTTAAATAAATATTATTTTTATCTCTTATTCCATAACCTGTAAATTTACTATCTGGAATTTTAACACTATAATTTAATTTTAAAAGAACAGAGTCTTTATTTTGTATACTCTTTTTTAAATGTATCTTAATTATATCTTTTTGATCTTTTAATCTTTCCCATTTTAATTCTTCATTAATATTGTTAGAAATTCTATGAATTATTGTAGTTCCCCTTTTAGACTTTTTTGAAAAATAAAAACTTCTATCGTATTCTTCTGCTAATCTTTGGGCTAAAGGAGTTTCTGTAGAGGAATATGAATAAGACCAATCATTTAAATATATTTCATTAAGCTTATTTAAATCTTTATTATAAAAAATTATTTCCTGAGTTATATCTAAAACATTATTGACTGAATCAAAATTTGATTTAATTGAATACGAATTAATATTTTGAGAATATGAAAGAATCGCCCCATATAATAATAGAAAAATAAATAAAAGTTTTCTTTTGATTTTTAAAAACACCATTTATATTTTATTTAATTCTTTTGATAAATGCTGACCAGTATAACTAATTCTATTCTCAGAAATTTCTTCAGGAGTTCCTTCACAAATAATTTCTCCACCATTTTTTCCACCGTCTTTCCCTAAATCAATAATATAATCAACTTGTTTTATCACATCTAAATTATGTTCAATTATTAGAACAGTATTTCCTTTATCTACAAGTTGATTTAAAACTGTAAGCAAAACTCTAATGTCTTCAAAATGTAAGCCAGTAGTTGGCTCGTCTAAAATAAATAATGTTTCTCCAGTATCTCTTTTAGATAATTCAGTAGATAATTTAACACGTTGGGCTTCTCCTCCAGAAAGTGTTGTAGAAGATTGACCCAATGAAATATATCCAAGACCAACATTTTTTAAAGTGTTTATTTTCCGGCTAATTTTAGGAATTGATTTAAAAAATAACGAAGCTTCATTAATAGTCATTTTTAGAATATCAGAAATAGATTTTCCTTTAAATTTAATCTCTAGAGTTTCTCTATTAAACCTTTTCCCTTGACATGTTTCGCATTCAATATACACATCGGGTAGGAAATTCATCTCAATTGCTTTTACACCTCCTCCTTTACATGTTTCACACCTACCTCCTTTAACATTAAAACTGAATCTTCCTGGTGAATATCCTCTAATTTTAGATTCAGGAATTAATGAAAAAAGTGATCTAACCTCGTTAAAAACACCCGTATATGTTGCAGGGTTACTTCTTGGAGTTCTTCCTATTGGTGATTGATTAATATCAATTACTTTATCTAAATTTTTTAATCCTTTAATTGAATCGTATGATAAAGGTGTTTTAACTCCATTATAAAAAAAAGAATTTAAAATAGGATATAGAGTTTCATTGATTAAAGTAGATTTACCACTTCCAGAGACACCTGTAATACCAATCATAATACCTAAGGGTAATTTTAGATTAATTCCTTTCAAATTATTTCCTCTACAATTATAAAGTTCTAAAAACTTACCATTTCCAATTCTACGAATTTTAGGAATATTAATTTGAATTTCACCATTGATATATTTAGAGGTAATAGATTGGTCTTTTATAACTTCCTCCAATGTTCCTGATGAAATTATTTTTCCACCTTTTTTTCCTGCATTAGGACCAATATCAACAATATAATCAGAATTTAAGATCATTTCTTTGTCATGTTCAACAACAATAATTGAATTACCAATATTTCTAAGAGATTTTAAGGATGAAATTAATCTTTGATTATCCCTTTGATGCAACCCAATACTAGGTTCATCTAATATATATAAAACTCCTACTAATTGAGTTCCAATTTGAGTGGCTAATCTAATTCTTTGTCCTTCTCCACCTGATAAAGACTTGGATGATCTTCCAATAGATAAATAATTTAATCCTACATCAATTAAAAACTTTAATCTATTTTTAATTTCTTTCAATACTTCGTTCCCAATCATAAAGTCTCTAGATGAAAGATTGGATTGTAAATCTATAAACCATGCATATAATTCGTCTAAATCCATTTTAGATAAATCATTGATATTTTTATTATTAATAAAAAAATGCAGAGATTCTTTTCTTAATCGAGTGCCATTGCATGATTTACAAGGGTTTTGATCCATAAATTTAGATGCCCACCTTCTTATCTTCTGAGATTCTATATTATTATATTGATTTATAATAAAATTTATAATACCATCATATTCAATTTTATATTTCCTGTTAATCCCAAGAGTTTTTGATGATATTGTAAAAGTTTCATTTCCGCCATAAAGAATTATATTCATGGCCTCTTTATTAATTTTTTTTATAGGATCATTTAAGTTAAACTTATATCGTTTAGCTATAGTTTCAATCTGTTTAAATGACCAGCTATTTACTTCTTTTCCAAGAGGAACAATTCCTCCATTTTTTATAGAAATATTTTTATCGGGAATTAATTTTGAAATATTAACAATATTTTCTATACCTAATCCTTTACAAGTTTCACACATTCCTTTGGGTGAATTAAATGAAAAACTATTTGGTTCAGGAATCGAGTATGAAATTCCAGTTGAAGGACACATTAGATTTCTGCTAAAATATTTAAAATTATTTTTTTCTGGAAAATGCAATAATATTGTTTCTTTACCATGAAACATTCCCGTTTCAATAGATTCTGTTAACCTTTTTATTGCATTTGAATTGTCAGAAATTGTTAATCTATCAATTAGTAATTCTATGTCATGAGTTACATATCTGTCTAATTTCATCCCAGGAATTAAATCCATTATTTTTCCGTCAACTCTAATCTTATTAAATCCCTGGCGAGATAAATTATCAAAAAGTTCCCTGTAATGACCTTTCCTTGATTTAATTATCGGTGAAAAAATGAATACTTTTTGATTTATAAAATCGGTTTTAATTATTTCAATGATTTTATCAATTGAATAGCTAACCATTATTTCTTTGGATAAATAACTATAAGCTTTTCCAATCCTTGAATATAATAATCTTAAAAAATCATATACTTCAGTAATTGTTCCAACTGTAGATCTTGGATTTTTAGATGTTGTTTTTTGTTCAATTGCAATCACAGGAGATAAACCATCAATTTTATCAACGTCAGGGCGTTCCATTTCTCCTATAAATTGTCTTACATATGCAGAAAAGGTTTCCATATATCTTCTTTGTCCTTCAGAATATATTGTATCAAACGCAAGAGAAGATTTACCACTTCCAGATAAACCTGTTATAACAACAAGTTTTTCTCTAGGTATTTTTAGATCAATATTTTTTAAATTATGAACTCTAGCTCCTTGAATATGAATGAAATTATTTTTCATTTTAGTAACCGACTAATTTACGATATTTAGACTTCATAATATTTTATTTACAATTTTAATTTTTATAAAATATAAATACTGTCTAAATAAAATTAACAATACTTATCTTTGATAAAAAAGCATATGAGTCTAATTAAGTCAATTGCTGGAATAAGAGGTACTATAGGTGGTAAAATTGGAGAAAATTTAACGCCAATTGATGTGGTCAATTTCTCAGCTGCATTTGGTTTATTAATTATAAATAAAAATTCTAATTCTATAACTAAAATTGTAATAGGAAGAGATGCACGAATTACAGGTCCTATTTTATCATCTTTGGTCTCAAATACATTAATTTCTTTAGGGATTAATGTTGTTGATCTTAAATTAGCTTCTACTCCCACAATTTCAATGGCTGTAATAAAAGAAAAAGCATCTGGAGGAATAATTTTATCTGCAAGTCATAATCCTGCTAATTGGAATGCATTAAAATTACTTAATTCTAAAGGAGAATTTATTAGTTTTAATGATGGATTAGAACTTGAAAAAATAATCGATTTAAAACAATATGAATTTGCTAATCATCAAAAATTAGGTTCTTATATCAATAAATATAATTATTTAAATACTCACATAGATTCAATTTTGTCATTGGATTTAATTAATGTTTCATTGATAAAGTCTATGAATTTTAAAATTGTAGTAGATGGTATTAATTCAGTTGGTGGAGTTGCAGTTCCGAAGCTTCTAGATAAACTTGGAGTTGAAGTTGTAAAATTAAATTGTGATCCAACAGGAAATTTTTCACATAACCCTGAACCTTTAGCTGAAAACATTAAAGAACTATGTTCTGTCGTTGTTCAAAATAAAGCTGATCTAGGAATAGTAGTAGATCCTGATGTAGATAGACTAGCATTTGTAGATGAGAATGGAATTCCTTTTGGTGAAGAATATACTTTAGTTGCATGTTCAGATTATGTTTTATCTAAAAAACCTGGAAATACAGTTTCTAACCTTTCATCAACAAAAGCTTTAAAAATTGTTACAGAAAAATATAATAAAAATTATTATGCTAGTGCTGTAGGAGAATTAAATGTAGTTGAAATGATGAAGAAAAAAAATGCTGTTATTGGAGGAGAAGGTAATGGTGGAGTTATTTTACCAGAATTACATTATGGAAGAGATGCACTTATAGGTATTGCACTTTTTTTATCATTAATTTCTGAGAGAAATAAGAATGTCTCTAGTTTGAAAAATAAATATCCAATTTTTTATATGAATAAAAGTAAATTAGATTTAAAAGATGAAAATGTTATAGAAGAAAAAATGAATATGATAATAAATAAATATTCTAAATATAAACCTATTACAATTGATGGAATTAAAATTAATTTTACTGATTCTTGGATCCATCTAAGAAAATCTAATACAGAACCTGTAATTAGACTTTATTCTGAGGCAAAAACTAAAAGTGATGCTAATAGTTTAATAAAAAAATTCATTAAGGAAATAATTTAAATCTGACCAGAACCTTTTTTCATGTATTTAAATCTATTATGAGTCCACAAATATTGTGTTGGATCATTTTTGATTTGATTTTCTAACTTATTGAAAAAAGAATCAGTAATAAAATTCTCTTTTGTTGATTTTGGATTGTCTGAAATAAGAGATATTTCAGACTCATAGACCCCTCTTTCAATTCTATTTAATTGTGCATAAACTACTGGATAATTATATTCTTTTGCTACGATTTCTGCACCTTTAAAAACAGGAACTTTTATTCCCATAAACTTCTTCCAATATGAGCTTGGTCTTACATGAGGGCTTTGATCCATAATAAACCCATATAATGCTATAAGCTTATGATTATAATGTTCTTTAATTGTTTTAATTGTTTTATATCTAGACAATAAAAATGAATGATGACTCTCTCTAGATTTAGAAAACATTTTATCAAAGTATTTATTTGATAAAGGAGTGTACACTCCAAAAGATTTATAATTCAAATGATATCCAATAGAAAGCATTCCTTCCCAATTAGAATAATGGCCACATAAAAGCACTACGGATCTATTATTATTATGAAATGAATGAATTAATTCAATATTCTTAAATATAAAACGTTTTTTCATTTCTTGTTCACTAATGCTAATATTTTTAATCATTTCAACAAAAATATCACATAGATTAGAATAGAAACTGCTTTCAATATTCAGTAGTTCATTCTCTTTTTTATCGGGGAAACAAATAGAAATATTTTTTCTTACAGTTTTTAGTCTATACTTCAGTATTTTATATAGTAGAGTTTTTAGTAAATCCGAAATAAAATATAAGATAGAATAGGGTAGATGTGATACTAGTAGAATAAAGGGATAGAAAATAATAAAAACTATAAATTGCAAAAGAAAAGTTTTTAGTAAAGATAAGTATATTTATACTATATAATTAATTATGTTTGAAAGATTACATCCATTAATATTATTTATAATTATTGTTAATATCCTATTTTCTTTTAAGGGTTTTAAAAATGATTATTTTTTTGAAAAATATAAATTTAATATTAAAAAAATAAAAGGAGATGAATGGATTAGAGTACTAAGTTCAGGATTTTTACATGTTGATAATAACCATTTATTTTTGAATATGCTTACTTTATATTTTTTTGGTGAGACTGTGATTAATTTCATAGGAATAATTGATTTTATTATCATATATTTTGGAAGTCTATTGTTAGGTAATATAATTAGTTTTTATTTCCATAATTCAAATGATTATTATTCTGCTGTGGGAGCAAGTGGTGCAATTATGGGAATCCTTTTTAGTTCGATTCTTTTAGATCCAGAGATGAAATTAATTTTCATTTTTTTCCCAATACCTCTTCCAGGATATGTTTTCGGTGCAGGATATTTAATTTATACTCTTTTTGGTATGACAAGTCAAAATGATTCTATTGGACATACTGCCCATTTTGGAGGAGCTATAGCTGGAATCTTAATTACAATTCTATTAGATCCAGATATTATAATAACTTCATTTTTCACATTAACTCTTTTGCTTACAACAATTATAATATCTGGAATTATTTTTTTTAAAAAATAAACTCAATTCTCTAAAAGTAACTCTTCAATCTTCTTGTCTAGCTGAATTCCACGAAGATTTTTAGCTATTATCTTTCCATTAGAATCTATGACAAAAGCAGCTGGAATGGCATTTACGCCATATAATTTAGCAATCGGATCTTGCCAGTATTTTAAATTAGAAACATGATTCCAAGTTAACCCATCATCTTTAATAGCTTTTTTCCATTTACTAGAATCAATATCTAAAGATACACCTACAATTTCCAACCCTTTACTATGCATCTTTTTATATAAACGAACAAGATTAGGATTTTCATCTCTGCAAGGTTTACACCATGAAGCCCAAAAATCAATAATTGTGATTTTTCCCTTTATAGCATTTAAACTAATTGTTTTTCCTTCAGGATTAGGACCTTCAAAACTAGGAGCAATTTGGCCTATACCAGTTTTATCAATTGGTGCATTAAGAATATTATATACAATCTTTCCGGATCTACTTTTTTTAATTCTCTCAGAAAAAGTTGAATAAACAAGCTTTAAAGTATCTATTGGAATAGTCTTTCTAAATAAAAACTCTTCTAAAATTAAAGATGAAATATAAGAATTTGGATTTAATCTAATAAAAGTATTTTTATAATCAAAATATTGTTTTTGAAGATCTTTAGCTTGATCCTGAAGATCTTCAACTAAAACATCATCATTCAAATTTGATGCTTCACGAATTTCTAAAACAATATCGTTATAAGTTTGAGATAATTCAGTAGTCTTAAGGTTATATTGATTTAAATCATTATTTGAGATTGTTCCACTAAAAAAAGACCTAGCTATACTGTCTTTATATATTCTGGCTTTTATTTTACCTTCTTCTATAATAAAAGGAATCCTTTGATTTTTAATCTGTAAGAAATTTAAGTCTGCCATAGAAGCATCTCCTTTAAATTTGAATTTTCCTTTATTTACTTCAGTTGAGTCAATTACTGAAGTTTGATTGTTAACTGGAATTAATCTATATATTTTTTCTCCTTCATCTAAATCAGTTGATACAGTCAAAATAAAATTACCTGTTTCATTATTACAAGAAATAAAGAAATAGAATATTATAAAGAATAATATTTTTAAAAGAAAATTTATCATAATGCAAATTTAATAAATTAGTATAGAATTATATTATTATATTTTTTGATATTACAGAAAAAAGATTCTAAAATAAACAAATAACAATTTTAATATTAGCAGTATATTTGCATAAATTATATAAATGGCTGGTAATATTTTTGGAAATATCTTTAGACTTGTCACTTATGGCGAATCTCATGGAAAAGAAATCGGTGGTATTATAGAAGGATGCCCTTCTGGAATAAATATAGATATTGATAAAATTCAAAAAGATCTTACTCGACGTAGACCTGGACAATCATCTATTGTTTCTCAAAGGAAAGAACCTGATCAAGTTGTTTTTAATTCTGGGATTTTTGAAAATAAAACAACTGGAACTCCAATAGGATTTTCAATTTATAATGAAAATCAAAAATCAAAAGATTACAGCCACATTAAAGACACTTATAGACCCTCTCATGCAGATTATGTTTATGATAAAAAATATGGTATAAGAGACTATAGGGGAGGTGGTAGGAGTTCTGCTAGAGAGACTGCGGTTAGAGTTGTTGCAGGAGCTGTAGCAAAACAGTTTCTTGAAAATATCAAATTCACTGCCTATGTTTCATCCGTTGGAAATATTAAATTAGATGAAAATTATAAAAATCTAGATTTATCTTCAATTGAATCTAATATTGTAAGATGCCCAGATAAAATTATTGCCACTAAAATGGAAGAGTATATTAAAAAAATTCGTAAGGATGGTGATACTATTGGAGGAACAGTTAGTTGTATAGTTCAAAACGTTCCGGTAGGCCTTGGTGAGCCAGTTTTTGATAAGTTACATGCGCAGTTAGGTAAAGCAATGTTATCAATAAATGCAGTTAAGGGATTTGAATTAGGAAGTGGATTTAATGGTAGTAAAATGAAAGGTAGTGAACACAACGATATTTTCAACTCTGATGGATCAACTCAAACAAACAGATCGGGTGGAATTCAAGGTGGAATTTCTAATGGGATGGATATATATTTTAATGTTGCTTTTAAACCTGTTTCAACTATAATGCAACAACAAAATACAATTAATTCAAAAGGAGAAAATATTAGAATGCAAGGCAAAGGCAGACATGATCCATGTGTTGTTCCACGAGCTGTGCCTATAGTCGAAGCTATGGCTGCATTAGTTTTAGCCGATTTCACGTTAATGAATAAAACGGTTAGAAGTTAATTTTTTTATGAAAAAAATACCTTTACATTGGAAGATTATAATTGGAATGATTATAGGTGTTTTTTTTGGTTTAATTTGCTCTCAATTTACTTTTGGAAAAGTTTTTATAGAAAATTATATTAAACCATTTGGAATTATTTTTATTAATTCATTAAAACTTATTGCAATTCCTCTAATTCTAGCATCTCTAATTAAAGGTATTTCTGATATAAAAGATATATCTAAATTATCTAAAATGGGTGGTAGAACTATAATGTTGTATCTAGTAACAACTTTTTTTGCTGTTTCAATAGGGCTAACTGTCGTTAATATTATTAAGCCTGGTGAATCAATAAGTTCTGAAACAAGAGTTGAATTATTAAATGCTTATGGAGATGATGCAACATCAAAAAGGAAAATCGCAAATAAGCAAATTAATTCAAAACCACTTCAGCCACTAATAGATTTAATTCCTGAAAATATTTTTATGGCTACAACAAAAAATAGCAATATGTTGCAAGTCATATTTTTTGCAATTTTCTTTGGAATTGGATTAATTCTTATACCAGAAAATAAATCAAAACCTGTAAAAGAATTTATTGATTCATTAAATTCAGTGATTTTAAAGCTGATAGATCTCATTATGTATACTGCTCCTTTTTGTGTATTTGCTTTGTTGTCATCTCTTGTTGCAGAGGCACCTAGCTGGAATCTTTTTCAAGCACTAGGCTTATATGGAATTACACTTATTCTTGGATTATTTATAATGATTTTCATTTACATTTTTTTTGTTAAGTTGTATACAAAAAAAGATCCTTTATTTTTTATTAAAGGAATAGCTCCCGCCCAATTATTAGCCTTTTCAACTAGTTCAAGTGCAGCAACTCTTCCTGTTACTCTTGAATGTGTTGAAAATAACCTTGAAGTTGATGATGAAGTTGCTAGTTTTGTTTTACCGATCGGAGCAACAGTAAATATGGATGGAACAAGTGTTTATCAAGCTGTAGCAGCTGTTTTTATAGCTCAAGCTTTTGGTATTGATTTAACTTTGACTGATCAGCTTGGAATAATTATTACCGCTACTTTAGCTTCAATTGGTACTGCAGCCGTGCCAAGCGCAGGAATAGTAATGCTCGTTATAGTTTTAGCACAAGCAGGAATTCCTGAAGCAGGATTAGCATTAATTTTTGCTATTGACAGACCTTTAGACATGTGTAGAACAGTTGTTAATGTTACAGGTGATGCAACTGTATCTATGGCTATAGCTAAATCATTAGGCAAACTCAAATAATATCATACCATAATATTAAAAACAAAATCATTGAATCTTATACTAACTAATGATTGGAAAATACTAATGAAAAATGAGTTTAATAAATCATACTTTATTGATTTATTAAATTTTATTGATTATGAATTTTATAAATATAAATGTTATCCCAAAAAAGAGTTTATTTTTTCAGCATTAAACAATTGCTTTCCACATAAAATTAAAATAGTAATTATAGGTCAAGATCCCTATCATAAAGTTAATCAAGCAAATGGACTTTCTTTTTCAGTAAATAAGGGCATCAAAATACCACCATCATTAAAAAACATCTTTAAAGAATTACAAATAGATGTGAAAAAACCTTATCCTTTAAATGGGGATTTAATTAATTGGTCAAAACAAGGGGTTTTATTACTAAATTCAGTATTAACAGTTAGAGAAAATGAACCTGGGAGTCATAAAGATATAGGTTGGCAAATCTTTACTGATAAAATTATTAGTATTCTTTCCAAAAGATATAAGGGGATTATTTTTATGTTATGGGGAACCTTTGCTAAAATGAAAAAAAAATATATAAATAATAACGAACATTTAATTTTAGAATCTGGTCATCCATCTCCATTAAGTGCTAATAGAGGGTTCTGGTTTGGAAATAAACATTTTAGTAAATCAAACGAATTTTTAAAAAAAATTGGAAAAGAACCTATAAAATGGTAACTATCCTCCAACTCTTTTTACTTTATGACCTAATGAATTTAAAAAAAAAATTATTTTATCTCTAAAATTTCCTTGAATTATAATCTCATTATTTTTAACACTCCCACCAACACTAAATTTGTTTTTTATAGCCTTTGCAAAAACTTTTAAATCAGATTTTTCACCTTTAAAACCTTTAATAATAGTAACTGTTTTCCCTGCTCTTCCTTTATTACTAAAATGAGCCTCAAGATTTTGAACAATCTTATTATTTGAAGATTCATTAGAAATCTCTTTATTAGAGTTTAAATTATCAAATTTAATTTTAGAGAGATCCTGAAAGTTATTAATTTTATTTTCTTTCAATAAATATAAATTTTATCAAATTTAAAAATAATGTTGGGTTTTACTATTTTTAACATTTATTAATCATATTGAAAAAAATATATACTGATGGAAAATTTAACACATTCAAAAAGGTTTATTAAAACTATTGAGTTCGTTAATTTTCATTTAAAAAAAGACAGTTCTATATTAGATTTAGGAATTAAAAATAAATTATCTGAAATGATGTCTTCTCAAGGGTATAATATAATTAATACAAAAGGGGAGGACCTTGACGTTGATTTTAAAGAATACGTTGAAAGTAAATACGATTGTATAACAGCTTTTGAAATATTTGAACATATGCTTGCTCCTTTTAATATTTTAAATAATTTGAAAAGTGAAAAATTAATAGCATCAGTTCCTCTAAAATTATGGTTTTCATCTGCTTATTGGAATGAAAATGACGACAGAGATAAACATTATCATGAATTTGAAATAAAACAATTTAATTTTTTACTTAAAAAAACAGGGTGGGTAATAAAAGATTCACAAAAATGGACATCTCCAGATAATACTAAAATTGGTATACGTCCATTATTAAGGAACTTTTATCCAAGATATTATATCGTTTATTGCGAAAGAGTTTAATTATCTCTATCTTCAAAATCTTCATTATTCTTTTCTTGTATTCTTTGAAATATTACTATCAATAAAAGAATAATGAAGATTCCCCCCCAAAATAATATATCATTATTCATATCCACTATTTAATTTATTTAACTGTTACAGCAGTTCCATAAGCTAACATTTCAGAGGTTCCTTGCATTATTACAGAGGTTGTGAATTTTACATTTATTACAGCATTTGCAGATAATTTTTCAGCATCTTTAATCATTCTTTTTAATGCCTCTTCTCTTGCGTCAGCTTGTAATTTAGTATATTCTGAAACTTCACCACCCACTAAATTTTTGATACCAGCAAAAATGTCTCTTCCAAGATTTCTTGCTCTCACAGTGCTTCCTCTTACGATTCCATGAACTTCTATAATTTCTTTATTGGTTATTGTTGGTGTGTTTACTAAGATCATAATTTTAATTATTAAATAAGTTAGAATCAATATTTGGTAAAATTTTTAATGCATTTTTATAATATATTTTTTTTAAAACAGAGTCAGGTAAAGACAATCCATAAATTTTCCAGTGAGCATGACGCTTTCTATAATAATCAAAATATTCGTCATCTGTTTCTAAAACTCTAAAATATACATGATATTCAGAAACATTATAGGAGTCTTTACCAAATAAAACTCTATTTTGATAATCAATTAAGAATTTTCTAGCCCTTCTAGGTTGTCTCCCTAATTCAGCTAAAACTGCAGCAATTTCAGTATATACATTTGGATATTTATCCAAATGATCACTTAAATGATCAAGATTATTAGCCATCCAACCCATATGAGCATTTATAAAAATTGTTTCTTTATGATTTTTAAAAATTTCTTCTTGCTCAGACATTATAGAATCAAATGATGGGTATATTTTTGGATCCCTATATCTACCAGGTTTTTGTCTTAATTCAAGCCACCTTTCATTATATTTGTCCTTAGGCGACCAAAAGGATTGAGGTTCACCAGAATGAATTAAAACAGGGAGTCCAATTTTACCACAAGTCTCCCAAATAGGAGCTAATCTTGGATCATTGATCGAAATTCTTTTTCCATCATTATCTTTATCAGAAAGGCCTAAACTTTTATATATTTTCAATCCAATAGCGCCTTGTTTTTTAGCATTTTTTAAAATTTCAATATTCTTAGCAGCAAAATCTTCTTGATCAATTTTTTTAAAATCTATATTTAAAAATACACCAAATCTTTCTGGATAATTTTCTTTTACATTTTTCAAAGATTTAGATAAATTAAGATCCATTAATTTTTGATTTCCAGCAAAAGCTGCAAATCCAGATCCACTTAAATTTATCAAAAAGGCCATATTTAAACTATCCATTTCCACAACTAATTTAGATAAATCTTTAACAGGCATATCAAATTGATGACTATGAATATCTACAAAAGGGAACTTAGAGCGGTAAAGCTTATTAATAGGAACTTTAAGTGTAGAAATAGGACTATATTCTTCAATATCCATTAGTTGATATTTTTCTTGAATTATTCCTATAGAAAAATAGGATAAAGCAGAAATAATAATTACAAATAAGCTTGTTTTTAAAAAAAACTTAAAAGACATGTTAAACACTATTAATAGGAATTGTTATTGCAGTTTTATCCCACTTAAATACTAAAGAAATACCATTCTCATTTTCTTCAATATGTATAGTAAATTGTTCTATTGATCCTAATAGGGGCTGACTTGGAATTGTAACTCTTAAGATGTCTTTATCATAATCTGGTTCAAAATATCCAAATTTACCAGCTTCAGAATTCAATACAATTACCCAATCTAACTCATTAGGAATTGCATACATTCTGTATTTTCCTTTCAAGAGTTTTTCGTTATTAAATAATATATCCTTATTGTTTTTAAATATCGTTGCGTTATTAGCACCTAATCTCCAATATTTTTCATATGGCACTAGTGCTTTATCATTTTCATTCCCAAAAATCAATCTATTTTTTTTATAGGGACGACTATATTCAACTTCTAATTCTAATGAATCATTTTTAAAAACTACTTTTTCGAACGGACTCTTTGGTGGAGTGTTTAAGAAATAAATCAAACTTAATATTGCTATTATTAATACTCCAAATAGTGAATACTTTAAAATTTTCATCTTTTATATATTTATTATCATTGTTTTATTAAAACCTCTAGTTAACATAATATTAATTATAGATTTAATTTAAGTACTTATCAGGTATTAATTCCATCTCAGGAATATCCCCTAAATCATTACTATCCTCTCTCCATTTAATCAAAGAAGTTCTTAAATTATCTATTATATCAATATATTGTGGTTCATTAATTAAATTATTTATTTCATAAGGGTCATTTAAAACATCATAAAACTCTTCTTTCGGTTTGGGTGATTCAAACCATTTTTTCTGAACTTCATTTAAACTACCATTATTTTTTAATCTTAATAACTCCTGCATCATAGGCATTTGAAGTCTATACTGGACATTTAATGCATGAGGAATGTTTTGATTATAATTTTTAATAAACTTGTATCTTCCATCAAATACTGCTCTTATTTTATCAATTTCACCGTCAAAACGATCAGTAGCAGTAAAAATTAATTTATGTGAATTAACCTTTTGACTCCCAAGAAATGCCTTTCCTTGTATATATTCAGGTATATTAATACCTGAAATTGATAAAAGAGTTGGCGCTAAATCAATAAAACTAATTAAATCACTGGGGTCATTTTCTATCAACTTTCCTTTAGGGGCCTTAATAATTAAAGGAACTTTAGTTCCACTCTGATATATAGCTCTCTTATGCCTAGGAAATGGACCACCATGGTCAGAATAGAAAAAAATGTATGTATTATCGTATTCTCCTTCTTTTTTTAATTCATTAATTAATTTTAATAACTTTCTATCAGCTCTTATTAAATTACTATAATTTACAGCCATATCATGTCGTATAATATCATTATCTGGAAAATATGGTGGAATTATTATTTTTGATTTATCAACTAAAATAGAATCCTTGTTTTTATTCCAAATTCCTGATTCATGACAAACATTAAAATTAAAAATAGAAAAAAAAGGCTGGTTTTTTTCTCTATTTTTCCAATGGGCTTTATTACTAGATTCATCCCATGCATTATCTGAAATTTTAAAATTATAGTCTTCTTTAGAGTTATTAGTACAGTAATAACCTGCTTCACGAAGATATTCAGTAAATGGACGAATATATTCTGGAAATTCAGGAGAATAACTTGGAATACCTAATTCTGCTTGATTTGGCAATCCAGCTGCTGTTTTATATGAATTATATGTTCTCATATTATGAGTTCCTAAAGTTGTAGGATACATTCCTGTTATTATTGCACTTCTAGAGGGAGCACAAACAGCAGAAGGAGAATGCATATTTTTAAAAACAACACCATCATCTGCAAGAGACTCAATAGCAGGAAGGTTCATAGGAGTATTAGAATATTGGGGGAAAAAATCTTGAGATTGATCTTCATAAACAAACCAAACAACATTAGGTCTTTTATCAAAATCATTACTACAATTATTCAACAAAAAAGAAAAAAGTAGGATAAAAATGAATTTTATTTTTCCAATAATTACCATAAATAATAAAACTTTTTTAAATATACTATATAATTAACCTTCTAGCAATATCTAATAAATTCTTTTTTTCTTTAATCGATCTAGTCATCGGAAGCTTTGCTACTCCAAGAATTCTTCTTATAATTTCAATTCCTGTAAATTGACTCATTAATTTTATATCCATTGCTCTTGCATATGAATTAACAACTGTATCAATATAAGTTAATTTACCAGTTATCATTATTAGATGAGCACAAAGAACTCCTATATCAAATTCTTTCAAACCAACAAAACTAAATTCTGGATCTATAATAAAAATTTCATCATTATCATTTTTTAACCAACTTCCAGGGTAATAATCTCCATGTAATAAACAATCTCCTTTTTCAAGGTACCTTTTAGAGGCTATCTTAACCGTATTTAGCAGCTCTATATCGTTTATTATACTATTAGAAATCGATTTAATCTCAGACTCAACAATGTTTTCTTTTAAAAAAGGAATAATGAAAATATGTTCATAATTTAACTTTCTTAATTCAAGGTTTAATGGGTAATCCATATTTATATTAGTTGAATGTACCCCTTTAAGAATCTTAACTACTTTAATTAAGTCCCCTTTTCTTAATATTTTATTATCATAAAGCTCAATCATATCATTAGAGTTAACTATATCTTCCTGTATTATTAATTTTTCTTGTTCATCATATAGTAAAACCTCTGGAAAATAATTATTTATAGATTCATTTTTAATTGCTTCAAAAAATACTTTCTCAACTGTAATTCTTTCAATAGGAGCTTTAATTTCGGGGTATTTTTGAACAAAAGGCCTGGATTGCTTTAGAATAAATGATCTCTGATTGGTTATAACTCTAATTACAACATTCATATTTCCCTCCCCTGGCCTATTAATTGAAAGGATCTTTTCTTTTGTATGCATAAATTGAAGCTTCTTTAATAAAGTCTCAATTTCATGTATTGAAGTAGTTAAATCAATGTATATCACTTTTAATAATTTTTCGTATTTCTTTCCAAAAATCAATTTTCATTTGAGTTACATTAATATATGTGTAAATATTAATTAACCTATTAACATTTTCTTTTGGAGTATAAAATTGTTCTTTTTTAGCAAAATTTGAATCTATTAATGCTTCTATAAGAGCCAAATCCCACATTATCCACTCATTTTTTAGTGGATCTACTTTAGTCCACCATCTATCATAGGTGTTCCATCTGTTGATTAAATACCGCCCTATTCTATCATCTTCTTTTAAATTATCAAAAACATTAGACTTTTTAAAAACTAGATTCTGACTTGTGCTAGCAGACATTACGTTAAAATTTAATCCTTTTGTATTTAATAATAAATCTAGAGCTAATCGATCATTTCTAGTATTAAACTCTTCTTTACTATACTTGTTTTGGATTGGATCATGCCAAAACCCTATATAATAAACTTCAATCTTAGAAATAATGCTAGGGTCTTGAAGTATTGCTGATGCTATATTTGTACATGGTCCCAAAATTAAAATAATCAACTTTTCATCTTCAGAAAGTTGATTTACAACTTTAACTATGAAGTTTGAAGCTTCTGATATAGAGGGTTTTAATGAATTCTCTATTGGTTTATTTGAACCTATGAATAATGGTATGTTTTCAATGTTTAGTAACTCAATTATTTTCAGGTTTACTTTATGACTCTCTAGGTTAGAGTTTTTAGAAGCATAAGGGGAGGTATGAAAATGCGCGGATGTAATACCTAATACATTAAAAGATGGCTCAATTAGTGCTCTGACAATAGCAAACATATCGTCTATTTCGTTTGCTGTATCTGCATCAATTATAATGTTTTTTTTCTCTTGACAAATTGAAATATTGTGAGAAAGGGACAATCCAATTATTAAAATAAATACTCTAAACATTATATGTTGATTTTATTTAAGGACAAGTTCCCCAAACAGGTTTGTTAGCAGATGTAAGGGGGGCTTCGGCTGAAAACCCACCAGGCTCTGAAGTAATATTAGTGACGCACCAACCTGATATATCTTGATTAAATGATTGAGCCTTATAAAACATACCCTCCATATCAGTTACACTAGAAGTATCCCAAGAACCTATATCTTGATTAAAGCTTGAATAACCAAATATACCCCCCATATCAATCACACTGGAAGTATCCCAGGAGCCTATGTCCTGATTAAAAGCTTGAGCCTTATAAAACATACCTTCCATATCAGTTACATTAGAAGTCTTCCAAGAACCTATATCTTGATTAAATGAAGTGGCTTCTTGAAAAACACCTCCCATGTCAGTCACACTGGAAGTATTCCAGGCCCCTATATTCTGATTAAAAGCTTGAGCCTTATAAAACATACCCTCCATATCAGTTACATTAGAAGTCTTCCAAGAACCTATGTCTTGATTAAATGAAGTAGCTTCTTGAAAAACACCCCCCATATCAGTCACACTGGAAGTGTCCCAGGCCCCTATGTCTTGATTAAATGATGGATTATACATAAAAATAGCCTCCATATTAGTAACACTAGAAGTCTCCCAAGAGCCTATATCTTGATTAAAAGCTTCAGCAGTATGAAACATACCTCCCATATCAGTCACAATGGAAGTATCCCAGGAACCTATATCCTGATTAAAAGCTTGAGCCTTATAAAACATACCCTCCATATCAGTTACACTAGAAGTCTTCCAAAAACCTATATCTTGATTAAAAGCTTCAGCAGTATGAAACATACCATTCATATTAGTCACATTAGAGGTATCCCAAGAACCTATATCTTGATTAAATGATTTTTTTTGAAAAAACATAGACTTCATATCGTTCACCTTAGAAGTACAAACACAGGTAACATCTTCATCGTTAGCAATCATATTTCTTAGTGTTTTCTCAGTAACAACGGTATAGACTTTTCCATCAATAGTTCCCGTTTGAAAAGAAAAATCCGCATCAGGACATTTTATAGTTACCCCATTAGAGTCAAGGTAAATTACGGTACTCTCTGTGGTAGAGGTTGCTGTAGTTGAACTTGCTGTGGTAGAGGTATTAGATGTTGAAGTATTGGGAGTTATAGCATTATCTATAACAGGAGTTTGAGTGGCTTCAGGAGCAGGTTTGCTACAAGAAACAATTATAAGGGTTGAAAAAAATAAAATACCTAAAAGAGTTCTAAACATATTTTATATGTATAAATAAAAGCCCCTAAAGTTAATTAGAGGGGATATGGGGTTAGCTATTATTTACCTCTTCCCGTTTTTCTAATTGATGCATTTGCTCTTTTAGTAGATCTTGTGGAAATATTTTTTTTACCCTTATTATCTTTAGAATTATTAAGCTTGCTATTACCGAAAAATTTACTTGTCATTGTTATAATTTTTAAACTATTCAACTAAGATAAGCTCTTTACCTGAAAAAGAGCACAAAAATATAGTAAGGAATCATAACGGCTAAAAACCCTACAATAGTCCAGAGAATCCATTTTTTTAAATCCATAAAGCAAAAATACAATAAACAGATTTATAAAAAACCTACCTTTTTTCCTATTTTAGATGTATGGAAAAACTATTAAAATTGAATCCACAATATTTAATTAGCATTGGATTTATTCTAATGTGTGTTGGAGGTGTTTTTTTTGATGTAACTAGCGATATTGGACTTGGGATTATCCTTTTTGGAGGTTTAATAAATTTATTAGGGTGTATTATAGGTTTCATTCAAATAAAGAAAAATAAAAAAACCCCCACTAAGAAAGTTAATTAGAGGTCTGGGTGGTTAGTTACCCATTATTATAGGGGTAAGCTTTTTCTTTAGTTTCTATATAAAAATTAGAATTATGTCCGAGTAAAAGTAACAGCTCTAGCGCTGCAAAGTGATTTTTTTGAGTTCAAAAAAGCAACTAAACTTATGACCGACCTTTATAAAATTCATTTAAAATGAAGTACACCCCTCCAGAAACTATCAAAGATTGAATAGATGGTACCCCAAAGGAATGAATATATTGTGTTAAATAGCCTATTAAAAATCCAAAAACAATACTTATTGTAGCTAACCAATTCCATGATTTTTTTTCTGAATTCTTTTTACTATGTATAAAAAAATATTGACATATAATAACGCCAGAAATTGCTGGAATAATTAAAGCTATTAAATATAGAAAATTGACAAATTGATCCATAATTCCTATAAGCGATAACACAATTCCTAATATTGCAAATAAAATAGTGAATTTTTTTCTGCTGGTATCTTTTTGATCATTAAATACATTGCATAATGCCAATCCTCCAGTATAATTACCTATTAGTTGGCTTGTCCAAGTTGCAATCCATAAGATGATAAAGCCCCACGCAGGAAAACCAAGATCTTGCATTACTTTTACTATATCTGCACTACCAGTTCCTATTGACATAATGGCTCCAACTATAAACAATGGAAAGCCTACAATAATGATTCCTAAAGGGATTAATATATTATCCTTCCAATTAGGTTTTGCAAATCTGGTATAATCAGGTGCAATTAACCATTGTGCAACATTAATGCTTATTACCAAATTAACACCTTCTGTAATGCTCATTTCTCCATTTGGCTTCCAGTCATATATATTTTGCCAACCTAAATTTTTTATCGATAAATATAAAGCCACAATTGCTAATAAAAGACCAGCAGGTATTGCTATATAATCTACCCATTTAATAGAGTTATATCCTAGAATTGAGGGTACAGCAAAAAGTAACCCAACAATGGTTGTAATGAAAATATAAAATAAAAAATTATCATTTTTATTAATACCTAATAAAGCGCCTAGGGCATCAGATGATACTGAGGTTTGTATTGCCCACCATCCTAAGGTCAAAATTATTATAATGCTGCTTACTATAATTCGTGATTGCTCTTTACCAAAACTGAAAACTGAAAGAGTAGAAGAAGTTAAACCTGTTTTGGCTCCAATATATCCCACCACAGCATTTCCTATCCATTGAAAAAAGACAAGTCCAACTAGCAGAATTCCTATAATCTCAATAATTCCAAAGTTCCCTATTAAAATACCTCCTGCTAAAAGAACTGGAATGCAAAATTCTAACCCTCCGAAAATTATTGCTGGTACATACCACTTCTGTCTTCTGTCAATTGGTATGGGATTAAATAAACTATCTTTTGTTTTCTTAAAATTTTCCATTATACTTTAAATATTATTCTTTTTTTGGAAAAATAGCTTTTTTTAATTCCATATTTGTTCAACTTTTTATTACTTCATTAGAAAAATGCTTATAGTTATTTAATGCTTGCTCTTCTGTAATATAGCCATTTTTAATATCTTTTTTTATTTTTTTTATTGGACGTTTATCAGGATTGCCATACCCACCTCCTGTTGCTGTAACTAATTTCACTCTATCTCCTTTATTTAACTTTATATTGGTAACTACATTGTATTTTTCTTCACTACCATCTGTTCTAATTACCGTGAAATAGTTGTAGCTTCCGTCATATCCTTCATTCAAACCCCATGTGGGTATAGAATATCCTAAAAATGCACCTGTTAAAAACGCCTCTTTAGAAAGCACTTTAAATACTAAATATTGCCCATTACCTCCTTGAAACTCACCATATCCTCCTCCTTCATTATGAAAGCAATACTCTTCTACCATTACCCCATATTTACGTTCTCTGGTTTCGGCAGGAATATTGTAAGACTCTCCATGAGAATAAGAGAATTGTCCTCGGTTACCATCATTAAAAGCATTGGCTCCCCATCCGCCCGACAAAGGTTCTGCCTGTACGTAAAATTCATTGGTTACGGGGTGTAATCCAGAAATATAGGTAACACATACCGACCTGAAATGACCTGCAGGTAATTTCTCTGGAACTATAGGTCCCAATGTTTTTAGTAGTAAATCAATAGCTGCTAAAAATACTTCGTAATACACCGAGATAGGCGCTGGTGAGTTAGCACTTACAACGGTGTTTTCAGGACAGATTAGTTTTACATGTTTGAAAGAACCATTATTGGCTGGTAATGTAGGCGTGGTAATAGATTTAAAAGCGGCTCTTACGGCGGTTTCCAATCCTGTTCTGGATAAATTTAACGGGCCTTTTAATTGCTTGTGTGTACCTGTAAAATCACACACCATTTCATTATCTTTGATAATAATTTTCAACTTTATAGGAAAAGGGCCGTTGCCAAAACCATCATTTTCAATATATCCAGTATTTTCATACGTTCCATTAGGAATTTTTTGTAATTCTTTTAAACTAATACGCTCTCCATATTCCATGAATTCTTTCGCTGCTTGTTTATAAGCTTTTAAACCATATTTGTCTATGAGCTTAATTATCCGCTCTGCTCCAACATCGTTGGCCGCTATACCTGAAAACAAATCACCCGAAGTGCTCTTGGGCAATCTAACATTCGCTTCCAGCATTTTCAAAACGGCATCATTTATTTTTCCTTCTTCCCTTACTTTAATGAATGGAAAATGGATTCCTTCTTGATAGATTTCAGTAGACACCGTAGAAACAGAACCTGGATTTGTTCCTCCAATATCAGTCCAATGAGCTTTATTGACTGTAAAAGCGACTCTTTCCTTTTTATAAAAAATAGGTGTTATAATAGCGATATCGGAGAGATGCGTTCCTCCTCCAAGATATGGTGTATTGGCAATAATGACATCACCTTCTTTTAAGGGATTATTGTCACCAAAACGCTTCAGAGTTTCTTCAACAACCAGACTCATTGCTGCCAAAAATGTGATTACGCCATTACCTTGTGCCAATAACCTTCCTTCTCCATCTGTTATTCCTACGGCATAATCCAAAGCCTCATAAATAATAGGACTCATACTGGTTCGTTGTATGGTTTCAAACATAGCTTCACCTATTGAGATAAGGGAATCTTGTATAATATCTGATGTAAATTTATTTAAGCTCATTTCTGCTCTATTTTTGTGATTATAATATTAGCATAATCGTCAATTGTAAACTGATGGCTTGGAGGTACTACTGTTGATGTGGACTGTTCAACTATGATCGCCGGACCTTGCTCTACCATTCCTGGTTCTAACTTATCTCTATCATAAAACTTACTATTATGAATGCCAGACTCATCAAAATCTACATCTTCATAAGTAATTAAAGCATCATCGATTGAACTTCTTTTTGACTCTACTTTCACTATAATTGGTTTGTTTACAATAACCTCTGCCACCAAATGGTAATTAACAATTTCTATTTTAGTATCTGATAAGCTAAATGCATATCTCTTTTGATGCAATTGATGAAAATCTCTTTCTATTACATCAATTTGAAGATTATTTAAATCTGTTAATTTAAGTTTTACAGAATGCTCCTGTCCATCATACCTTAAGTCAAGATGGTACTCAAATATAATGTTGTCTTTTTGGTATAAATCTCTTTCATAGGCCTCAATAGCTTCGTCTTTCATTTCTTTAAAAACACCGTTCAACCTTGAAAAGTTATCAGCAATTAAATCCATTACATCAGTACGAATATAATCCCTCCTTAAATCAGACATTAACATTCCAAAAGCAGAAAATACACCAGCATTTAAAGGTACTATAACTTCAGGAATCTGAAGATCATTAGCTAAATAGGCTCCATGCATTGGACCTCCTCCTCCAATAACAATTAATGAAAAATCTCTAGGATCATATCCTTTATTGACCGATACACTTTTTAATGCATTAACCATGTTTGAATTTGCAACTCGAATAACTCCACGAGCCATTTCTGCTAGGGACATATTTAGTTCATTACAAAGTGATTTTGCAGCTCTTTCTATATTGTTAAAATCAGGTGTTAATTCACCTCCTAAAAAATAATTTCTATGTATTCTATTACACACAACATTCGCATCGGTAGTTGTAAAATTTTGCCCCCCTTTTCCATAAGATGAAGGTCCGGGAATAGCTCCTGCACTTTTAGGTCCAACCCTCATTTTTCCTCCATCATCTAACCATGCAATACTTCCTCCGCCGTTACCGATTTCTACTATATCGATTACGGGGGTTAAAATGGGAAAACCTGCTTTTGTCTTAGTTTTTTCTATGTTATACGTAGTAACAATCTTTGGTGTTCCATTTTCTATTAATGAACATTTTGCAGTAGTACCACCAATATCCAATACAATAAGATTCTTTTTCTCTATTGTCCTTCCTAATACTACAGCACCCAAAACTCCACTAGCAGGGCCAGATTCTATAAGCGTAATGGGGTTTGCTTTAACATCCTCAACAGTAGTAATACCGCCGTTAGATTGCATAATGTAAAGATTATTCTTGTAACCTAACTTTTGTAAATTATGAGTAAGGTTATTCAAATACTTGGTTGTAATAGGCTTTACATAAGCAGACAATACGGTTGAACTAGTTCGCTCATACTCTCGCCATTCTCTAGTTACTTCATGTGATGTTATAACCTCAATGTTTGGGTATTTTTTCTTTATTAGGGCTCCCAATTGTTTTTCGTGTATAGGGTTTTTATAAGCATGTATTAAACAAATAGCAATGGACTCTACACCTTCACTTACAAAATAATTTAAAAGCGAGTCAACATTGTCACTATTCAGTGGAGATATCACTTCTCCCAAATAATTGATGCGCTCATCAACCTCTTGCCTTAAATAACGCTCGACAAAAGGCGCCTCCTTCTTAAAATTAAAATTATACAAATCTGGTCGAGTACCCCTAGCTATTTCTAATACATCTCTAAAACCTTTAGTTGTAAATAATGCTGTTTTAGATCCCTTTCTTTCGGTAATGGCGTTAATAACAACAGTTGTACCATGTGCAAAGAACTCAATAGTACTTAAATCTAATCCTATTTTTTCGATTGCATTCAAAATCCCCTTTTCGAATTCATTGGGCGTAGTACTAGATTTAGAAACTTTTACATTGGTAAGCTCTTTATTTTTGTTGTTATAATTAAAGTATACAAGATCAGTAAATGTTCCTCCAATATCTGTGGCAATTCTCATATAGCTGTTTTTAAAAATTACTATTTTAAATGCACATCATAGATGTCGTGTTGAAAATTATATTCAGAATCAGCAGGTAAAACAGAACCAAATCCAATCCCCATCACATCATTTAGATATTTATACTTTTCACTTGATGTCCTAAAACGCCAATGAGTTTGAAATTTTAATGATTCAAAAGTTTCGGTAACATAATTAAAAACACCTGATGCTTTACAATATATTTTTTCATTATCCTCAGTTAGTAAAACTATATCAATATCTAAATCTGAAAAAGTTTTACCATCTTCCTGATGATAAAGTGGATAATCTCCTCCGATTGGAAGAACTTTTCCGTTGGTAATTCCATCAAAAACCCCTTTAGTATAGGGTGCGTAGATAGTCTTTAAATTTAAATATTCTCCAACAGAGGATTGCCACTCTCCAACAGCTGCTTTAATAGAGAAAATTTTTTTTCCTTTAATTTTTTGCCCAAAAGAAAGAAGTGGAATAAACAGTAGAAGAAGTAATAGTTTTTTCATTGTATTGAAATTTATTATTAACACTAAAGTAATAAATAATATTTTTTGTATTAGAAAATCCATATTTAAAGCTTAAATAATAAATAGCCATTTAGTTTTAATGAATTTTGTTTTTATATCTTTAGATAAAAGATATGAATCCTATTGAAAATTTTTTACGATCTAAACCAGGGGTTGCTACAATTTTATACTTTTCTACTTTAGCTTATTTAATTTATGCTATTTACTCTGATGATCCTAGAACTGATCTTTCAAACTTTCCAAGTACTTTAGTATTCTTTGCATTTTTATACTTAACATATATTGCTATTATGATTCAAAAAGACAAAAAAGATAAAAAGGGCAACTAAAAGCTACCCTTAATTTTTATTTTCAAAGTATTTAGCCTTCTGTTTCTGTAATTTATAATTTCTTTTTTGTGCTTTTCTTTTGATGGGAGGTATTTGTATAATGATGTATTAAAATAAACCTTTCTGTATCTTAAAAGAAGAAGATATATCTATTATTATTTTCCCTGAAATTCGTAAGCTCCAATATCTCTTTTAGATATAATAGGATTTCCATCAAGGTCAAATGAGTAATGTCCATCGTCATATCCATTATCTATGGAAGGGCTCTTGGCTGTAAGACGATAATCTCCCTTAAATAAATTTACCAAAAGAGGATTCGCAATAATTGCCCCTTCAGCATATTCTTTGTTTTCAGATGGATTATCGCTGAACACAATGATGGGATTATCCAAATTAAAAAAGAGATTGTTTGAATGATTAAATTCAGCCATAGGCCAACCTTGATAAACTTGATTTCCTACTCCCTTGCGAGTTTTTTCTGACACAAGGACAACCAGGTTGTTTCTGTATGTAGTTGGACTATCTGTCGCTTGGTTATCTGGGTCAAATTCACGAAATACATTAGATTCTATATCAGGATGCTCAACTGTTCTTATTATTGTATTGTTCTCAATAAATGTATCTACCATAGGAGCAAATATTTGTGTAAAAGCACTATAATCTCTTGATTCATTGTAAGCCATAATCAGATTCTTAAGGATTCGATCTTCTTTATTACAAGTGCGAGGATCCCCTAACCTAGATGCTCTTTCTAGATTCTTTTTTTTACAAATATCAAAGCCGTAGCTTATTTCACAAAAACCCATATTTAGGCTGCTTTTATTGTGATGAATAAAAATATTATTTCGAGGATTTCTTCCATCATCAATTTCTATCGCCCCACCATCGCCACCCCAAGTTCCACCCATGCTGTGATAGTTATGTATAATGTTGTGTGATATTTCAGTGTTTCCCATTCCTATTCTTATGCCAATAGGACCCCATCCTGGTGGAAAAATCGGTCGGTTGCAATCATGTATGTTGTTGTTGGTAATAAGACAGAACTCACTGTAAGAGTTTATTCCTATTGGGCAATCCACCACTTCATTATTGCGTATTATCGCATGGTCTGCACCTAAGTTCGCTTTTATTCCACCCAATTTCCAAACTGTTAAGAAAAATCCATTAGACGCTGTATTCGTTCCATAAACATATAGATTCTCTACGATCTGATAGTCTCCGTTTATTTGAACTGCATTCCCATTGAATACACTGTCATTGGTATTTGTAAACTTCGGAGCATCACCTTCTCCATAAGCCGAAACAGTAATTGGATTTTCTTTTGTTCCATTACCATTAATCTGAAGTCCATGGGAATAGCTTGTACCTCTTTTAAAATATATGTTGTCGCCAGGTTCAAAAATGATAGAATTAATTTTTTCTACAGTTTTCCAAGGGCTACCAGGCTGTTTTCCATTATTTTCATCATCACCATTCTTTGCATCCACAAAATATCCTTTTAAATCTGGGTCTGAACTCATTTGTGTCTTATCGGGACTTACCTTAAAACCGGAAACAAAAAAATAGAAAAAAGAAACTAGCGGAATAAATAGTAATAGTAGAAGTAGTTTTTTCATTTTGTTTGTATTTGAAACTAAAGATAAGCAGATATTGTAACTTGAGTTCCTTCTTCATATGATCCACCAGAAGAAGAAACACTTCCTCCTTCACCTGCATTGACTGTTAAAGTATAGCTAATTGTCTGTGCTTCTTGTTTTTTAACGACAGTAGGCTGAGTGGTTTCAGGAGTAGGTTTGCTGCAAGAAACGATTATAAAGGTTGAAAAAAATAAAATTCCTAAAAGAGTCCTAAACATATTATAATGTAATAAAATTCTAAAGTTAATTATCAGATTTATAACTTTTTTCTAGATAATTCTAAATCGATTGATTTTATATAATTTAACTTAACAGTTTCATTATTGTAAAGCGTTTCATCAATTGACTCTGATATTTCTTGATAATCTAAACCATCTTTTAAACCAATAAGGGTTTTGTTATAAAGCTTGAGTAGTGATTTTTTTAGTTTTGTTACATCTTCCCTATTACTCAAATCTCCGTGACCTGGCATTATGATTGTTTTATCGTCACAAAGTAATTCTAATGAGCTTAATAAATCGATTAATCCTTTAATAGATCCTCCGTTGTTTAAGTCAACATATGGATACCCATATCTAACAAATGCATCTCCTGTATGAATAATATTATGGTTTTTAAATACGACTACACTATCACCATCAGTGTGTGCACTTCCAAAATTATATAGCTCTATTTCTTCATTACCTTCTGTTAAAGTCATTTTACTATCATAAGTAATTACTGGTAATTCATTTTTTTCATATTTTGGCTGAACAAAATCTTTTATAAATTCCAATATTCCGCCGTACAACTCAGCATCTTCCATCATTCTTTTCTTTGCATTCTGATGAGAAATAATTGGAATACCTTTTTTTCCAAAAGCTCTATTTCCATCTGAATGGTCATGGTGAAAATGAGTATTAATTATGTATTTGATAGGTTTGTCTGTAATTTCTCTTAGAGAGGACATTAAAATATCCTCAATGATTTCATATTTGTTATCCACCAAAATAACATCGTTGTCGCTAACAAAAACTCCAACATTACCACCACCACCAACAAGCATATAAAACTGCTCATTAACTTTCTTTATTTGAAAATACTTTATATTATTTTGTATTTGACTTATTTCATTATTATACTTTGTAAAATCAGGGTTTTGGGAAAATAAAGAGAATGATATTGGCAAAGTAAATAATAGAATTAAAAATCTTTTCATTTTGATTGTTTTTATTGAAACTAAATCTACAAAAAAGTCCCTAAAAGTTAATTAGAGGAATGTGGTTTGCTCTATTGTTACTCTTAATTTAATGTTTTAGCAAAATTCTCTAGATGTTTTTCTGGCATAGTATCTACTTGAAATTCTACACTAGCATTTGACCATATCATAAATACTCTAGCAACTTTGTTATCATTTGCATTTATGCTATAGAATAATCTTTCAAAGTTATCTTCAGTGAAAACTGGTTGAACATTAATGCTTTGTGCTAAATCCTTGTTATATGCTTCCATATCTATTTTTCCATCAGTCATATACGCAAAAGGATATTTTCCTGCAGAGTTAAAATCTACTGTCCATTCTCCATCTAACCTTGGGGTGATAGCTATAGAGTATTCTCCAGCTCTTAATATTTTACCTCCAATTTTTACGCTAGTACTAAATGTAATTTTTGTAGGACTATTTGCGCCAGCTCTCCAAATTTGGTCATACGGTACAAGTTCTCCAAAAATCTCTCTTCCTTTAACACCTGGCGATGAGTAGTTAATGGAAATTTTTGTCATACCAACATTTTGAATAACTGCTCCCGAAGGGCTAGCCGCTGGACTAAAATAAGTCGTAGCTGTTTGAGAAAATGTGGTAATAGTTATAAATAATAGTAAAGTTGTTAATGTTATATTTTTCATTTTGTTTGTATTTAAAACTAAAGATAAAAAAAACCCTTTAAACTTAATTAAAGGGATGGGGGTTTAATGAAGAATATATGCTGATGATTTAATCATTGCTAGTATTATGCTCTAATATGCTTGAAATTAAAGTTATTTCATTAGCAGGAACTCCAGCACGCTCAGCATGCTCTTTTATGATGTCTTCAGATTCTGCATTATAGACACAAAAAACATTATTCCCAGCAATATAGCTATGATCCTGTTCAATTTTTTTCCCTTCATTTCTCATAGCAATTAATACTGATTCAGAGCCTTGTCCAATTTCATCTAATTTTTCACTAGGTATTTGAGATGCACCTTCAATTTCTCTTTTAATTAAATACTTTTTCATTTTGTTTGTATTTATGATTATAATTTAAATATACTAAAAAAGGTTCGGGTCATTCCTACACTCGAACCCTTAATATTTATAAATAAAAAAATCTATTTCTAATTAGATCTTTATAATTGAGTCTTTTAAATTACTTTTGCAATCATATAAAAAAATATGACAAGTTTTAAATCCCTTGGATTAAGTGAACAAATTCTAAAAGCAGTTACAAAACTTGGATTTCAAATCCCTACTGAGGTTCAAAAAAAAGTAATCCCAAAATTATTGAAAAAAAATACTGACTTGGTAGCTTTAGCTCAAACAGGTACAGGTAAAACTGCAGCTTTTGGATTTCCAATGTTACAGCTAATTGAACATTCCAATAAAATAACACAGGGTCTTATTTTATCCCCTACAAGAGAATTATGTTTGCAAATAACCAATGAAATGAATCTTTATAGTTCTGGAATAAAAAACATAAACATAGTTGCAGTTTATGGAGGATCAAATATTAATGAACAAGCAAATAAAATTAAACATGGTGCTCAAATTATTGTTGCAACACCAGGTAGACTAAAAGATATGATTCGAAGAAAATATGTTGATATAAGCAATATTAAGTATTGTGTCTTGGATGAGGCGGATGAAATGCTTAATATGGGCTTTTATGAAGATATTAAATCTATTTTAAGTAATTCACCCAAAGGAAAATATTCTTGGTTGTTTTCTGCAACAATGCCTCCTGAGGTTAATAAAATTGCAAAAAACTTCATGAATGAACCAACCGAAATTACTGTAGGAACAAAAAATTCAGGAGCTAAAAATGTTAATCATGAATATTTTATTGTAAGCGCAAGTGAAAGATACGATACTCTTAAAGCATTAGTAAATATTAATCCAGATATTTTTGCTTGCATTTTTTGTAGAACAAAGATTCAAACTCAAAGAGTTGCTGACAGGATGATTAATGATGGTTATAAGGCAGCTGCTATTCACGGAGATTTAAGTCAAAGTCAACGAGATGTAGTTATGCAATCCTTTCGAAATAAGAAAATACAATTACTTGTAGCAACTGATGTTGCAGCTCGCGGGATTGATGTCGATGATATTACACATGTAATTAATTATCAATTACCTGATGAAATTGAAACATATATTCATAGAAGTGGACGTACAGGAAGGGCAGGAAAAAACGGAAAATCAGTTATCTTTCTATTAAAATCAGATAAAAGGAAAATAAAACAGATTGAGAATAAATTACAGAAAAAATTAACTCTGTTAGAGGTTCCTTCTTCAGAAAAAATATTTCATTCTAAAATTTTTCATTGGATAAAAGAAGTTAAAAATACCACCTTCAAAAATGATTTAAAAAATCATATCTACGAAGTCAAAGAAGCATTTGAGTCTTTTTCTAAAGAAGAGGTTTTAAAATTAGTACTTTCAAGAGAGTTTAATTCTTTTAATATGAATCAAGAAGAAGTAAATTTGAAAAATCAAAACAAATCAGATAGGAGAATTGGGCGTCGATCTTTAGATCAAAAAATCAATAATAAAAAAGATAGGAGAATTGGGCGTCGATCTTTAGATCAAAAAATCAATAATAAAAAAGATAAAGATCGTTTCTTTATAAATATTGGATTAATTGATCTTCCTAAATATAAAAAGGAATCTTTAAAAGACTTTTTGAAATCTTTCTTAAAACTTAATCATGAAGATGTTTTTCAGGTTGAAGTTATGAAAAACTTTTCTTTCTTTTCAACTCATAAAAATCATCGTAATCAAGTTCTAAAATATTTTGATAATTTGATTGTCAATAAAAGAAAAGTAAACATTGAATTAGCAAAGAAAGATAAAGAGATTTTCTTCAAAAATAATTTTAAAAAGAAACGTTTTAATTCTAAATCCAAATATAAAAAGAATTAAAGATTTCTATCTATTTCATCCACTTAAAACACACGCCCCTAAAACTTATAAAAAAAAGGACAACTAAGAAAATTAATTAGAAGGATGTGAGTTTAAAATAAATTATATTTTAATATAATCTTAATGATACTTTAATTTAAGTTTTGTAGTTTCGCACCTCGTTGTTCATGCAACGAAATAACTTAAAGGATATTAAAAGTATGGTTGCTTTTTTTATCCTTTTTGCTTTATTATTATTTTAGTTATATGATTAATATAAAATCTAAAAATCTACTTTTTACTTTCTCGTGATTTATCTATCTTAAAATCTTTATTAGCCTTATATAAAAATAGTGGCCAAGGAATAATTAAAGATCCTGTCCAAATAAACACCGCTGTTTTCTCAGAAAAAATAACATACGAAATCAGAAAGATTAAAGTAGACACAAAAGTTAATCCCACAAAAAACTTTTTCCAAAAAATTAGAAAATTTTCTAAATCAAACTTTTTTCTTTCTTCTTCTGGCATGGTATTATACCCAGCCAATAAATATTTAGCATTATTTTTATTTACCAAAAATGCAGTAAAAAGTAATGTAATATCAACAATAAGGACTATCCAATATATCATAGCTAATTCTCTAAATTAAAATTTTTTTTTATAATTTGCTGTAAAACATATAATTTTTGACATGAATAACGAGAGAAGAAAATTTATTCAAAAAACCGGAATTATTGCTACCGCTGCAGCTTTTTCACCTAATATTCTGCTATCAGCGACCAAGGTAAAAAAAGAAAAATTAGGAATTGCACTAGTCGGGCTAGGTTACTACAGTACTGATTTGCTTGCCCCAGCCCTGCAATTGACCAAAAATTGTGAACTCAAAGGGATAGTAACTGGTAGTCCTGAAAAGATTCCGAAATGGAAAAAAAAATATAAAATAAAAGACAAAAACATATACAACTATCAAAATTTTGATGAAATAGCAAATAATTCTGAAATTGATGTAATCTACGTGGTATTACCTCCCTCGATGCATGCCGAGTATACAATAAGGGCGGCAAACACAGGAAAGCATGTTTGGTGTGAAAAGCCTATGGCTACGTCAGTCAATGATTGTGAAGCCATGATAAAGGCATGTGTAGATAATAAAGTCAAGCTTGCCATAGGATATAGATGTCAGCATGAACCAAATGTTCAAGCTTACATGAAAGTTGGAAAAGAAAGACCTTTTGGTAAAGTAAGAATGATTACTTCGGCAGCCGGTTACTTTGATGGGAGAACCAATCATTGGAAACAAAAGAAAAACATGGGAGGTGGTGTTATGGGAGATATGGGAGTTTATGCTTTACAAGGCGCGCGATTAGCAACTGGTGAGGAGCCCATCTCTGTTTTGGCAAAAACATCCACTACCCGACCGAAAATATATCACGAGGTCGAAGAAACTGTGATGTTTCAACTCGAGTTTCCTAGCGGTGCACTTGCAGCCTGCCACACAAGTTTTGGTATTAGGATGAATCACCTTCAAATAAATTACGAAAAAGGATGGCTCAAAATGGAGCCTCATTGGTCTTACAGTGGCATCAATGGAAAAATGTCTGATGGTACTGTCATTAATTTCCCATTAGAGAGCCAACAAGCAAAACAAATGGATGAAGATGCTGATTCTATAATGAATAATAAGCCTATGATCGTTCCCGGAGAGGAAGGAGTAAGGGATATTAGAGTGGTAGAGGCTATTTATAAGTCTGCCGCACAAAATAGTTTAGTGAGGTTGTAATATATATAACCCCTTAAAGTTAATTAGAGGGATGTGGGGGACGGAGTATTTAAACCCTAAAATTAAAAAGTATGATCCAAAATGGAGTCAGCGGCATCCCACTCCTCTTCAGTGGCAGGCCCTTTCTGATACTCCATAAGTAGCTTCCAGCCGTTTTGCTTAACCAGCAGCATCTCAAAATGTACGTAGTGATCTCTTGGCTGACCTTGCTCTGGATTTGATATGTAGTGATAAATGCCCGTTTCGTGGGCAGTATTTTCATCGTGCAGTCGCTGGGTAAACCGAAAGGTGACGCTGGCTTTCATCTTTCCCCTCTTCGTGTCCAAAAGGCCTTGTTTCCACTCATCGAAGGCCTTAGAAATAGGATAGCTGGCCTCCTTAACTCCGCTGACCAAAACCGCATCAGGATGGTAGGCGGCCGTCAGATTGATGAAATCACCTTCGATAACGGATCGTGACATCTCGGCCCAGAAAACATCGAGTTCGTTTTTGGATTCCGTAATAGTTTTTGCTTCTTGAGCATAAAGCAACCCAGAAGTAAACATTAATAATAATATTATTATATTCAAAAACCTTTTCGAACACAATACCTTTTGATTTATAATAAATACATTGTTTGTCATTTTGAATTGATTCATATTTTAACTAAATGTACAAAAAAAACCCCCTAAAGTTAATTAGAGGGATGTGGGTTAGTTAACTAATAGTTTAGAGAGATTTCTTTTCACCACAAATTTCTTGTCCATAAAGTTGAGTGGCTAAGAGAATATCGCTTAAATATTCTTTTTGAGCAATTATTTTACCTGCATCATTTAGGGTGTATTTAATTGCGTAGTCATTTTCATATTTACCTCCAACGCCTTCCATCCTTCCCTGGGCAAATACCATCGCTGTTCTTCCCTCTACTAAAATACTTTTGTATTCAACTCTTATATCTCCTTTAAGAAGTGAACCGAAATACCCTGCAAACTCTAAAAAGTCTTCCCAATTATACGTTTTTGAAATGTCTAATTGACCAGTCAGTGTAAAAGTCCAATCATCTGCAAGTAATGATTTCATAACTTCAATTTCCCCATCTATTTGGGCGTTAAAAGCCTTAAGAACTATTTCTCTAGTTTCTTGACTCTGGATTTCTTGTTGAGATTTAATAGGTTTGTTTTCGCAAGAAATTAGTAACCCTATTATAGCAAATATTGATATTATTATGTCTTTTAAATTTTTCATTATGTTAAGTTTTTGATTAACGCTAATATAGAAATTTAAGCCTTAAATTTTTCATTTACTTATTCTATTAGAAAAGTATAAACCAAAGAATAAGAACTATTTTCATTAGGATCAGTCAATTTTATTCTCCAATAATAGGTTGTACCTGAGGTTACTGTTATAGACTTTGATGATGATGTTAGATTTTTATTTTCAGATTCCGGAGTTTGAAATCCATCAATTGTGTCAATATACACAGTATGTTTTATAACTTCACCATCGGGATCAGACCCCTCCCAAGATAATTCAACTGAGGTTGTAGATGAGGGTAATCTTGATCCAGATTTTGGTGAAAGTAAATTTGCAGGATATGGGGGATAATTTTTAATCCCTTCTCCGGATAGATAGAATTTCCAGGTATCTGATGTTGATGTCTTTGTTGTCCCGTTTCTTTTTGAAACAATTTTCCAAGAATAAGGAGTTCCTTTATTTAATGTAACTGATTTAGATGTGGCATTAATATTATTTTGAGTTATCAATTGATTACTATTAAGGTTAGTTATCATTAGATCATAAGAATCTGCATTTGTAGCAGCATTCCATTGAAAACTAACACTACTTTGAGTCTCTGATATGGATGAACCATCAACACAAACTTTATTATTTTTTGGAGTCGAAAGTGTAGATGCTGAAGGCGGATCTATTACTACAACAACTTTTGGAACAAATATAGTTTCATCCCCAGCATCACTTCCCCCTCCACAGGATAAAACTGTTATAAATAATAACATCAATATTAAAAAAGAGATTAAATTCTTTATCTTTTTCATTCTCTTATAATTTTAATAGCTTGACGAACTGTTTCACCATTAAGTTTAACTATATATACTCCTTTTCTAAAGGAACTAAAATCTACTTTAACCTTTCTTGAAGAATTAATTTCTTCACTTCCAATTTCAAATAAATTACCATCTACATCAACTATTTCAATATCGACAGTTGGATCTTCTCCATGAATATAAATATTTACTATGTCTAAAGTTGGATTTGGATAATATTCAACATTTTCACTTATAAAAATTTCCTCAGTATATTTGCCTTGACATTTATTATCAGTTGAGATTTCAATAAAATTAACTCCTGGATGTAGTGATAAAATAAGCTCATTTGATTCATATGTATTTACGTCTCCATTATGAATTATTTTATAGCGATCAGACCCACTTAAATTAAACTCTACAGATTTATTTGTTTTATTTACTTTCGAAGTACTTGAAAGAGGTTCAGGCTCTGAAATTTTAATATCAAAACATTGTTTATATCCATTTTCTCCATTAACAGTAAAACACACTTCATATAAACCAGGTTCTAAATTCTTGAAATTTGCTTCATGACCATTCAAAGAATTTAAATCAACAGAATCCAATTGGTTAGACTTATAAGATTTTGAAGTTGACCCACTAGAAATAGAAGCCACATAATCATAATTTTTATTTTCAACACTCAACTCTATAGATCCATCATTTTCTCCAATACAGGAAACTTTTGCTATTGAAACAGAATAATTTTTTTGAGGTAAAGTAAATATTTTACATCCATTAAGGTCAACTATAGAATCAAGAGGAGTAGCTTTACAGTTGTCTTGATCATCGGGAACTCCATCTCCATCATCATCATCATCACAAGCATCCCCTACTCCATCATTATCCGTGTCCAATTGATCGGCGTTACTTGTTTCTACACAATTATCCTTTTCATCATTAACTCCGTCTTGATCAGTATCTTTTTGAGAAAGAGAACATCCATACTGGTCAACAGATTTACCTTCAGGTGAATTTGGACAAAAGTCATCATTATCTGAAACCCCATCTTTATCAAAGTCTCTAAGCCCTTGATTAAACCATAATCCCCAATCTGCATAAGTAATTAATTTTGTGCTATTTTCTGATGGAAAAAGAAAGTTCTCAATTTGTCTAGAATAAACATTAAGAATAAAATCTTGATCTTGGTCATTGTAAATAATCTGATTATCTAAAGTTGCAAAATTGGGAACACTCCAAACTGCAGGCCTATTAGTTTCAAAGAAACCTGCATCGTTTGTTTCTAAATTTGCGATTACAATATAAGGGTAATATTCACCCTCTATTTTCTGAATATAATCAAAGGTCACAACTTTATTTGTTGTTTTAGCAAAAGACGGATATCCTATATTATCACCTTCAGGTATTTGAGAAAATAACTTTTCTATAGCTCCATTATCAAATTTATTATTTTCTGAATCCCATACATTCATTAACCCAATATCCCAATATTCTAGATCTTCTGTCTCTCCTGGTGAATTTCCTATTGAGTCAATTACCGAAACAGAAACTTTATTTAGTTGATCAAAAATTATGACTTCACTTTTGTTATCCCATTCTAATGCATCCGCATAAACAATATCTCCTGAAGTTACACCCTCAGCAGTTGTGGGAGTATATAATTTAAAACTTTTCCATTTATCATTTATTAAATCATAGACATATATATTTTTATCATCATCTTCAATAGTAGTTAAAGCAACTTTACTCTTATCTTTTGAGATAGCAACAGAATTCCAAATAGGATCACTACTAAGGGTATATTCATATATAGTGTCATCAAGTGAAGAAATGGCTTTCAAATGATTTTCATCAGAAATAAAAAACAAAAGATATCCATCAGATGAAACTGAAGGCTTGCTAAATAATCTTGAAGAAGAAATAACTACTATGTTTTGTCCTTGACCGTCTGAAACTAAAAAAGTGCTTTCAGGATCACCTGATGAATCATAACTAAGAATCAAATCATTACCATCTATTTCAATAGGAGCCTCTTGTTCTACTACCCTAAATACAATTCCAACGGATTCTAGTGCTTGTTTAACGGATGCTAGTTCAGAAGAGCTTGCTCCATATAAATCCCCAGCACTCTCTTCTAATGCTACCCTTAAAGCAATAAAATCAGAACTTCTGGTTAAATATGTAGTTAACGCTCTATAATAAATTTGTTCAGCCTTATCCTTTCCTATATCACTAGCAATTAAGTAAAAAGCTTTATTAGGAATTCCACTATTATAATGGACACCACCATAATCAATATTTGTTCCAAGGTATATAGCATCATCATAGTGAGCAGGCTGATTACCTTTTTCAGGTTCTTTCATACTTCTCATAAAACCATTTGGGTAATAATTTATTTTTACAATGTCTTCAAAAAGTGTCCAATCGTCTCTATCAACCATAACTCCAAATATATCTGCAAATGACTCATTAAGTGCTCCTGACTCATCTTGGTATCTAAGTCCAGCTGACCATTCTACAACTCCATGAGAAAATTCATGTCCAACAGCATCTAATGCTCCTGCCCAAGGATTAGTTCCAAACTTGCCGTTTCCATAATAGAGTGCATAGCCATTGTAATATGCATTATCCATTTCATCACCATCTTTTTTAACGTTTGTAATAGAACGCACTGTACCTCCATTCCCGTCAAAAGAATTTCTCCCAAAAGTTTCGTAAAAATAATCGTAAACCACTGATACATTATAATGAGCAGAGACTAAAGAAGGGTCTGTCCAATTATTATCAGAATCCTGAACTAAATCATTGTTCCCAGTAGTGGAATTATTCTTATAAGTTATTAAAGCACCAGAAGAGGTTGTTTTATCATAAGATGGTTTAGAAGTGTCAACTAAAACATATGCACTTCCACTTAATAAGGTATTTAAATCTCGATCGATCCCATTTAAATCAGTTCCTGTTCCAGTTGAATTTAGATCCTCACCTATTTCATTTGGTGATCCTATTTCCTTATTTATTTTTGAAGATTCTTTTTTTTTAAAATGATCTAAAGCGGAACATGTAGTATTGATTTTATCTATAATTTCTCCAGATTTATCGTCAATGATAAGTTCCCAACGATCTAATTCTGAGGAATAAATTGTTAGGTGCCAGGATAGAAAATTTTGATTATCCTTTGGATAAATAATTAATTCAGGTTCAATAGAATCATTAATCTTTTTTAAATCTTCCAATTTTTTTCCAAATATTTTTGAAAGCTTTTTGATAATTTTTTTTGAACTTAGAATTGGGTTTGTATTAATCTCTTCTGGTGTAGGAATAAAAGACCCAGTCAAAGATTTAACACTGCCCTTCTTATCTA
>CABXRK010000003.1 GCA_902514625.1 uncultured Bacteroidota bacterium
CAATTTAACCCTCAAAAATTTGATCCTGATAAATGGTTGAAAATTGTTAAAGAAGCTGGCATGAAATATTTCGTAATCACCTCAAAACATCATGATGGATTTGGACTTTGGGACTCAAAAATATCAAATTATGATGTAGTAGATTTTTCTGTTTACAAAAAAGATATACTGAAAAAATTGTCAAATTCCTGTAAAGAAAATGGTATTCGTTTTGGACTTTACTATTCTATTATGGATTGGCACCACCCAAATGCACAATCAATATATTTTCCAAGATATAACGACTGGAGAGGTAAAGAGCCTAATCCTAATTTTTCAAAATATTACGAAGAATATATGAAGCCTCAAGTAAAGGAAATAATCACGGAATATGATCCCGATATTTTATGGTTTGATGGTGAATGGATTCAAGAATTTACTCATGAAATGGGTCTCGATCTATATGAATTTGTAAGATCGTTAAAGCCAGAGATAATAATAAATAATCGTGTAGATAAAGGTCGAAAAGGAATGCAAGGTATGAATGATACTAAAATGAAATATGCCGGTGACTTTGGAACGCCTGAACAAGAAATTTTAGAAGAATCGTCCGAATTTGATTGGGAGTCATGTATGACAATGAATGATACTTGGGGTTTTAAAAAGAATGACAATAATTGGAAATCCTATGAAACTTTAATTCATAATTTGATTGATATTACAGCTAAAGGAGGAAATTATCTTCTTAATGTTGGCCCAACTGCTGAAGGTTTGATCCCTGAAACTAGTATAGAAAGGTTAAAAAAAATGGGAGAATGGTTGAAAATCAATGGGGAAGCAATTTACAATACTGAAAAATTAAATAATAACTATAAGCAAGGAGAATCAATAAGGTTTACAAAGAAAAAAGGTGGTAAAATTCATTATGCTATTTATTTAAAAAATACTGATAACCATGAAATAAATGGCATTCGTCCTGAGAATGGATCAGAAATTTTCTTATTAGGAATAGATAAACCTTTAGATTGGGAATACAATAATGAAAAAAAATTGAGAATTATACTACCTGAAAAGGCAAAAAAGTTTATAAATACTAAATCTGCTTACACATTTAAGATTATCGGAGAAGAAGTATGAAATTTTTATTAAATTTCAAATTCAGAGTCATCTATCACGTATTCATTTATTTTTATATCATCTAATCCTTTATTATCAAATGGATTTTCAATAAAATCTTGAATATTATAAAGTTCTACCAATACAAAACTTATTAAAATACATAAAAAAAATGTAAACATGTTAGTGGTAAAAGTTTCTACACTAGTTAATCCCAAGATTCCTGGGACATAAATAAATGGATATATATATATAAATAATAAACAATAGGCTCTTAAAGATTTTGGAGTACTATGTTTTTTTAAAGAAGATAAATTTTCTATACATAAAGAAACTTCTTGTTTAGATTCAATAACACCTCTTTTAACAGCATTTCCAAAAAAACTTTCATATTGGATTATTTTATTTTGGATTTGATTTAAATCCTTTCTTAAAGCTTTAATTCCATCTTTATTTTGCTGATCACTTAAATAAATTGCATTTTTAACTGAAATCTCTTTTATTATTTCATTTATTTCCTTTAAACTTTTAATTGGGATTTTAGGCGTAGATCTAAAATAGTCACTTATTGCCAATAAATTTGATCTCAAATCAGAAAAATATCTTAAAGCATCTTGTCTTTTTTGAAATGCACTAGTAATGCTAAAAACTAATGGAAAAACAATAGCTATACTTATTATATTATAATCATTATTTAATCTAAAATCATATTTAATACATAAAAAATAGGTTATAGAAGTTAATGCAAATACAATAAAAACTCTAAAATTGAATACTGTTGTAAAATTCCTTCTTACCTTTTTTATTCTATATTTTCTTTTTCTTATTGACTTTTGTACTTTACTTACCATAGGTATAAAAATTTAAGTGACCATAACTAATAACGTTTTTTTTTTTAAATATTGTATGAATTAAAGAAACCCCTTACTTAAATAATTAAGAAAGGGGTTTCTTTATATAGAATTTAAATTGATTTTTTACTTATATAGGCAAAGAATAACCATTATGATAATCAGGAGAGATTAAATCATTGGCTTCCTTATCCTTTCCAAAAGTCTGATTTTCTTTATCCCAATAAATTTTTCTACCTACTTTATATGAAATATTTCCCATATGAGCATTAATACAAGCAATACTTCCAGATTGAATTCCACAATTCAATGAATCAGGATCATTATTTCTAATTGCTTCAATAAAGTTTTTTGTATGAAAATCTAACCCACTAACTGTTGCCTTTTGATAAGGTACCTCATCTATCTTTGGCACTTTTTTATTCTGATAATCCAATTCCGGAACTACTTTCCAACCTCCTCTATCTATCACAACAGTACCATCATTTCCAACAAAAGCAATACCTTCATCCTGTCCATAGTTTCCTCCATCAATTCCAACAGCATTTTCCCATAACATTGTCCAATTATCATATTGAAACAATGTTTGGAGTGTATCTGGAGTTTCACTATCCTGATTTGGATATCCAAATCTCCCACCACTTGCAACAACAGAATAAGGTTCTTTAACTTTCATTCCAAATAAAGCAATATCAATTTCATGAACACCCCAATCAGTCATTAGACCTCCCGCATAATCCCAATACCATCTAAAATTAAAATGAAACCTGTTTTTATTAAAAGGTCTCATTGGAGCAGGACCCAACCAATTTTTGTAATCCACTCCATCTGGAGCAGGAGAATCAGGAGCAGGATCATACATACCATACCATCCTTGATAAGCCCATACCTTAACTAATCTTATTTGTCCTAATTTTCCTGACCATAAATAATTAAGGGCATCCCTATAATGAGGAGAACTTCTTTGCCATTGACCAACTTGAATTAAATAATTACTATGTTTTTTTGCAGAATCGAGCATTATCATAGACTCTTTAATAGAGTTAGCAATAGGCTTTTCACAATAAACATGTTTTCCAGCTTCCAAGGCATGAACTAATATTAAACAATGCCAGTGATCAGGTGTCCCTATAACCACTGCATCGATATTTTTATTATCTAATAATTTTCTATAATCTTTATATATTTTAGGCTTTTTTCCTGTGATTTTTTTAACATCAGCGGATCTTTTTTCTAAAACACTATCATCAACGTCACATAAAGCAATACAATCCGTACCCTCATTTTTTAAAATTGATCTCATATCAGACCACCCCATTCCTCGACATCCAATCACACCGAATTTAATTCTATCATTTGATCCAATAATTTTATTCATTGAATTAAATGGTTGATTAGCAAAAGACGATGAGAGAATCCCTCCCGTAATTAATCCAGTATTTTTAATAAACTTTCTTCTTGATTTCATTTTATATAATTATTTAATTACTTGATATATTAAAGCTTTCTCAGCCATATATTTCTAAAAGAAACAGGATTTCCATGATCTTGAATATATATGGTTTTATTTAAACTCCTACTAGGCATATATTTAGAAACTTTATCTCTCCCCTTTTGAGGCTTCCCAATAAATTCAGTTGTTCCTAAAATCTTAACATTATTTTGAACTAGAACTCCATTATGAAAAACAGTTAAAGTTCCAGCTCTAATTTCTTCTCCTTTTTCATTATACTTTGGCTCCATAAAAACAATATCATATGTTTGCCATTCCCCTGGGGGTTTGCTTGAGTTAACTAAAGGGGGATGTTGTTTATATATTGAAGCAGCTTGACCGTTAGAATATGTTCTATTATTATAACTGTCTAAAATTTGAACCTCAAAACGTCTTTGAAAAGTTATACCGCTATTACCTCTTCCTTGACCTTTTCCTTCCATTTTAGTTGGAGTTTTCCATTCCATATGAAATTGAACTGAACCAAATTCCTCCTTAGTTTCTATACCTCCATCGACTTTTACGGTCATTGAACCATCGTTATTAATAATCCAATCTGCATCTTTTCCAGTAGGCGAATTTTTCCATTTTGAAAGACTAGACCCATCAAAAAGAACAATTGCATCACTTGGAGCTAAATTGCTAATTCCTGGAGTAACTATTTTTGGTTCTGGCTCCCATACTTCAGTGTCTTGAGGAGAAATCCCTCTATCTTCAGGGAAAGCAGTGTAATATGCTTCTAGCATTTGTTCCATAGTTGGACCATCATCTATTTTATTCTTCTTTTCCTGAGCAGTAATAATGGTTATTGACAATATGAAAAAAATATACTTCATAATACTATTTTTTAAATTATTCATTTTAAAGTTTTCTCAGCCATATATTTCTAAAAGAAACAGGATTCCCATGATCTTGAATATATATAGTTTTTCTTGAATTATTACCAGGCATATATTTAGAAATCTGTTTTTCTCCTATAAGGGGCATTCCTATATACTCAGTAGTCCCTAAAATCTGAACGTTATTTTGTACTAAAACTCCATTGTGAAAAACTGTAAAGCTTCCTCTTGTAATAGTTGTTCCAACTTCATTAAACTCAGGCTCTATAAATATAATATCATAAGACTGCCATTCTCCTGGAGGTCTACTCGAATTAACTAAAGGAGCGTGTTGTTTATAAATTGATGCTGCCTGACCATTAGAGTATGTTCTATTATTATAACTATCTAGAATTTGAACTTCAAAACGCCTTTGAAAAATTATTCCACTATTCCCTCTTCCTTGACCTTTCCCCTCCATTTTAGTAGGGGTTTTCCATTCAATATGAAATTGAACTGATCCAAATTCTTCCTTTGTTTCTATCCCTCCATTTCTAGTTACAGTCATTGACCCTGACCTATCATTATTAAGAATCCAACTAGCATCTCCTCCACGTGCATTAACCCATTGAGACAAATCTTTGCCATCAAAAAGAACAATTGCATCACTTGGTGGTTGATTATTTTTGCCAGGGGTAACAATCACTGGTTCCGGTTCCCATACTTCAGTTAATTCAGGCTTAGGCTTTTCTTGAGAAAAAACAACATTAACTATAAAAAATAAAACTATATACCTCATAAAAATTAATTTTAATTTAACATTTACCTAAATATAAGAGTTTTTTTATTTTTTAATTATATAGCTTCTATCATTATTTGAAAAAATTATTACTTTATCATTTTCTAAATTTAGAATTTTTCTAGTATTCAATTTATTAGGAATAGTTAAATTTTTATATTTTTCATATTTAATTCCATCAAATCCTATAAATTTTCCTCCAGAATTTGAATCACTACTTCCTATTTCATTTACATAATTTAAATAATTACCAACAAAAAATAAAGTCTTTACATTATTTTTATTAGTTACCAAAATATCTTGAATAGGACTCCATTGAGCTTCTTTTGGTAATGGAATGGAGATAAATGTATCTTTCATATTCAGGAAAACCATTGACTTTAATTCATTTATTTTTTTTACATGAGTTAAAGAATCTCTGTGAATATCAAAAAGATCTTCATAGGATTTAATTTTAGAAAAAGAATTATAATCCGGAAATTTTTTCTTTAAAAATGGCATCTGATTTACTAACTTATCCTTAGAAGCAAAAGGGACATAAGCATCAAAAAATGGGTAAAATATAACTGGATCAATCTGCCCATTACTATCAAAATCATGAAGAAAAATTTCAATAGGTTTTTCTAATGATGCTTTAAACTTAATATTTAATCCAGCATTTCCAACTATTAAATCTTTTGTGCCATTTTGATCTATATCATCAATAGTAATACAATTCCACATCCCATATGAATTTGAAAGACCTAAAGGTAAAGTCATATTTGAAAATGATTCTTTTCCTTTATTGATTAATATAGTGACAGGCATCCAATCACCAACTATAACTAAATCTAATAAATTATCTTGATTTATGTCAACCCACTTAGCATCAGTTATCATTCCCAAACGAAATTTTTCTAAAACTCCAAAACCTCCATTTTTATTATTTAATAAAATAAAACTATAAGGAGAAAGTCCGTATGCTCCGGGAATTGATCTGGATCCTAAAAAAACATCGTCAAAGCCATCATTGTTTAAATCCCCTACCGAGATAGCTCCACCATTATAGGCAGGCAATTTAACTGGATATGATGTAAAGTTTGCATTCCCATCATTAAGATAAATTCTATCTGCTAATCTACGATCTCTCTCTAAAAATTCTGATCCCCCACTTACCACGTAAATATCTAAATCACCATCATTGTCAACATCAAGAGCTTCTGCATCAACATCTTCATAAAAATTATCAAGATTAAATATTGGAATATCCTTCCTTTTAAATTTTCCTTTATTATTTGCCAAATAGAAATTAGCAGGTTCATAAGTTGCTCCACCTACATATAAATCTTTCAGATTATCTCCATTAAAATCTTGATAAACTACTGCTGGGCCTTCTCTTGACAGAAGCTCTGGAATAAGCAATTCTCTTTCATAATCGAAGGTATCGTTTTCTATATGTAAATCGAAGGTTTTAAAATTCTTTAATTTATTATTTAAATTAATTTTATTTATAATGCTTTCATTTTTATTAATAAAATTTTTTTTATTTACTATAATATCAAAATAGGATTGCTTTAAGCCATCAGGCCATGTTACCTGAATAGAATCAATTCTATTTATATTACCTAGTCCAAAATTAAGGTTATATGAAGATGATGATTGAAATCCCTTGATCGGATTTAGCTGTTTTGTCCATTGTTCTCCTTTTGAAAATAGAGTTACCTTAGCTCCAATAGAAATATATTTGTTCCCATTATCTAATAATGAAATTTTAACATAATTATTTTCATTATTAACATTTGTAAGGTTTTCTAATAAATAAACATTTTCGTTAATATTGCTAACAACCAAATCTAAATCTCCATCATTATCAAGATCACTGTAGGCGGCTCCATTAGAATAGGAACTTTCCATCCCAAAATCATTTGTCTTTTTCTCAAAATTGAGATTTCCCTTATTTAAATATATAATATTTGGAATTTTAAGGGTAGGCATTTTATCAATCAACTTTTTATTTAAATTTTTTTGTTTAGATAGCTTGTAAGCTCTGTAGTCTACATTACTTGTATAATTAATATAATCTAAATCATTTGGCCTTTTATAAATACCATTAGTTATGAAAATATCATTATAAGTATCATTATTTAAATCCTCTAAAAGAACAGACCAACTCCAATCTGTTGCATAAGTATCTGTATAAATAGCTATATCAGAAAATTTATTACTGCCTCTATTTAAATGAAAATTATTTCTAGCATACTGATCCTCATAACCAAAAGATTTTTTTATTTTATATACTTGATCTGTATCCTCACCTCCCGATTTCAAAAAAACTTCACGAAGATATGGCATCATGTCTAAAGTGAAAATATCAAATAATTGATCATTATTCATATCTGCAATATCAACTCCCATTGTAAATCGAGAGTTATGGCTTATGAATTCTTTGCTTTTTTCTATAAATGATTTATTTTTTTGATTAATGTATATATAATCATTTTCATGAAAATCATTTCCTATATATATATCTGTCCACCCATCATTATTGATATCAGCAGTAGTAATTGCCAAACCGTAACCTAAAGGGCTACTATATATTCCCGAAGAACCAGTTACATCAACAAACTTGCCTTCCTTTTCATTTATTCTATTTTCATAAAACCTATCGCCGCTTAAAGAGTCCTTTTCCTCTCTCTTACTAATATCTGTATAATTTCTTGGAGTATGAATATTATGATTGAGCAAGTACATATCTAAATCACCATCATTATCATAGTCTAAAAATGCTACTTGAGTAGAAAAACCACTAAAATCAATACCTAAATCAACAGAGGACTCGATAAAAGATCCATTTTTTTGATTTATATAAATAAGGTTATGGGCTTTTAAAGTTTTATAATTTCCAACTTTTGAAACATGAATATCTAACCATCCATCTCCATTTACATCAGCCATTGCAACTCCAGTAGACCATGTTGATAAAGAATCTAAGCCTGAAGTTTTAGTAATATTTTTAAACTTAAGATTTCCTAAATTAATATATAATTGATCCTTTTTTTGATTTGCAGATAAATAAATATCATCTAAACCATCATTATTTATATCCCCAATAGCAACACCCCCTCCATTATAAAAATAAAGATATTCTATGATATTTAATTCCTCAGAATACTCAAGTTTATTAGAAAAATCTAATCCAGAATAAGACGAATCTATTTTATTAAAAAAATTACTGAAATTAACTTTTTCTTCTTTATTTTTTTCTGCACACCCTATAATTGAAATTATAAAAGTGAGAAGTATCAATTTTTTTTTGTTAAAATTCATAAATAATAATTTGATTATTATTTCTTGAAAAAATTAAAAGATTGTCATTTGAAATTATTTTCCTTATTTCTCCCTTTATTGAAATTCCTTTGCCGTCAGAATGGTATTTAAAATTTGCATCTCCATTGTTTTCAAGATAAGCTCCATAGGAGGAATCATACCTTCCTACCTCAGGTTTAACTCCAAATAAATTTCCACCCAAGACTAAATCTAAATCCCCATCGTTATCATAATCATTTGCGCTTATTCCATGAACTGGAGAAAATTGAATTTCTTCTGGCAAATCAATAGATGTGAAATTCATTTCTCCATTATTAATGAATAAAGAAGTCTTAAGTTCGAATACTTGAGGAATAAAACTCTCTTTTATTTGCTCTTTTGAAAAAATATCTTTTATGTCTGCATCCTTGAATGATTCATAATTAGGGAATTTCTTTTTCAAAACTTTAATCTGATTAATTAGATCATGTCTTAAAGAAAATGGATAATCTTTTTTATTTTCTGCTCTAAAAGTAAGAATTGGATCAAGTGATCCATTTTTGTCATAATCATTAATAAAGAGACTAATTGGATTGTCAAAACTAGCCTTAAACCTCGAATTTGTTCCATGATTCCCCGCTACTATATCTTCAAGACCGTCATCATTAAAATCACCAGTAATTAAAACATTCCACCATCCTTTTAATTTTGAAAGATTATTATTTTTAATCTTTTTTAAAATCCCTTTATTATTTTTGAAAATTTCTATACCCATAAATTCCCCAACTACTATTAATTCCTCATATCCATCATTATCTAAATCTTTAAAAATAGCATCGGTAATCATACCCATATCTATCCCATCAGTTAAATAAGCGCTTGTTACATCTTTAAAATTTCCTTTCCCATCATTCAAAAAAATAAATCCAGACCCAGGAGTTCCATACTTAAACGGATGTAATCTTTGACCAACAAAAATATCTATATCCCCATCAGAATCTATATCTGAAATTGCTACTGCTCCTGTACTAAAATTCATTTTGGAAAAATCAGAATCTCCTTCGGAAATAATAAAATTTCCTTTTCCATCGTTAATATAGAGCCTATCCTTATAATCTTTAGAATTAGGACCAAATTCAATTCCCCCACTACCAACGTATAAATCAAGGTCCCCATCATTATCTGAATCAAAAAACACACTTTCAGAATCTTCAGAAAACTTGTTTTTTTCAAAAAAACCATTATCTATTCTCTCACCAGATAAAAGATTATAAATTCCAGCAGAAAGACCTTTAGAGCCTCCTAAAAAAATTTCTTTTTTACCATCCATATTAATATCTCCTATTGACATTGTCGGCCCCTCTGTACTACACATGTGATACATTAATCTATTTCTATGAAAATCAACAAATACATTTTCTTTATGTGTTATAGGAAATTTTTGTTTCTTTTCTCTAAATAATTTTGATTCTTTACTTATGTTTTTTTGGAAATTCTCAATTGCGTTTTTTTCTTCTATAATTATAATTTGATTAGGCTCCACATTATCTAATCTTGTTATCTTTAATGAAGGCCATAGGACTTCTATAGAAACTGGGCTATTATCGGGTAATCCAAAATTTGGACGTAAATCCATACTGGACTGAAATCCACGAGCAGGTTGTTGCTCTAAATAGTAATTTTTATTATTAGATTTTACATTTATTTGTGCGCCTATTGCATTAATATTTTCATTCAATCCTTTTAAGACTATCTTTAGATAGTTATTTTTTTTAAGCTCCTCTGATTTGTTTTTATAAACAAATGCTTTCATATTAACGTTATTAACTACTAGATCCAGATCTCCATCATTATCTAAATCTCCATAAGCTGCTCCGTTAGAAAAACTTGGTGTTTCAATTCCTGAATTTGAAAATCTTTCAAATTCTAATTTACCTTTATTTAAATAAGCATGATTTTTTACTTTGTTGGAAGGAATGATATCAACTAATCTCTTATAATCAACCTTATTATTAGAAACCACTGACTTAACTACTTCTTCATTAGAAATATATTGAAGATAATCCTGATTAGTTAAATCTTTATATATCCCATTTGCTATAAATAGATCTTTTAATCCATCATTATCCATATCAAAAAATAAAGCTCCCCAACTCCAATCTGAAGCTTCTACTCCACTATACCTTCCAATCTCACTAAATGTATTATTCTTATTGTTTAATTGCAATACATTTCTTGTGAATTGATGATAATATCCATTTTTAACATTATACTGATACTTATTCCAATCTTCAAAAGTTGTTACAGTTTTTAATCTCTGATATTCTGATGGTAACATTTCTGTAACAAATAAATCATTATATCCATCATTATCAATATCTGCAGCATCCGCACCCATTGATGCTCCACTAATTGATTGAATTTGATCAGTTAATTTTTCAATAAATTTTCCATTTTGTTGATTTATATATAAATAATCTCTTTCAAAAAAATCATTAGACACAAAAATATCTTCCCATCCATCTTTATTAAAATCTCCAACAGTGACACCAAGTCCAAATCCTATAACACTACCATAAATTCCAGCTTTTTTACTTACATCATAAAATTTGCCCCCTCTATTTTCTAACAATTTATCTCCTCCAAGAATATCTCTATTAGGTCTTTCATTCTTTTTCAAATTAAATGATCCTATTGATTGATAAGAGTTGTTAAGAAGATATACATCTAAATCTCCATCTTTATCATAATCAAAAAATGATGAATGTGTAGAAAATCCTAGATCATCCAAATTATATTCACTTGCCCTTTCTTCAAACGTGCCATCACCATTATTTATAAATAATTCATTTTGTTTATTATCTCCCTTAATATCTCCAGAATTACAAACATATATATCAAGAAATCCATCAGCATTAATATCCACCATTGTAACTCCAGTTGACCATGCTTTTTCTCCTCCAACTTTTGCTTTTTCTGTAATATCTATAAACTTCATATTACCCATGTTTTTATATAATCTATTTGACTCTAAATTATTAGTTAAATAAATATCTTCTAATCCATCGTTATCAATATCCCCAATAGAAACTCCCCCACCGTTATAGAAATTCCTATACTTATATACATTGAAATCTTCGTCAAAAGTTAGATTATTTTCAAAGTCTATTCCAGAAATTTTTGGGTCTAATAATTCAAATAACTCCGGTTCTAATTTTTTTGTACAGGTTATTTGAATAAATAAAATCAACAAAAAAATAATCATATTCTTTATCATTCTATTTATCATTTAAATTTTCAACATCAACAATAACTTTCATGTTATCCATAAAATAAGCTTTAAATTGTCTGTTTCCATCAACCTTAACATATATATCAGAAACATCTTTTTTAATTTTATCTCCTTTAATCACAATAAAATCATTTCCTGGGTACCATTTTTTTATACTATCTAAAACCTTAAGGATTAATTTATTAGAATAAAGTTCAATATTCCATGTAGCCCATCCGGGATGAGAAAACATAAATTTTAATTTATTTAATCTGTTTTTTTTATTAAACCCAGGAAAGAAATCCATAGCAATTTCTGAATTTTTATCCTTTAACATATATCTTAAAGTTCCATATTCTCCAATAGCAGGAAAAACGATTCCCTTTTTATTTAATTCCCATATTTTATCAAAATAATCTTCTTTTCTTTCTCCTAGCTTAATGTTAAATATAAGTGAATCAAATTTCACATCTTTATTTAATTCTCTTTTTACTAATTTATGATATTCAGAAGTATTACAACTCCAATAAAATAAAAGTCCAATGAAAATTAATATTAATTTATTTAATTTTTTTAAATTTAACTTCTTCATTATTTACCGTAAAAATTAATATTTTATTAGCTTCAAAATTAAAAAAATCTAAATTACGAATTTGACCATCAATTTCTGTTGAATTAACATTTTCTAATTGATATTTATCATCCTTTAAACTTCCATAAATTAATAATCCATTTGATGCATCATTTCTTCCAAATTGTGGTTTAACATTATACTGATTCCCTCCCAAAACAATATCATTAATATTGTCATTATTTAAATCCAATATCTTAATTGCATATATAGAAGAATATTGAGCTTGAATTGGTAATTGATGATGAATGAATTTCCCATTTTTATTTTCTAGCCACAAAGATGCCAATTGATCTATTTCATATACTAATGAATTCTTTAATTGAGAGGAATCAAAAATATCCTCTATTGAAGCTGAAGCATATTGATCAAATCTAACAAATTTTTTCTTCAAATATGGCAACTGAGAAATAAGTTCGTCTCTATCAACAATAGGATAAAATTTATCGTTGATTTTATGACAAAAAATTTGTTCTATTGTTCCATTTTTATCAAAATCATTAATATAAACTCTATCTCCTTTTTTGAAATAGGTATTTAATCCTAAGTTCCCAGCAACTATATCAATATCTCCATCTTTGTCAATATCTTTTAATTCAATATCATTCCATAAACCTACAGTTTTATTAAGATCATATTTTTCTGTATGATCATTAAAAACCCCATTTTCATTTATAAATACTTTTATCCCCATCCAGTGTCCTATAATAATAATGTCCTCCCAACTATCATTATTTATATCTACGGCTTGAACATCTGTTACCATTCCAATATTCGAAAAAACCTCCTTTTGATTAACTTTAAATTTAGATTCTTTAGAATTATACAATAAATAACCATTTCCTGGCAACCCATAGTTATTACCCTTCATTCGCTGACCAACAAAAACATCTATAAATCCATCTTTATTAAAATCAGCAGAGGTTATTGACGAACTAATAAAATTAAAATTGGTTGGTAAGAGACTATTATCTAAAGTAAAATTTCCCTTTCCGTCATTAATATATATTCTATCTTTTAATGACTTGTCATTTTCTGAGAAAGCTCTACCTCCACTACAGACATATAAATCTTGGTCATTGTCTTGATCAATATCTAAAAAAATTGCGTCCGTATCTTCTGAATAAATACTTTCTTTAAGAAAGGTAGAATCTTTCAAATATTTATCTTTAAAAGACACAAAAAGTGCTCCAGTTTGGAATTTAGCACCACCAATAAAAAAATCTTTGACTCCATCTCCATTAACATCAGCAGAACTTAAGGCAGGACCTTCATTACTATACATTTCAGGAATTAAACGATCTCTATTAAAATCAATAAATTTATTCTCTATATGTTTGTATTTAAAAGGATCTTTTTTTAGATCCAATACTATTTTTTCTTCATTCTTTTTTTTGGAAACAGCAACTTTATTTATCTCAGGTTCTATAACCTTATAAGTTTTATTAGATTTTAAATTTTTTATCTTAGAAATTGAGCCATTTGGCCAATTAAAAATCACTGAATCTATTTTATTATTTTTTCCAATTCCAATATTAATTGGTGCGGCAATTGAACTTTGGAATCCTTTAGAGATATGATTGTCAAAAACAACTTTTTTTGTTCCAAAATAGGCATAAGCTTTAGTTCCTATAGCCTGAGAATTTAATGATTTAGAAGACAATTTAATTTTTACACTTTTATTTATTAACGAATCTGTTTTGTTCTCATAGATAAAAAATGGCATATTCACATTATTAATAACTAAATCTTGATCTCCATCATTATCAAAATCAGCATAAGCACTTCCATTGCTAAAAGTATCATGATCTAATCCCCATTCAATAGATTTAAATTTAAAATTAAAATCACCTTCATTTTTATAAATGTGATTCATGACAGGTTTTGAAGGCATTATGTCAATCAATTCCTTTATAAAAAAATTCTTATCCTTCAAAATGTTTTTCATATTATAATCATTAGCATAATAAGTTAGATAATCCCTATCTAAAAGATCCTTATAAATCCCATTAGAAATAAAAATATCTTTATAACCATCATTATCAGCATCAAAAAACAAACAGGCCCAACTCCATTCAGTACTTGAAATACCAGACATTCTACCAAGTTCGAAAAACCCCGATGAACCCATATTTCTTTGTAAGGCATTTCTAGGGTATTGATGAAAATACCCTTGAGAATTGGCAAAAACATATTTATCCCATGACTCAAATACAGTTTTAGTTCTTTTCCTCTGAATTGTACTTGGAAGCATTTCCGTTACAAATAAGTCAGGCAACAGATCATTATCTAGATCTCCAGCATCAGCTCCCATAGATCCCATAGAAATAGATTTGAATTTTTCTTCCAATTCTTCTTTAAAAGTTCCATCTTGGTTGTTTGTGTATAAATAATCTCTTTCAAAAAAATCATTTGAAATAAAAATATCATCCCAATTATCTCCATTAAAATCAGCTATAGTTATTCCAAGGCCAAATCCAATTGAAGAGGTATATATTCCCACTTCTTCAGATTTATCTATAAAAATGCCATTTTCATTTACCAAAAATTTATTACCATCCTCGCTAGGAATTAAACGCTGATTTTCAATTAAATCAAAACCACCTACTGATCTAATAGAATTACTTAAAAGATAACAATCTAAATCACCATCTTTATCATAATCAAAAAATGAAGCATGAACCGATAAACCATTAAAATCTAATCCAAATTCTTTGGAGCTTTCAGTAAACGTTAAATCACCATTATTTATAAATAATTCATTATGTCTTTTTTTGCCACCTGGTTTGCCGGATTTACAGACATATATGTCAAGAAAACCATCCCCATTAATATCAACAATAACAGAACCTGTTGACCATACATTTTCACATGCTACTCCAGCAAAATCAGTTATATCTTGAAATTTAAAATTTCCTTTATTCAAGTATAATTTATTTGGAACCATGTTACCAGTAATATAAAGATCTACCAGTCCATCATTATTAATATCTCCAACAGAAACACCTGCACCGTTATAAAAATTGCGATAAGTATAAGGATTAAAATCGTTGGTATAATTTAAATTATTTTCAAACTCAATTCCACTATCTTCTCTAAGTTCAAAAAGAGTGGGAGTTTCTCTATTACAAGAAATAAATAAAACTATTAGAATAAAAAAGAATCTATTATTTTTCATAATACCAGAACAACAAATTTAATAAAAAAAGGGTTGTTCTGTTAGGAACAACCCTTTTTACCATTATTAAAAGATATTCTTAGTATCCAGGATTTTGGGTTAAAGAACCATTAGCAGCTTGAATTTGAGATAACGGAATTGGAAATAAATTCTTGTTGTCATCTCCAACAGATCCACCTTTAGCACCGGTTTTCTCCCACCATGCTTCAGTGAATTTACCCCATCGAACTAAATTTGTTCTCCTATGAGACTCAAATATAAATTCTTTACCACTCTCATCAGCAAACTTTGCAGCGTCTAAAGTTGCTAAATTAGCAACCCCAGCACGAGATCTAACAGCATTCACATCAGCTAAACCTAGACTCCAATCTCCTGCAGCCATAGATCTTCCTTCAGCTCTATTGAAATACATTTCAGCTAAACGAATAATTGGCATATCATTATCCATATCATTCTGCTGAAATTGCTTATAGCTGAATTTATACATTCTAGCTCCAGTTTGTCTCCAAGAGTCAGGTTCTAATTCATTTACATAAGGTGTATAAACTAGATCCGGTTTACCGAAATCAGATGCAGGCCATCCACTTGCAGCAACAGCATCATCAGCCTTATCGTCATATGCCCAGTCAACTAACTGCTTTCCAGCAGAACTTTTCTGAGATCCAGTTAAGAACCATCCTAAACGCTTATCTCCAGCCTCATACTTTTTATACATATCTTCCATAGTTTGATAACCATTCCATGGTTGAGAAGCCAAATTAAAAGTATTCTGACTTGGCTGGTGAAGACTCATCTGAGCAAAAGGCATTCCACCTTTACCAGTAGCTTGATCATAATCAATAGAGAAGATGATCTCAGGATTATCTTGATTATTTGGAGCTCCTATTGTAAGTACTCCGGAAAGCGTTGCAGGATCATTCAAACCACTTGAATCAGGACGAGCAGCTAAGTTAGCAACCGAATATGAATCATCAACAAGCACATATGGCCCATTAGTGATAACCCAATCAGCAGCATTTGCAGCTTCAGTCCATCTAGCAGTTCCATCAGTTCCTGCAGTATTTGCAGAAGTCCAAACTTTAGCATTTAAATATAATCTTGATAAAATACCCATTGCAGCGTATTGATTAATACGATATTTTTGGGGATTAGTATTTAAATCACTTCCTGACAAATCAATAGAACCAGATAAAACAGCAGCAGCAGTAGTACCTAAAGCAGCTAATATTTCACTTTCAGCAAATTCAAAAACTTGTTTTCTAGTTGATTGAGCAGGATCCTGTCCAGCAGCAGTAACAATTTTTACTCCACCATACAAATCCGCTAATCTCATATAGAACAATGCTCTTAAAACTCTAAGTTGCGCTGTTTCATTTGCAGTAATAGATCCAGCTAAAACGTTATTAATTTCATTAATTGCGTTATACTGACCACTCCACATGCCTGAATTTGGTCCGTGAGCTGAACTAACAGTATGTCTATGAGTAACTACCCATATTCCACCATCATACCAGTCACCACCTTTAACTCCAACAAGCATTTCATCGGTTGATACTGATTGCATAGACCAATATGATCCGTGACCACCACTACCAGAACTTCTTAGTGTTCCAAAGGCACCACCAAGATTGTCACTCGCTCTCTGTGCACTTCCATCTGTAGCGCCAGAAGAATATTGAGCTCCACCACCACCACCAGCAGCGGCAACATAAGGCTTAGTAAGGTCACTTATTAGTTCTTCTTCTAAATCACAAGCAGTAAAAGCTACTAGTGATAAAGTCATTAACGTTATTTTTATATAATTTTTCATAATAAATTTATATTAAAAGTTTATGTTTAATCCAACTGTGATTGTTCTTGAATCGAAGTAATTACTTCTTCGATCAATACCAGGAGCTAAAACATTTCCTCCTCCAATTACAGTTCCTGCAGTAATTGCCTCTCCACCATCAACAATTGAAGGAGTTGGATCTGCACCAGTATAGTCGGTAATCACAAATGCATTTCTAACATTTAGAGAAACTTGAGAAGATGAAATTCCAGAAATTGGAAGATCAAGATCATAAGCAACAGTTAAATTAGCTAATTTAATATAATCAGCCTTTTCAACATATAAACTACTAAATGCAGCAGCTTTAAGATCGTCGTCTGCATATTTTGTATTTACAAAATTATAAGCAAACTGACTACCAATTCTTGGCTCAAAAAATGCTCTCCAAGTGTTTATCAAGCTATGTCCAAATGCTCCTTGAAAAAATGCATTAATCTGAAATTTTCCAAATGTAATATTATTGTTAAATCCTATTTCCAAGTCAGGAATACCTTGCCCAACACCTGTGAAATCTCCTTCTGGATCAAGAGCTTTATCTTGACCAGCGACGATTTTACCATCTCCGTTAAGATCTTTAAACTTCGGTTTTCCAGTTGCAGTATCAGGACCATCATAAACAGGAGCCCAAATTGTTCCAATTCTATAGCCTTCTTTAACTAATAACATATCTGTAGCATTTTGACCAGGAGAACCTAAATTACCAGTAGTAATTCCATCTTTAGTAGTATACTTATCTAAAATAGATTCATTAGTTCCTAAATTAATACTTGGAGTCCAAATATCATTTACCTTATAAGTTAAATTTAATTCAATACCTGAACTAGTAAGATCACCTGCATTTTCATATCTTCTGTTAAACCCATATAGAGCAGCGTCCACTTCAGTTTCTGAAATAAAGTCAGTAATTTTTCTTGAATAAACATCCAAAGTAGCATCAAGTGGTCCATTTCTATACTCGATCCCAAAATTAGTTTCTGCCTTTTCCTCCCATTTAAGGTCAGGGTTAGCAGCTCTCGCTTGAGTTGTTGCTTTGTTAGCAGCTGAATAGCTGTATACAAGTTGAGACAATCCACTTGCAGCAGGAAGCGCCCCAGTTACACCATAACCAACTCTAACTTTAAATTTATCAAAACTTGTGCCAAGGTATTTATTTAAATCAACACCTATACCACCCCCAGGGAATACACCCCATTGTTGTTCAGTACCTAGTTTATTAGATCCTTCACGTCTTACAGTAGCATTAATAAAAATAGCATTGTCTAAAGTAAGATTCACTCTTCCAAAACCAGCAATAGTTTTATTAGTAGGACCTTTATAACTTCCTAATCCAATAGTACCGGCTGCCAAAAGATCTTCAGAAGCACCTATAAGATAAGAATAATCAATCGCTTCATCTGGGAAATCTCCAACAGCAATATTTTTAGTAAAGTAATCAGATTCCTGATAAGAATAACCCGCGGTTAAAACAAGATTGGCATTTCCAAGATCTGCATTATAAATACCATAAATTTCATATGATGAACTTTCATTCTCAAAATCATCAAAACTTACACGACCTGGTCTATCACCAAGGTTAGCCTGAGTATAATAATCATTAACTGATCTTGAAGTTCTACTCTCGACACTTGATCTATTACTTGCTAAATTAGCAAATACAGTTAAATTTTCACCTAGCGCGTAGTCAAGAGCTATATTATAAGAAAATTCATTTCTGTCTGCAGCATAAATTCCTTGTTCTTGAATAGCTACAGGGTTAAAACTTCTAAATAACCCTAGAGTTTGAAAATATCCACCTGATCTAGTGATTTGCTCATCAGTAAAATAATTTTGAATATCCGCCGGAGCATCCTTGAAATATACAGGAGCAGTAGGGTTAAAAATATTAGCAAATTCTAAAACACCAGGATTTCCTAGATCTGAAGTTCTTCTAGTATAAGATGTATTCAAATTAATCGTTAACTTATCATTGAAAGCTTTAGTTTGTAATGTTGCACGTGTGTTAAACTGCTTAAATCCAGTTTTTTTAACTACACCGTCAACATCACGAGCATTTAAAGCAACTCGGAAACTAGTCTTATCAAATCCACCTGAAGCTGAAATATTATGAATTTGCGAGATTCCTTGTCTAGTAACCTGGTCAACCCAATTGTTAGAAGCTCCTAGATCGGCACCACCAAAAGCTCTAAACTCAGCAGCAGTCATCATCTTTATCGCATTCATCTTTTCAGATACAGCATATTGACCTGTATAGTTAAATTTAACTTTTCCAGGTGTTCCTTTCTTAGTAGTAACAATTATCACACCACTAGACCCTCTTGAGCCATAAATAGCTGCAGCAGATCCATCTTTAAGTACGTTAATTGTTTCTATATCACTAGGATCAACATTATCAATCGAAGCGCCAGGCACTCCATCGATTACAAATAAAGGAGAAATATTTGCCCCAATAGTACTAATACCTCTAAGTCTAATAGTAGATCCAGCATTTGGATTACCACCCTTACTGTAAATACTTAGACCAGCTACTTTACCCTCAAGTAAACCAGCAGTATTAGAAATCGGTCCCTTATTAAATTCTTCTGCAGTAATCTTAGTTACAGCAGAAGTGATTTCTTTCTCTTTTTGAGAACCATATCCAGTAACTACAATTTCCTCCAGTTGACTATCAGAAACTAATGAAACGCTTAAGGAATCATTATCTCCTACACTAACCTCTTGAGACAAAAACCCAACAAAAGAAATAACTAGCACATCAGATGAACTGGCCTCTATTGTAAAATTTCCATCAAAATCAGCCGTGGTCCCACTATCAGTCCCTTTGACTATAATGGTGGCTCCCGGTAACGGGCCATCCTCTCCAGAAACAGTTCCGCTAATTGTTTGAGCAACAAGAGTTGATCCAAACATAACAAAAACTGCTAAAAGTAGAGTCTTGATTTTCATTAAATTTTTCATAAAATGATTTAGATTAATATTAATTTATAAAGTTCTAATTTTTTTAGAACCGTTAAATATAATAAAAATGATTGAAAATTAGCAATTCTTTAACATTATTATGTTATAGGATTCAAATGGCCAAAAAATTATTAATGATATATCTCAATGTTTAAGCATTTCAAATCTAATTAAAACATAAATTATTTTGAATGAATAATAATTAAAATTCTTATAGAAAACACTAATTCTAGAAAGATCTATGATACAATAATTCAATTTTAAAAAAAGTACTTCGGGTGGGGCTCGAACCCACACTCTCGAAAGAACTGGATTTTGAATCCAGCGCGTCTACCAATTCCGCCACCGAAGCAAGATTAACGAAATTAAAAAAAAAAAAATCTTCTTTCTAAAATTATAGCAGTATATATGTGTCTAGGCTAAATAAATTTTTAAATTTGCACAACAATTTTAATCTCATTGATAATTGAAAGTGATTTCTGAAGCTAAAATTTTCAGTTGTACTCAAAGTAAAGCTCTTTGTAACAAAATAGCAAAAGCCTATGGTATTGCAGTTGGGAATATTACTTTCTCAAAATTTAGTGATGGTGAATTTCAACCATCATTTGAAGAATCGGTAAGAGGAGCCCGAATTTTTATTGTTGGATCTACCAATCCAAACTCTGATAATTTAATGGAATTACTTCTTATGCTTGATGCAGCTAAAAGAGCTTCAGCAAGGCACATTACTGCAGTTATCCCATATTTTGGTTGGGCTAGACAAGATAGAAAAGATAAGCCAAGAGTTCCAATTGGAGCTAAAATGATAGCAAAAATTATTGAAATAGCTGGAGCAACAAGAATTATTACGATGGATCTCCATGCTGATCAAATACAAGGGTTTTTTGAAAAACCTGTAGACCATTTATTTGCCTCCACTATTTTTGTTCCGCATATAAAATCCTTAAAGCTAGAAAATCTCACTATAGCTTCTCCTGATATGGGAGGTTCCAAAAGAGCTTATGCATATTCAAAATTTCTTGAAAGTGATGTTGTTATATGCTATAAACAAAGAACAAAAGCAAATGTAGTTTCAAAAATGGAACTAATAGGAAATGTTGAAGATAAAAATGTAGTTTTAATTGACGATATGATAGACACTGCAGGGACTCTTACTCATGCGGCTAATTTAATGATGGAAAGAGGAGCAAAATCAGTTAGGGCTTTTTGTACTCATGCATTACTCTCAGGAGATGCACTAAAAAAAATTGAAACCTCTAACTTAAAAGAATTAATTATTACAGATTCAATTGCTCTTAAAAGAAAAAATTCAAAAATTAAAATTTTAAGTTGTGCTGAACTTTTTGCAAGTACAATGTATAATGTTCATCATAACGAATCAATTAGTTCAAAATTCATAGATTATTAAAAATTATAAAATGAAATCAGTTACAATAAATGGATCAAAAAGAGAAAGCGTGGGCAAAAAAGCAACTAAAGCCCTACGTAATGCTGAAATGGTTCCTTGCGTACTTTATGGTGAAAATGATCCTATTCACTTTAGTGCAAAAGAAATCGATTTCAAAAAATTAGTCTATACCCCACATGCTCATACAGTTAAAATCAATATAGATGGAAATTCATTTGATGCAATTTTACAAGACATTCAATTTCACCCTGTAAGTGATAGAATTCTACATATAGATTTTTATGAATTAAATGAGACTAAAGAAGTTTCAATAAATATTCCAGTTATTATTGAAGGTACTGCTCCTGGAGTTTCAATCTCGGGTGGAGAATTGATTATAAATAAAAGGAAACTTAAAGTAAAAGCTCTCCCTAAAAACTTACCTGACGTTATTATAGCTGAAATATCTAAACTTGAAATAGGTCAAAAAATTTACACTTCTGATGTAGAAAATGACGATTACAAATTTTTGCATTCTGATAGTACTGTAATTTGTCAAGTTAAGACTGCAAGAGCAGCTATCCTAGAAGAAGAAATTGAAGATGAAGCAGCTGAAGGTGAAGAAGTAGCTGAAGGAACTGAAGGAAAAGAAGGAACAGAAAAAACAGAAGGAAAAAAAGAAAAACCTTCTGAGTCAGGTAAAGATTCTTCTAAATCTTCTGAAGCTCAAGAGTCAAAAAAATAATTTTTTAATTTTTTAAATAATAATTTAAGCATCTACATAAGTTTAAAGTAGATGCTTTTTTTATTTTAGCTAAATGAATACTAGAATTTGGAATTTTTTTTTTAATAATAAAAAACAAAAAAAAATTAATTTGAAAAAATTTTTAATTGTTGGTCTAGGTAATCCTGGAAATGAATATATCAATACAAGACACAATATTGGATTTTCAATTATTGATCATTACTGCGAAATAAAAGACCTCAAACTTAACAACATAAAATATGGGGTTGGATTAAAAACAAAACTAAAAGGAAAAACAATTTTAATTCTTAAACCCTCAACTTATATGAATCTTAGTGGTAAAGCAATTATCTATTGGAAAAATAAAGAAAATATAGCTTTAGAAAATATCCTAATAATCACTGATGATCTTAATCTCCCTTCAGGATCTTTAAGGCTTAAATCAAAAGGAAGTGATGGTGGTCATAATGGATTAAAAGACATCGAAGTTGTACTTAAAACTTCAAAATATCCTAGATTAAGATTTGGAATTAAAATTGAAAATAGAAAAAAAAATAATGTTGATTTTGTATTAGGGGAATGGAGTGAAAATGAAAAAAAAACGATTACTCAAACCATTAAAAAAACGATCCAAATAATAGATTCTTTTATTATAAATGGAATAACCAACACCATGAATAGTTTCAATAACAAATGATCAAGGAGAAGTTGAAAAATTATATATCTGGGAAAAGGAATTGTTCCCCATAGAATCAAATGTGATTATCTGCCAATAATATTTTGTGTTAGGTTCAAGAGAAACCTCGAGTGAATTCTCTTTAATGTTCTCTTCAATAATAAATAATTCATTTTCGCCTATTCCTAATTTAAGTAAATAATGAGATATGTCATTATCTAAATCCAAACCATTCCAAAGCAAATTCAATTTATTTTGAACAAGAGATACAGTAGAGTTATTATCTGGGCTTTTCAATTCAGCAGGAAATGGCAAATAACTTAATTGAGAAATACTTTCTAAATAAAAGTTCCAAACCTGGCTTTTTATAATAGTTGAAGATGATTGTGATAAAGAATTGACCCACCAAGAATACGGAAAACCTCTTTTTAAATTTACCTGCCAATTTGTTGATTTAGTGTTATATTTAAAAATCTCGTCATTAATTTGATTCTGAATAACCAACTCGTAACTATCGGAATTCTCAGCTGATTGCCAAACAAAATTTACGTTAGAAATAAGTGAAGACAAATTTTCAGAATTAACACATATGTTATTATTTAATGGATTTAAAAGTACTGCTGGAGAGGGATCTGGTATTGGATCTTTGGAGCAACCATTTAACAATAAAACTAAACACAAAAAAATCAATACTCTCATTTCTTAAGAAATTTTAAAGTTTCTATACTATTACCGTGATTTAATTTCAAAATATAACTTCCAGTAATCAATTCATCTAATTTTAAATCGATTTTCCTGTTTCCATTATTAATTCTAACTCTATTTTTAATTAGTAAAATACCTTGTAAATCAAAAATAGAATATTCAATTTCTGATTTATTTCCACCAACCAAAATTGACAATAAATCCTGAACAGGATTAGGATAAATTAATGATTCATCTTCTATAAAAATATATTCCTTATAAGTGCCTTGACAATATAAATCAGTTTTAACCTCCAGATAATTTAATCCTTTTTTCAAAGCAAGGTTAATTGAAGATTTTGTAACATTAATTTCTGTGTCATTAATCTTTATATAAAATTGTTTTGCACCATTTAGAGAAAAATTAACATTTTGATCAACATAATTAATACTTGAAATTACTCCCAATTCTTCTGGCTCATTTATTTTGGCAGTAAAACATCTTTCAAAATTTAATTTCGAAGGACTTGTAATACAAATTAAATATTCCCCTGCTTTTAAATTCTTTTCTTCTAAAACAAGATTAGAAAAACTTACATTTAATGAATATCCGTTCGGGCCAACTATACTAGCTAAATATTCATACTTGGCTTTTGCATTAATGGTAATACTACCATTATTTTTATTTATGCATGTTACATCATTTTTATAAATAATGAAATTATTAGAATCTTCAATATCACAAATATCTCCAATACCATTTAAATTAGAATCTAGTTGATCTTCATTAGCTATTAAAGGACAATTATCAAGATCGTTAGGTATTGAATCCTTATCATCATTAGGTAAAAAATCACCCCTTAAACAAAGTCCAATGCCAAATGAAATTATTTTTCCAGAATCCTCAGATTCTTTATCCACAATTTTTAAGCGCCAATTCCCATATGACATAGTCCCTTTAAATTGGTTTAACTTTTCAAAAGGCTTGAAAATTCCTGTGAAAGGAGGACTTCCTGTTGAAATCAAAAATTCAGCTTCATCGTCAAATGTAGTATTAACATAATTCTTTTTATCTCCTCCAATGTTTTTTGAAAGAATCACCTCTTTTCCTTTTGGAGAAATTAAAGAAATAGTCAGATCAGATAAATAGCTGTGATTTATTGATAAATAAACATTAAGATCTTCTATTTCATAATTATAGGGTATATCAAGATTAGCATATGTTATTCCAATATTATTAGCCGAAGCATCCTGAAGAGTTATGGGCATATTTTCTGAATCAAAATCCTTACATGAAATCAATTGAGTTGTAAAATTATATACATCAGAAAAAGTTCCTGTAGCACAACTATTAATCGCTCTAACTCTCCAAAAATATTTTGTTTGGCTTTTTAAATCATTTAACTGATATAAGTTGTTTTCGTTTTTTTTATCAATTATTAAATCCTCAAAATCTATATTTTCAGACAATTGAAACTGGTATTTATCTGCATCTTCTTGAGAAGTCCATGAAATTATTGTCGAAATCCCTTGATCAATAGCATCATCTTTAGGGCTAATTATTTCTGGTGGAATCAAACTCGAATTTCTTTTTTGAATTTCAAAAGAAGTTGAATAAGAAACATCTTCTGCTTTACCTTGAAGTATTATATTATAATTTCCTGAATTTAATTTACTTAGATCTGAAAAAATTATATTCACATTAGTATTACCGATTGATGTTTTTGGAGGGAAAATTTGATATGTTAAATCATTAGGAATGTTCAAAATTTCAAAACTAACATCCTTATTGAAATCCAGATAATTTTTATATTCAAAAGAGATGCTTGTAGTATCTGATTCACAAGATTTTACAATCAATTCTTCAAATGAGAATGAAAAATCTCTCATTTCAATTTTAAAGTCAACCAGATTTACTGCAAAATAAATAGAGTTTTCAGCTACAATTTTTATTCTTGCATTTGATGTTGAAATATTTTCTGGAACTGAAATATATGCTTCTCCATCATTTGGCGTATTTGATAATAATTTTATTGGAAAGGTTTCACCCCCATCAATAGAAAGTAGAATTGATATTGTCTTAGTATTAATTGGCATATTAAAACTTTCACCAACAATCCATTCTATTTTCTCATTTCCACCTGTTCCCCATAAAGTAGTAGAAACATTTTGTGAAATAATCTTGAAAGGTGTTGAATTCTCAACAACTGTTACTCTAATCTTATCTTGAGCAATTTGACCAACTGGAGAATTGTTTTCAGTTCTTCTATCTCGAACGGTAACACCCCAATTCAAAATTCTTCCTACCGTTGAAACACTTTCCCAATCAGAATTAAGTCCTGGCCTAGATTCAGTTAATTCTCCACTTAAAACTCTTCTCATGTTAGGAATAACTCTTTTTGAACTCAAAGAAGGTGGATTCGATCTGTTTATAGATCCTAATATTAAATCTGAAGAATAATTTAAATTATTAACCCTTCCACTATCTAACTGTTCCCATGTATAAGTGATCAAATCCCCATCAGTATCTGTGGCAATTGCTGAAAGCTCATAGGCAGTTCCAATTGGAATATAAGTGTTAAATCCAGCATTAACGGAAGGGCTTGAATTAGAAATAGTTGAAAAAGTTTGACAAGTTTTACTCTCAATATTTTTATTTATTTCTTCAATACTTACAAAATGTAAATATGGATCACTGTGATTTTGCAAATCATCTTTATTTGTAATACCGGCATAACCCATTAAAGTAGATCCACTTCCAGGCTCTACATTAACACCAGTTCCTTCAGTTTCATATGAGAAAGTATGATGAGCACCAAATTGATGAGCCACTTCATGTGCTACAAAATCAACATCAAAATAATCATTCAAAAAAAACCCTTCTCCTGAAATATCAACAAAAGGATGAGTAGAATATCCTCTCCCCTTTTGTCCATCAACACAAACACATCCAATACAACCTGAACTCCCGTCAGGGATATTGCTATATGCAAAAAGATGTCCAACATCATAATTTGATTCTCCTATTTTTTCTGAAAGAGTTTTTTGTAAATCATTACCATAATTCGAAAATTGAGATTTATATGGTTGGCTTTCATAATCTGAATAGATTAAAGAATCAGAGGAAACTAATTCAAGATGAATTCCTAAGTCCGTTTCAAAAATGTGGTTTACCCTATTTATCGTACTAACTACAGCAGCAAATGCATCCTTTTGATTAGTGCCATTTTCATCATTATCATCTCCCCAATAGTCAGTATAGGAAGAAGTTGCTGATACTGCTATTCTAAAGGTTTTTAATTTCCTGTCCTGATTTATTATTTGTTTTTTTATTATTTTCTTGTCTGAAATTTTTCTGTTCTGATCTTTAACTCCAGATAAACAATTCAACCTATTATAAGATTCATAAATTTCATTTTTGTTTTCATAGTAAATATGTCTTTTTTTATTAGTTTTTTTTTCTGGTTGAATATATATTATTGTCTTATCCGAAATAATCATTGCACTAAGTCCTAAAGGAGAAAATGTACCTCTAATTTTAACCTCTGATCTTAAAACACTCACTCCAATAAAACTAATTATATCATCATATTTTTTTGATAAATCATATGACATGACTGATGCTTTTTGAATTTCAAATTCCTCTAATTGATTTTTCTCATTAGGAAAGTAAATTGGCATTGATTTAAAGTTATAAGAATCGGAAAACTTTAATTTCTTAAATTGTTTTTTTAGAAATTCTATGTCTAAATTTGCAAAACTAATTCTAGTCTCTTTTTTTTCTTTTGAATAGAGATCTAAAAAATCAGATTTTATATTTTTATCTAATTCCCAATAACTCTGAGCATTTGAATTTAAAATTCCAATAAATGATACAATTAATATGTGATGTATTAATTTTGATCTCAATTTTTAATTAATTAAAATTACATTGGTTTAGTAAAGCTAAATTTAGTAGTTAAATTGCAACTAAAAAAAGCTAATTTTATATATTTATTCATCTTATGAATTGTAATAAATTTGTTTTTTTGGAAAGAATTTGTTTACAAAAATATTCCTTGTTTAATAAATATAACTTTTTTTAATGAAAATCATTAAAGGTCTTAATAATTACCAAGAAAAAAAACAATGTTTTTTAACTATAGGCACTTTTGACGGTGTTCATATTGGTCATCAAAAAATAATTAAAGCTTTAGTAGAAGAAGCCCATAGCAAAAAACTTCTAGCTGTTGTTCTCACTTTTTTTCCCCATCCTAGAATAGTACTCCAAAAAAAAGACACTGTAAAACTTATTGATACAATTGATGAAAAAAAAAGTATTCTAGAAGCACTGAAAGTAGATGTCTTAGTAATTCATCCATTTTCAAAATCTTTCTCTAGATTAAGTTCAATTGAATTTACAGGAGATATTTTAGTTGGGGTTCTTAAAATTCAAAAACTTTTTATTGGTTTTGATCATAGATTTGGTAAAAACAGAGAGGCTTCAATTAATGACCTAATAGAATATGGTAATAGATTTAATTTTAAACTAAAAAAATTTGAAGCTGAATCATTGGAAATGGTTAACATTAGCTCAACTAAAATTAGAAATTCTTTGTTAGATGGAAATATGAAATTAACAAACAAATTCTTAGGAAGGCTATTTAATTTAAATGGAACAATAATTATGGGAGATGGATTAGGAAGAAAAATTGGTTTTCCTACTGCTAATATAAGTGTAAAAGAAACTTATAAAATTTTACCTAAAAATGGAGTTTATTTTGTTCATTCATTTATTGAAAGAAAAAAAATTTTTGGCATGATGAATATTGGAATTAGACCTACAGTGGATGGAAAAAATAAAAGTATTGAAGTTCATTTTTTTAATTTTAATAAAATATTGTATACAAAAAAAATTAATGTTTTTTTTCATCTAAAAATTAGAGATGAAATAAAGTTTAATTCTATAAAAGAACTTAAAATTCAGTTAAAAAAAGACAAAATAACCTGCATTGAACTTACAAAAAAGAATAACCTGGAAATTTAAATCAATACATTTGCAATAAAATAGAAAATAATTCATGTTACAATTAAACTTTATTAGAGAAAATAAAAAGGATGTCATTTCTGGTCTTAAAAAAAGAGGATTTAATAATTTCGATTTAATAGAAAATATTCTATGTCAGGATGATTTAAGGAAAAAAACTCAAGCTATTTTAGATGATCAACTTTCCAAAGCAAATTTGATAGCCAAAAAAATTGGTTTATTATTAAAATCTGGAGAAAAGGAAAAAGCTGAAATTCTTAAATCCAAATCTATAGATATTAAAAAAAATAATAAAGAATTAGAGGAAACTCTGAACAAAATAGAAGATGAATTAACTCAGCTTAGATACCAAATTCCTAATGTACCAAACAAAATTGTGATTAAAGGCTTTTCTGAAAAAGATAATCAGGAAATAGAGAAATTTGGAAAGTTTCCCAAATTAAATCAAAGTAATTGTCTCCCCCATTGGGAATTAGCAAAAAAATATAATTTAATTGATTTCGATCTTGGAAGTAAAATTACTGGTGCAGGATTCCCAGTTTATATTGATAAAGGAGCTAAATTACAAAGAGCCTTAATAAATTATTTTTTAGACAAAAATATTTCAAACGGATATAAAGAAATTCAAGCGCCATATCTGGTTAACGAAGAATCTGGAATCGGTACTGGTCAATTACCTGATAAAGACGGTCAGATGTATCATATAATTAAAGATGATCTATATCTCATTCCTACTGCTGAAGTCCCACTCACTAACATTTTTAGAAATGAAATTATAGAAGAGAAAGATCTCCCTATTTGCTTAACTGGATACACTCCCTGCTTTAGAAGAGAAGCAGGAAGTTATGGATCTGATGTTAGGGGATTAAATAGATTACATCAATTCGATAAAGTTGAAGTAATCAGAATTGAAGCTCCTGGAAATTCTGAAATTGCTCTTAAAAAAATGATTCAACTAGTCAAAAAAATTCTACTTGAACTTAAATTACACTCAAGAATTGTAAGGCTTTGCGGAGGAGATTTAGGGTTTACATCTTCAATTACTTATGATTTTGAAGTTTTTTCAGCAGCACAAAAAAAATGGTTAGAAGTTAGTTCTGTATCAAATTTTAATAATTTTCAAGCAGAAAGATTAAAACTTCGGTATCGTAAAAAAAGTGGTTTGAAAAATTTAGTTCATACATTAAATGGAAGTTCACTAGCTCTTCCAAGAGTAATTGCGGCTTTATTAGAAAACAATCAAACTAAAGATGGAATAGTTATACCTAAAACTTTAGTGCCTTATACTGGTTTCGATTTGATTTCATAAAATCATGGACTCAATCAGACCAAAAAAAAGGCTAGGACAACACTTTCTTAAAGATAAAAACATAGCAAAAAAAATTGTCGAAAGACTAAATTTTAATAATTATGATAGAGTTATAGAAATTGGTCCAGGAAAAGGAATGCTCACTCAATTTTTTTCTCGAAAAAAAACGTTTTATTTAATTGAAATTGATAAAGAAGCAGTAGATTATCTTAAAAAAAAATTTAAATATCTATCTAAAAGAATAATCTATGGTGATTTTTTGAAAATTGATCTTAGTATAATAATTAACAAAAAACCCATCGCTATTATTGGAAATTTTCCGTTCAATATTTCAACTCAAATTTTATTTAAACTCCTAGAATATAAAGAATATATCCCATTTTTATGTGGAATGTTCCAAAAAGAAGTTGCAGAAAGAGTCTGTGAAAAATGCGGATCAAAAAAATACGGAATTATTTCTGTTTTGATTCAAACTTTTTATGAACCCTCATTTGTTCTAGATGTTCCTCCTAAATTATTTAATCCTATTCCTAAAGTTAATTCCAAAGTTATTGAACTAAGAAGAAAAGAAAATATAACTTTGCCATGTGAAGAAAAGCTTTTTTTTAAAGTAGTAAAGTTAAGTTTCCAACAAAGAAGGAAAACTATAAGAAATAGCTTAAAATCATTACAATTAGGAAAAGATATTACTGATGCTAGTATTTTTGATTTAAGACCAGAAAAACTTTCAAACAGTGATTTTATTAGATTGACTGAAATAATTCAAAATGACAAGATTTCAAATAAATAAAGAAAAAATTAGTAAAATTGAAAAATTAATAGAGATAAAAAATGAAAAACTATTAATTAGAAATTTAGAAAATCTCCATTATGCTGATATTGCTGAAATTATTGAAGAATTAACAATTCCTAAAGCTACTTATTTAATAAAATTATTAGAAAGTGATAAAACCGCTGATGCACTTGCTGAAGTTGATGAAGATTTTAGAGAAAAAATTCTTAATAAACTTTCCTCAAAAGAGATTGCTAATGAAATTCAAGAATTAGACACTGATGATGCAGCTGATTTAATAGCTGAACTACCTGAGGATAGAAAAGAACAAGTGATGTCTGAGATATCTGATTCAGATCACCTTGAAGATATTCGTGAATTATTAACGTACGAGGAAAATACAGCAGGTAGTTTAATGGCAAAAGAATTAGTTAAAGTTGAGGAAGATTTAAGTATTTTAAATTGTGTAAAAGAGATGAGAACTCAAGCTTTACAGGTCACAAGAGTCCACTCAATTTATGTAGTAAATTCAAAAAACAAATTATTAGGAAGACTTTCTCTTAAAGATTTACTCACCGCTAATTCTAAATCTAAAATACAAGATATATATATTCCCAAGGTTGATTTTGTTTATGTTAACCAAGAAGCTGAAGAAGTTGCCAAGATAATGTCAAAGTATGATTTGGCTGCTATTCCAGTAGTTAACAATAAAAAAGAATTGTTAGGTAGAATTACAATCGATGATATTTTAGATTTAATAAAAGAAGAGGCAGATAAAGATTATCAACTTGCTGCAGGGATATCAAATGATATAGAAGCTGATGATAATATCCTGGATCATACTAAAGCTCGATTACCGTGGCTTTTCCTTGGCTTAATTGGAGGATTAGGTAGTGTTTTTATACTTCAAGATTTTGAAAAACTCATGAACGAACCACAATTAAGAAGTTTGTTCTTTTATACTCCTTTAATTGCAGCAATGGCTGGAAACGTTGGAGTCCAATCTTCAGCAATAATTGTCCAAGGGATTGCTAATGATGTTTTAAAAGGTTCTCTTTGGTCAAGACTATTAAAAGAAATAAGTCTTAGTTTAATTAATGGGTTTATCCTTGCAATACTTTTAATTTTATTCGGATTATTAATAAATCAAGACCTATTTATAAGTTTCACTGTAGCAATTTCAATGATGGGAGTAATAACAATTGCTGCTTTAATTGGAACTTTTGTGCCAATTCTGCTCAATAAAAGAGGAATTGATCCTGCTATAGCGACTGGACCTTTTATAACTACATCCAATGATATTTTTGGAATTTTTCTTTTCTTCTATTTAGCTCAAATTATTCTAGAATTTTAAAATTTTTATGAAAATAATTCATATAGATGAAAATCATCCTATCCTGTTAGAGTCTTTAAATGAAATAGGCCATCAAAATATTATCGCTTACAAATTATCCAAAAAAAAAATATCATCTATAATTGCTCAATTTGATGGGATAGTGATTAGAAGTAGATTTAATATTGATAAAAATTTTATTTCAAAAACAAAAAACTTAAACTTTATAGCAAGAGTTGGATCAGGATTAGAAAACATTGATGTTGATGCTGCAAAAGAAAAAGGGATTATTCTATTGTCTGCTCCTGAAGGAAATAGTAATGCTGTAGGAGAACATGCAATTGGAATGTTATTGTCTATGTTAAATAAAATAAGAGCTGCCCATAATAGTATTCAAAATGGAAATTGGTTAAGAGAACAACACCGTGGATATGAAATAAACGGCAAAGTTATAGGAATTATTGGATATGGAAATACTGGCAGAAGTTTTGCTAAAAAATTAAAAGGATTCCAAGTGAAAGTTATTTTTCATGACATTCAACCTTTTGGAAATGATATTTTTGCCAAACAAGTTTCTTTAAAAGAAATTCAAAATAAATCAGATATCATTAGTCTTCATGTTCCAGAAAACAAGCAAAGTATAAATATGATTAACAAAAAATTTATTCAAAAAATGAAAAAACCTTTTTGGCTTGTTAATACTTCTAGAGGTAAAATTATTGTCACTAAAGATTTAATATGGGGTATTAAAAATAATTATATATTAGGAGCTGGTTTAGATGTTTTAGAATATGAATCAAGCTCTTTCGAGAAAATCTATTCAACTAAAGAGAAAGATTTTTCATTTCTTCTAAAATCTAACAAAGTTCTTTTGACTCCTCATATTGCAGGCTGGACGTTTGAAAGTCATAGAAAACTAGCTGAAATAATTATAAAAAAAATTTCTAAATTAAAAAATACTCATTCATCTAATACTAATTGAATTGTATTCTGATCTCTTTGCTCTAACAGAATATTAGAATTATTTTTATTTATTGATTTTAAAGATGTCGAATTAAAATGACGAATTGTACGTAATGTAACACCTTCATATACATTAACATTATATTTTGATCTTAAGTTATATTCTAATTCATCCAAATTATCATATTTATTACTTACACAAACAGAAAAACTTATAGCGGAATTTTGAATTAATTCAACTCTCATTTTGAATTTATGCAACAGTAGAAAAATATCACTAATATTTTCTTCAACAATAAAAGAAAAATCCAGGGAAGATAAACGAAGTAAAACTTGATTTTTCTTTATAATAAAGCAAGGAACTATTGGCTTCATTTTCGCTCCTTTAGATACAATAGTCCCTTTTTTTGAAGGATTTAAAAATGATCTTACATTTAAAGGAATCTCTTTTCTTTGTAAGGGTTGTAATGTTTTTGGATGAATAACTGAAGCTCCATAAAAAGCTAATTCTATAGCTTCTTGATAAGAAATTCTGTTTAGTAATATTGTTTTTTTAAAATATCTTGGATCAGCATTAAGCACTCCATCAACATCTTTCCAAATAGTTACAAATTCTGCATTTAAAACATAAGCAAATATGGCAGCAGAATAGTCTGATCCCTCCCTGCCAAGAGTAGTACTGAAATTATTGTTATCACTACCGATAAACCCTTGAGTAATATAAACATTTTTTATATCTATATTAATTAAAATTTTTTCTTTTGAAAGTTCCCAATTTAAATTAGCATCTCTATAATAATTATCAGTTTTAATAAGTTTTCTAGCATCTAACCAAATATTATTTATTCCTGAATAATTTAAATAATTACTCAAAATAGTTGTAGAAATAATTTCTCCTAAACTAACAACTTGGTCATAAATAAAATTATAATCTGGTGATTTATTTGTTTGAAAAAAATGTTTTAATTCCTCAAAAATTTTTTGAATTTCAAGAGCAATAAATGTGTAATCTGAATCATAAAGTTTATTAATAATATCCAAATGAAATTTAAGTAATTTTAATATGCTATTTTGCATATTAGAAGAATCTTCCATGTACTCTCTAACAATTTGTTCCAAAGCATTAGTTGTTTTTCCAAAAGCAGAAACTACAATTAAAGTTTCATTATATCCAACTTCTTTTAGAACTTTTATAACATTTTTAATGCCCTCAGCATCTTTTACTGAAGCTCCCCCAAACTTAAATACTTTCATTATCTATTTCTTCAGATATTTTTTCATGGTTTCAAATTCCATTTGAACAGTTTTCCAATCATTTAAAATTTTTGCTCCACTTTGATTATAAAAATTTATTGCACTTTTGTTCCAATCAAGTACTACCCATTCAATCCTTCTAACTTTTTCTTTATAAGCATATTCTATAAATTTATTATATAAAGCTTTTCCTATTCCCTTAGATTGCCATTTATTTTTTACAATCAAATCTTCTAAATGTAATGTCCTTCCTCTCCAAGTGGAATACCTAAAATAAAAGAATGCCATGCCTATAATTTTATTATTAATCTCGGCAACAAAACATTTAAATAAGGGATCATTCCCAAAACCGTCTTTTTCTAGATCTTTTACTGAAAGGACAACTTTATCTGGACTTTTTTCAAATAATGCCAATTCTTTAATCAGTTCTAAAACTGAAGGCATATCATTTTTTGTTGCGCTCCTAATAATTAACTCATTCATAATTTAAAACAAAAATATAATTTAGAATTAAGACAAATGATTTTATTTAATAATATCACATTTTAAACAAAGAGTGTGAATTTTATTATAAAATTAAATCACTTATTATATTTATAACGAAATCCGGGTTGTCAACGTGAAGCCAATGACCAGAATCAGGAACAGTAATAATTTTAGAATTAGGGAAAAGCTTTAAAATTCTTTTTGAATCATTTTCATCAATATAATTGGAATTTTGACCCTTTAAAAAAATAGTCTCATTTAAAAAAATATTATTACTATTAATTTCACTAATGAGCTCATTTCTGCAATTTTTTAAGACCTCTATATTTAATTTTAAAGCTAATTTACCAGGTGATTTCCAATATAAATTTTTCATTAAAAATTGAACGATTCCATAATTATCAATAAAATTAATTAAATGATTTTCAACTTGAATTCTATTTTTTATTTTAATAAAATCGAGTGAATCCAAAGCTTTTAAAATTATTTCATAATTAAATACATATTTTTTCGGAGAGATATCTACTATTATAAGCTTATAAATTTTATTGTTTCCATCCAATGCATATTTCATAGCTACTTTGCCTCCCATAGAATGTCCAATAATAATTGGATTGTAAATTTTATTTTTAATTAAATATTTTTCTAAATCACTAGCTAAAACTTTATAATTAAATTTATTATCCCAAAAGCTTTTTCCGTGATTTCTTTGATCAATAAGATGAACACAAACACCTAATTCAGAAATTTTTTTACCAACTGATTTCCAATTGTCCCCCATTCCAAGAAATCCATGTAAGATTATTAAATGTTTATTACTTTCACCTATAACATTTGAGTTTAAGAAGGGCATCATTTCAACTTACTAAGATACTCTTTAATAACATTTTCTAAGCCAAAATATAATGATTCACAAATCAATGCATGACCAATTGAAACTTCCAAAAGATTTGGGATATTAGTTGCAAAAAAATCAATATTATCTAAATTAAGATCATGACCTGCATTTAATCCAATCCCATTTTTTTTGGCATGTGTAGCTGCATTTAAATATGGTGATATTGCTTTCTTTGGATTAAATTTAAACATTTCAGAAAACCTTTGGGTATAAAGTTCAATTCTATCAGTTCCTATTTCCAAGGCCGCATCTATCATTCTAAGGTCCGTGTCTAAAAAAATTGATGTTCTAATTCCTTTTTCCTTAAATTGAGAAATTACATCCGTCAAAAAAGATTTATTTTTAATAGTATCCCATCCAGAATTAGAAGTTATAGCATCTTCAGAATCAGGGACTAAAGTTACCTGAGTAGGGATGATTTTTGAAACCATTGAAATAAAATTTGATGAAGGAAACCCTTCTATATTATATTCAGTCTTTATGATCTTTTTTAAATCATAAGAATCTTTAAATTTAATATGCCTTTGATCAGGTCTTGGATGAATTGTAATACCATTAGCTCCGAATTTTTGAACATCAGAAGCTACTTTGATTAAATTAGGCGTATTCTCTCCTCTAGAATTTCTTAATGTTGCAATTTTATTGATATTTACACTTAATTTTACCATTTTTTTTACGAAATTACAAACTTATATATTTACATGCAATCTTTTAATTTGATTAAATTATTAATCTTTTTGAACCTCTTATATCTACCTAAGTTTTTTGTATTTTTGATATAAATAATATTCAAATGAAGATAGCTTTAATTTGTCCTTTTAATAACAAACTATCTATTAGTTATTCTTTAAAAGTAATTAAACATCTCTCCTTTTTAAATGTTGAAATATATATTCATGAAGAATTATTAAAAAACATTAAAATATCTAAATTGCCTAAAAAATATTTTAGTTTTAAAAAACTAAATTCAAAAGTAGATTTCCTTTTTTCTATTGGCGGAGATGGATCAATTCTTCAATCAGTGACTTTAGTTAAGGACACCAATATTCCAATTTTAGGTATAAATACTGGAAAATTAGGGTTTTTAACTAACCTTCAAAAAGAGTCAATTGAATTAGGCTTAAAGCAATTACTTGATTCAAAATATTCAATTATAAAAAGAAGTCTACTTGAAGTTAATTCTCCTAATCTAGAAAAAAAATTTTTCAAATTTAATTTTGCTTTAAATGAAATTAGTGTTAGTAGAAAAAATACAACTTCATTAATAAGTATTTCAACTCATTTAAATAATGTTCATTTAACTACATTCTGGGCAGATGGATTAATAATTTCAACACCTACAGGATCAACAGGATATTCTTTAAGTAGTGGTGGTCCGATAATGACTCCTGAAAGTTCAAGTTTTGTTCTTACCCCAATAGCTCCTCATAATTTGAATATAAGACCCCTTATTATTAATGATAATACTACTATCAAAATTTCAGTTTCTGGACGTGGAGATAAACATTTAATCTCGCTTGACTCAAGAAATTTCTCTCTCTCTTGCAATACTGAAATAATTCTAAAAAAAGCCCCTTTTACTATTTCAACTGTCCAGCTTTATAATAATTCTTTTTTAAATACACTTAGAGAAAAACTTTTTTGGGGTCTTGATACTAGAAACTAAACAATATTTCCGCTAAAAACAAGTTTAAATTGAAGCACATGGCAGTACTGTCACTAAACTATTTTTTTATATTTGCAGACCCTAATTCAAATGAAAAGTTTAATAGCTTGTATAATTATGATCCTTTCATATAATTTATCAAATTCGCAGATGCATGAAATTGGTCTATTTATAGGTGGAAGTAATTTTATCGGTGATCTAGGAAACACTTCATATGTTTCTCCAAATTCTCATTCATTGGGGTTCATTTATAAATGGAATGTCACTACAAGATATTCTCTAAGAGCTTCATTTAAAACTGCAAAAATTAAAGGTTTAGACCTGCAAAGTAATGATTCAAATAGATCTAATAGATCTTTTGGTTTTGAAAATACTATTAGTGAATTTTCATCTGGAATTGAATTTAATTTTTTTGATTTTAATTTACATGATGAACAAGTCTACTTTACTCCATATATTTATACCGGTATTAATTATTTTAAATACTCACTATTAAAAATGAATTTTGGTTTAAAAAAAGCAGAAGAATATGACCAAGAATTAAATTTTGCTTTACCAATTATTTTAGGGATAAAAAGTAATCTAAGTTCTGATGTTGTTTTTGGATTTGAAATTGGTTTTAGATACACATTTAGTGATAATTTAGATTCAAGTAATCCTATAAAAGATTATGCTCAAGATGACTCTCTGAAATTCGGGAATATAAATAATAATGATTGGTATACTTTTACTGGAATAACTATAAGCTATACCTTTGGAAGATTACCTTGCTATTGTAAAGAAAAATAATGAAAATTACAAACGAAAATATCCCTAATCATATAGCTGTTATAATGGATGGAAATGGGCGTTGGGCTAAAAAAAAAGGTGAAAAAAGAATTTTTGGTCATAAAAAAGGAGTTAAAGCTGTTAGAAAATTAGTTGAAGAAGCATCCAAATTAAAAGTTTCATTTCTAACTTTATACGCTTTCTCTACTGAAAACTGGGACAGACCTGAAAACGAAATTTCTACTTTAATGAATTTAATAGTAATGTCTCTTGACAAAGAATTAAATACGATAATAAAAAATAAAATACAATTAAGAACTATTGGAGATATAGATAAGCTTCCACCTGAAGTAAAGAACAAACTATTTGAAACAATTGAAAAAACAAAAAAAAATAAAAAATTAATTCTTACAATAGCATTGAATTATGGAGGAAAAGAAGAATTAACAAACGCTATAAAAAGGATTTCACACAAAGTTAAAAAAAATGTAATTTTGCCCGATCAAGTTAATGAATCAATAATAAATGATCATCTTTATACGCAAAATTTGCCTGATGTAGATTTATTAATCAGAACGAGTGGAGAGCAACGTATAAGTAACTTTTTATTATGGAAAATTTCTTATGCTGAACTTTATTTCACTGATGTTTTATGGCCAGAGTTTAACAAAAAAGATTTGCATCAAGCAATAATTAATTATCAAAATAGAGAAAGAAGATTTGGAAAAACTAGTGAACAAATTTAATATATATAAAAAGTTAGTCCTAATAATACTTACTGTAACTTTAGGTTTACTTTTCCCTGTTAATATTAGAGCTCAAGTAAAAGATTACGTCTCAGGTAAACAATATATAATAGATTCTATTTCCGTAAAAGGTTTAAAAAATTTTAGTGATCAAACAGTTATTTCCTATAGTGGTTTAAGAAAGGGACAAAAACTTTTTCTTCCTGGTGAAGAAACTGGTACAATACTTAAAAAATTATGGTCTTTAGATCTTTTTAGTGATATAAACTTTTATGCTACTAAAGTTATTGGAGATAAAATTTCAATAGAAATAGAAATAACAGAATTACCGACATTGTCATCAGTTACAATTAAAGGAATAAAAAAAGGTAAAATTGACAAAATAAAAGACGATACAGAATTAACTGCTGGGAAAAAATTGTCTGAAAGCTTTCTAACAAATACGAAAAATTATTTAATCAATAAATATAAAAAAGAAGGGTTTTTAAATACAAAAGTTTTCCTAAACACTAAACCTGATTCAATTGGATCAAACAACTTATCATTATTAATTAATATAGATAAAGGTGATAGAATAAAAATAAATTCAATTGAATTTAATGGTAATGAAAAACTAAAATCCAGTAAATTAAGGAAAAAATTAAAAAAAACTAAAAAGAAAAATTTAATTAGATTTTGGAAAAAATCTAAATTTATAAGTGAAAATTATAATGAAGATTTAGAGAAAGTGATTGATTATTTTAAAGAAAAAGGTTATAGAGATGCTCGTATTCTATATGATTCGATAATAAAAAATAAAAATAATACTCTAGATATAAAAATTACATTAGAGGAAGGAAATCAATATAGATTTGGTGAAATAAAATTCATTGGAAATGCTGCATATAATAATTCTCAACTTAAAAGAGTTTTAGGCATAAATAAAGGTGATGTTTATAATGGTGTTCTTCTAAAAAAACGTATTGCCGATGAAACTAAACCTGATGGTCAAGACATCACTAATTTATATCAAAATAATGGGTATTTATTTTCAAACATAAATGCTGTAGAAGTTAGTGCTGACAATGATACAATTGATTTTGAAATAAGAGTTACCGAAGGGAAATTAGCAAACTTTAATAAAATTTCAATCACAGGAAATCAAAGAACTAACGACCATGTTATTTATAGAGAACTTAGAACTAAACCCGGAGAACTTTATAGCAAAGATAAAGTTGTTCGTACTGTTCGAGAACTTGGCCAATTAGGTTTTTTTGACGCAGAAAACATTAGTCCAGACTTCAAAAATGTTGATCCTAATGCTGGAACTGTAGATATTGAATTCGGTTTGGAAGAAACTAGTGGAAGTCAAATAGAATTGCAAGGAGGTTATGGTGGAGGTGGATTCATAGGCACATTAGGATTATCTTTTGGTAATTTTTCAATGAAAAATATTTTTAATAAAGAAGCTTATAAACCTATACCAAGTGGTGATGGTCAATCACTTAGCTTAAGACTTCAAGGAACACAATTTTATAGCACCTATAGTTTTTCTTTTGCCGAACCATGGCTAGGAGGGAGACAACCCGTTCAGTTTTCTACATCATTATCTAAAACTAAACAATACCGATATAATTATTTCACTGGAAGATCGGATAAAAGCCAATTTTTTGAAATAAGTAGTATTTCAATTGGACTTGCTAAACGCCTCAGAGCTCCAGATGACTATTTCACTTTGTCTCAGGCTTTATCTTATCAATATTATAATCTGAATAATTATTATACTGGATTATTTACATTTGGTGATGGTAAATCTAATAATTTGTCATATACTATATCTCTGAGTAGAAACAACACCTACACTAATCCTGTTTTCCCTGTGGGAGGTTCAAATTTTATTATTAGTGGTAAATTTACACCTCCTTTCTCTTTAATTTCTGGAATTGACTTCGCTAATCTTGGAGATGATAAAGAATTTCAAAGAATTGTTAATGGTACACCAACACCTGATATAGCAAAAATAGACCAAGAAAAATTTAAATGGTTAGAATTTTACAAGATTAAATTTAGTGGAGAATGGTATACAAGTTTAGTGGATAAATTAGTATTAAAAACCAAAGCAGACTTTGGGTTTTTAGGAGCTTACAATCAAGATAGAGGAAATATTCCTTTTGAACGTTTTTTTGTAGGAGGGGATGGTATGATGAATTATTCTTTAGATGGAAGGGAAAATATTCAAATGAGAGGATATGAAAATCAATCATTATCAAGTCTTGATGGCTCAATTATATATAATAAATTCACATTAGAATTAAGATATCCTATTTCTCTTAAACCCAGTGCCTCCATATATGCTCTGAGTTTTCTTGAATCAGGAAATGGATATGATAGTTTCAGAGACTTTAATCCATTTAATTCTAAAAGATCTGGAGGTTTTGGTGTTAGAATATTTATGCCTGCTTTTGGATTACTTGGAATTGATTTTGGTTATGGATTTGACAATCCTAATGATTTACTTTCAACTCCAAATGGATGGGAAACACACTTTATAATAGGTCAACAATTTTAAAAATAGATATGATAAATAAACTAACCCTAATAATATTTTTTTCTTTTTCCCATTTATTTTTTGGGCAAAAAGGCGCTAGAATTGGTTATATTGATATGAATATGATATTAGAAAATATTGATGAATATAAAATTGCAAAAAAACTTATTGATAAAAAAATTGTGGTTTGGAAAAAAGAAATTGAATTGCAAAAAATTCAATTAAAAAAATTTCAAGATGAACTAAATGCTGAAAAAATTCTTCTTACTCCTGAGCTTATTTCTGACAGAAGTATTGAAATTAATGATTTTGCCTTAGGAATAATTAATCTTCAAGAAAAACGTTTTGGCCCCTCAGGAGATCTAATAAATCAAAGATTAAGTCTTATAAAACCTATACAAGATCAGGTGATGACTTTAGTTCGTGAAATAGCTATAGAAAGAAAATATGATTTTATTTTTGACAGATCTTCTGATCTAATTATGCTATATTCCACAAAAAATTACGATATTAGCCAACTAGTTTTAAGAAAAATTAACATTCAGGAAAGAACTAAGGAAAAAAAGAAACAAATTGAAGAAAGAAAAAAACTTATTCAAGAAAGAAATAAAAAGAAAAATAATTAAGTTAAAATACTATCTATCATGAAATTAAAATCAATTTTTTTAATAGCACTTATAATGTTACTTCCATTGGGTGTAGCAGTTGCTCAATCAAAAGTTGCTCATATTGACACTCAAAAACTTATTAGTGAAATGCCCGAAGTAATTGCCAAACAAAAAGAACTTGCTCAATTAGAAAAAACTTATAGTACTGAGATAGAAAACACCTATAAAGAATTTCAAACTAAAGCTCAGTCTTATGCTGCAGAAGCTGAAAATCAAACTGAAGTAACAAATCAAGCTAGACAAAAAGAATTAGAAACTATGCAACAAAATATTCAATCTTATAGACAAACTGCTTCTGAAGATCTTCAAAAAAAACAAGTAGAAATGATGAAACCACTATATGAGAAAGCAAAAAATGCAATCGAAAAAATTGCTAAAGCGCAGGGATATGATTACGTTTTAGATTCAAGTGCTGGAGGTAGTGTGATTATGGCTGAAGGTAAAGATTTAATGGCTGAAGTTAAAAGTGAATTAGGTTTCTAACTTTTTATTCATGAATTATTTTTAAATTAAGCTGTCTTTTTATTTAAAGGCAGTTTTTTTTATATGAAAAAAGATAAAACTTCACCCATAGGAATGTTTGATTCGGGAATCGGTGGTCTTTCATTGTATAAACCGATAAAAAGATTACTCCCACAAGAAAAGATAATCTATATTTCGGATAATCTTTATTCTCCATATGGCAAATTGACTTCTGAAGAAATTAAAAAAAGAAGTTTTAAAATTGTAAATCAACTTATCTCTTTAAATTGTAAATTAATAGTGGTTGCATGTAATACAGCAACAACTAATTCAATTACAGAATTAAGAAAAAAATTTGAAATACCCTTTATTGGAATTGAACCTGGAATTAAAACAGCTGCATTAAAAAGCTCATCTGGAGTTGTTGGAATATTAGCTACAAAAAGGACTTTAACAAGTAAATTATTTTACAAAACATCAAACCTTTACGCTTCTCATATAAAAATAATAGAAAAAGATGGATCTGATCTTGTTGAATTAATTGAAAAAAATAAAATTTATGAATCTAATACGATAAAATTATTGAAAAACTATTTAAAACCTATGATCAAAAATAAAGCTGATGTTTTGGTCCTAGGATGTACACATTTCCAATTTTTAAAGCCAATTATAAAGCCAATTATAAAAAATAAAATGAAAATTTATAAAATTAATACTGCTATTGCAAAGCAAACTAAATCCATATTAATAAATAAAAACATTTTAAATTTAATATCCAAAAAAAACAAAAATGATCAATTTTATTATACTGGATCAAATGAAGGTTTAATCTCTTATTTAAAGAATCCAAAAACAAAAAAAATTACAATTTAAATCATTTAAACCATTTCGAATATTCTAAATAATTTTTTGCAATTCGTTTAATTTCTCCTTCTTTTAATTCTTTACTGACATCTTTTATTTTTCTAGCTGGAACTCCAGCATAAACTGATCCAGATGTGATATGGGAATTTTTTGTAATAACACTTCCTGCTGCAATTATAGTATTAGATTCTACTATAGCATCATCCATTATTATACTTCCCATCCCAACAAGAATATTATCTTTTAGAGTACAGCCATGGACAATAGCGTTATGACCTATTGAAACATCATTGCCAATTTTTGTTGAAGATTTTAAATACGTGCCATGAATTATTGCTCCATCCTGAACATTTACTCTATTTCCTATTCTTATACTATTTACATCACCTCTTACAACGGCAGAAAACCATACAGAACAATTACTCCCAAAAATAACATCTCCAATTATAGAAGAATTTTCTGCAAAAAAACAATTGTTTCCCCATTTTGGAGTAAACCCTCTAACAGTTTTAATAAGCATACCTCAATTATAAAGAAGATAAATATAACCTAAAATGTGAAAAAAAATAAAATTCACTTTCATCTTTTCATTATTTTTACAAAAAAAAAAAAAATGAAAGCTTATTCCGTTAATTATTTAATTGATGAAAATAATTTATTTGCAAGATTTATTTTTACTCCTAAGCTAAAAAAATTTAAATCTAAAAATTATTCTTCTATTGATGACGCTAAAGATTCTCCTCTAGTTCAACAAATGTTTTACCTCCCTTTTGTAAAATCTGTGAAATTAACCCCTGAATATTTGATTTTAGAACGTTTTGATATACTCAAATGGGAAGATGTAATTGAGGAAGTATCGATAGAACTTCAAAAATTCCTTAATGAAGGTGGAAAAATTTTAGATACAATTCATTCAGACGATAAATCTCCCATTACAATTTATGCTGAAAGCACTCCAAATCCAGATGTAATGAAATTTGTTTCTAATAAAATTCTTGTTAATAATATTTATGAATTTAAAAATATAGAATCTTCCAATAATGTTCCTCTAATTAAGGAATTATTCAATTTTCCTTATGTTAAAGAGGTTTTTATTAATGAAAATTATATCTCTATTGCAAAAAAAGAAAACACTAAATGGGAAGATTCAGTTATGGAAATAAGAGAGTTTATTAGGGATTATTTACAAAAAAATAATCTGATAATAGATTTAAAGCCCTCGAAAACTAATGAGAAATTAACATCAATTAAAAAAGTTGAATCTTTAGATGACATATCGAAAAAAATAATTAAAATAATTGATGATTATATAAAACCAGCTGTTGCTTCTGATGGTGGAAATATACTTTTTGAATCATATCAAAAAGAAAAAAAATTAGTAAATGTTATTCTTCAAGGCGCATGTAGTGGATGTCCTTCATCAACTTTTACTTTAAAAAATGGAATAGAAAACATGCTTAAAGAGATGCTTCCTGGAAAAATTAATTCAGTTAACGCCATTAATGGCTAGCTTATTTTTTAAAATTAGTGTGAAAATCTTTGAGATAAAATGGTTCAAAATAAGCAATATCTTGATAGTTTTTGTTTTTATATAATAATTCGGATATTTCAATCATGTTCTTAGAAGATGGATAAATATTTTTTCTAGGATACTTTATTTTATTATAATCAAGAATAGATTTACATTTTTTTGCGCCAGTCCCTAAAATAACTATTTCTATATTTGAATAATATTCAGAAAATGAGTTTGGTTTTAATATCTCAGCTTTTGTTTCTCTTAAAATTTCATACTCATTATTTAAAACCATTGAGTATACTTCCATCCTTCTAGCATCTATAAGTGGGATAATAATTGATTTATTTTTTGTTTTATAACCTGCTGCAAGAATTTGAAGGGTATTAATTGCAATTAAAGGAATGTCACATGAATAACAAAAACCTTTAGCTGAAGCAGTGCCAATTCTAAGCCCTGTGAATGATCCTGGTCCTTTACTTATAGAAACAGCGTCAAGATTTGATATGCTTATTTCACAATCAACTAATAATTTATCTATAAACTTGTGTAAATAATCACTTTGTTTAAAATCAGATTGATTTTTTTCAATACAATGAATCAAATTACCATCTCGAGAAAGACTTACTGAACAATTTGTAGTTGAAGACTCAATATTTAAAATTAAACCCATTTTTTAATTTTAACTATATATCTATATTCAGACCAAAATAAAACTCGAGCACTTTTAACTTAAAAATATAATCAAATTTTGCTCGAACCTTATCAGAAACTGCACTTTCATATCGCTGTTTTATTTGTGCATAATCATAAGAATTAATTACACCCGCTTCAAATTTATTTTTTGCATTATCAAAGGCATCCTTTCTTGCCGAAACAGTTTTTATTGTAGCCTCATAAAACTTATAGGATGCAACTGTATTATTAAATGCTTGATTAATCGTGTTTTCAAGATCTAACTTTGTTTGTTCATGTTGATTTTTTACTGCTTCTAAATTAACCTTACTTCTTTTAATATTATTTTTTGCAACAAAACGATTGAAAATTGGAACGCTCAATTGTATTCCAAAATTATGTCCATCATTTAAACTTAATTGATCGATTATTGAAATTGGGCCTACAACTTCTCTCTTTTCAATTTGAGTTAAAACAGGTTCCGAAGATGAAGATAGGTATCCAATGGGAACAGTTTCAAATTGACCCGTTTGTTTCAATCTATCATTATAAGACACTCTTGAATTATAACCATAATAGGCAGATATTGATGGTTGCAGTCTTACCTTAGCCAGTTCAATATCGGTTTCAGCGATCTCAATATTAGTTATTGATAATTTAATATCATTTCTTTGAATTAAAGCTTTTGAAAAAATAGCTTTAGGCGTTTCATCTAAAATATTTGAAAATGGCACATCAAAATTTTCATTTAAAATTTCAAAATTCTCATAATCATCTATTCTCAACAATTGTGCTAAATTAATTTTGACTAATCTATATGCATTTTCTGCTTGAATAAGACTTTGTTCTTGAGTTGCCAATGATGCCTCGATATCATATAAATCTCCTTTTACTAGTATCCCAGCATCAACTAATGCCTTGGTTCTCTCCAAATCTTTTTTTGAAACCTCTAATTGTTGCTTCTGTACTTCTAATATTTCTCGATTGAACATTATCTGAAGATAAGAGTTTGCAACAAGAAGTCCTATATCATCTTTAATGTCATCAATTTTATATTGCTCAGCAATTATTGAAAGATTTGCTCTATGTAATCTCTTAATATTTTCAAGACCTTTATAAATGTCTACACCCATATTTAAACCCATTGAAGAAAACTGAGTGGTCATGTTTTCAAGAATTCCCGTTGTAATATTTTGATTTAAGCCATAATTCCATGAATGATTTAAAGAAGCATTTAAATTGGGAAAAAAATTAGCTTTTGCATTACTTTTTTCAATATTTGCATTTTCCAATTGTAATTCAATTTGTTTAATCGAAATATTCTTTTCATAAGATAAATCAACACACTCTTTAAGAGACCAATACTTTTTCTGAGCTTGAATTCTAGACAAACTAAAAAGAAAAATACTTACTATAAAAATGTAACTTATTTTTTTTTCTATAATCATAAATTTATTGTTTTGTGATTTAAATTGATTTTTTGTTATTCCACTATATCTTCCTTATCAAACTCTTCATAAGATTCAGTTTTATTCCAAACTTTGATTTTATCATTAATATCTATTCCAGAAATAATTTCAACATTAATTCCATCAGATATTCCTGTCTTTATATCCCTTCTTTCAAATTTTTGATCACCTATTTCCAATTCAATATATGATTTTCCAGTTTTTCTGTCAAATTGAAGTAACGATTCTGAGATTGACAATACACTATCTTTTCTTTCTAAAACTAAAGAAGCATTAGCACTATATCCAGCTCTTACAACCTCTAAACTATCTAAATTCACTATACCTTCAATTTTAAATTTAACCGCTCCACTCTCCTCATTCCCTTTTGGAGCTATAAATCTAAGTTTTGCCTCAAATTTCTCATCTTGTATAGCCCCTAAATTTACTTGCAAAGGCATTCCTGTTTTTAATTTTCCTACCTCTGATTCATCTACTTTGCCCTCAAATATCATTTTGTTTAAATCTGCAATAATTGCAATTGTAGTTCCTGGATTAAAATTATTACTTTCAGTAACTTGCTGCCCTTCCTTAACTGGAATTTCTAAAATAGTTCCTTCAATTGTAGAACGTATATTAGTGTTTGCAAGAGATGATCCCCCAACAGAACCAAGACGAATAATTTGTAAATCTGAATATGCGTTCGATACTTCCTGTTTAGCTTGATTATAATTTAACTCAACTGTTTCCATTTCTCGTTTTGCTATAACATTTTTATTAAAAAGATCCAAATTCCTTTTATATTCAATCTTGGAATTTTTTAAATTTATTTTTGATCTTTCATATCTTCCCTTAGAACTATTAAGTGCTTGCTCATTTGGAACAACTTTTATAATTGCTAATAATTGTCCATTATTAACTAAATCTCCTTCTTCAACCAACAATTTATCTATTATACCAGAAATTTGGGGTTTAATTTCAATTTCATCCTCAGGAACAACTTTACCGGTTGCAACGGTTTTTTTCTCAATATTGAGAATTTTTGGTGATTTAATCTCAAAAGTAACTTTTGATTTACTATTTGATTTAATAAAATAAGCAGTTGCAAATAAAGAACCTGCAACAATAAAAGTTATTCCTAAATATTTTAAAATTTTCATTTTTTTAAATTTAAATTTATCATTCTTCTCTTAAAGCATCAATTGGTTTTATACTAATGGCCCTTTGAGCAGGAATTAAACCAATAATCGTTCCAAGTGTTACCATTAAAAATAAGGCTAATGAAATATATTTAATCGGTACAGTTGGATTAGTATATGGAAAATCTTTTAACTCTTCTGTTGCTAAATTTATCCCAGCTAATACAAATGAAGCAAGAATTATTCCAATAATGCCAGCAATAATTGTTAAAAAAACACTTTCTAACAAAATCTGATTTCTTATTTCATTTGGAGTTGCTCCTAAAGCTCTTCTTACTCCAAGTTCTTTTGTCCTCTCTTTTACGGAAATTAATAAAATATTTCCTATTCCAATTATTCCGGCAATAATTGTTGCTATTCCTACTATTAAAGAGAGAAATGTCATTCCACGTGCAAACCCAATTATTCTATTAAATATTTCTCCCAAATTAAATGATCCAAAGGCTTTTTTGTCTAGAGGAGAAACTCTATGAATAAATTTGAGAGTTTGTTTAATGTCTTTTTCGACTTTTAAAACATTTGCATTTTCATAAGCTGCTATGTTAAACCAATCAACTGAATCCCCTGTATTATATAAGTTTCTATAAGTAGTAAATGGGATAAAGACATCTGAATCAGAATCAAAAGGACTCCCTTGCCTGAATACCAAAACTCCTATAACCTTAAAAAAAACATTATCTATTCTAACGTATTTCCCTATGGGATCTTCATTTGGTTCAAATAAATCAGACTGGGTCCTCTCACCTATAACACAAACTTTTCTATTTCCTTTTATATCCTCCTCATTAATAAATCTTCCTCCATCATAAATATTTTGTGTTGATATTTTAGTAAACTCTGGATAATCACCAAAAATTGCATAATCTCCATATTTATTACCTCTTACAATATTTGCAGGAGAACCACCACTAAAATTTCCCCTAGCATTACGAGGAACAATATATTTTATTTCTGGAATTCTTTTTTTCAGTATCTCCACATCTTGTAATTTCAATTGTGGAAATCTTCCTATTTTAAAACCATCATACGGGATGCTTGTAGCTTCGGCCCAAACAAACATAGAATTCATCGCAACATTTCGAAATTGCCTTTCAAAACCATTATCTAATCCTTTAGCAGATCCCGAAAGAACAACATAAATAAAAATACCCCATAATACACCTATAATAGTAATTATAGTTCTAATTTTATTTTTTTTAATGGAACCAAAAATTTCTTTCCAAACTTCAATATCAAAAAACATTTTTAAACTATTCATCATTCAAAGCTTCTATTGGTTTAATCTTTGACGCTCTTTTTGCAGGAATATAGCCTGCTATTGCGCCAAAAATAATTAAAATAATTGTTGATAAAATAGCAGTATAAATATCAATAAATGGATTTTTAATAAAATACTTTTCAGCTAAACTTGTCCCGATTCTATTTAAAAGAAGAACTCCTGAAATCATTCCTAAATATCCAAAAATAGTTGTTATTAAAATTGACTCTAATAAAATAGTGCTAATAACTGATCTAGGTGAAGCTCCCAATGCCTTTCTAATGCCTAATTCTTTAGTCCTCTCCTTTACAACAAAAACCATAATATTTGAAATTCCAATAATTCCAGCCAATAAAGTTCCTAAACCAACAAATGTTACTATATATTGTAAAACAGAAGAAAATTGCTGATTCTCGTTCAACTGTTTAGATACATTTCTAATAAAAATTCCTCTTGAATCAGTTGGATCAATAGATTTTTTTTCCTCTAAAAAACCCCTAAGCTGTTTCTCAAAAGCCATTGAACCAATGTAACCTAACTCTGGTCTAAAAGAAACCTTAATTTGATCTACATAATCATTATTTTTCTCTAGAAGTTGTCTGGTAGTATAAGGTAGTGCAATTACTCTTTCCTCATTATCTCCGCCGCTATCTTTAAAAACACCAACAACCTTAAAAGGACTGGATCCTATATTAATATATCTTCCAATTGGATCTTTTTCAATAGGAAAAAGGTCCTCTTCTACAAGCCTTCCTATAACAGCATACCTGTTTTTATTCAAAATATCATCTTCATTAAGATATCTTCCTTTAATTAATATGTTTTTTTCAAAAAACTGATATGAAGGAGAAACTCCAACAGTTCTATAATTATCAGATTCTAATTCATAACTGACTTGTGCATAACGAGTAATTCTAGGTGATATATTCTCTAAGAAAAAGTTGAAGTTTAATTTAATATCATTAATGTCATCATTTTTCAATCTAATTTGACGATTTGACTTAAATCCCTTATATGGTTTTGAAGTTTTTCCAGCAAATAAAGTTAAAACGTTAGTTGCGTCATCAAGAAAAAATTCTTTAAATTGATTTTTCAAACCATTACCAAAACCAAACAAAACTATAAAAATAAATATCCCCAAAGCTACAGTAAAACCAGACAAAAAAGTTCTAAGTCTATTTTTACTAATTGTTTTAAATATTTCTATCCAAGAATCTAAACTAAACATTTTACTTTAATAAAATTTGTTTTATTTTCTTATCCTCAACTATTATTCCATCTTTAAGGGTTACAACTCTTTTACACATTGCAGCAATTTCTTTTTCGTGTGTGACAACTAAAATTGTTTTACCTTCATTATTTATTTTTTGAATAATTGACATTACCTCATGTGATGTTTTCGAATCAAGAGCTCCTGTAGGTTCATCGGCCAATAAAACCTTAGGTTCAGAAACAAGAGCTCTAGCAATAGCTACTCTTTGCTTTTGTCCACCAGAAAGCTCACTTGGTAAGTGTTTAGACCATTCTTTCAACCCCACTTTCTCTAAAAAGTTTAGCGCCTGTAATTGTCTTTCTTTCCTATTAATTCCTCTATAATATAAAGGTAGTGCAACATTTTCAACTGCATTTTTATAATTTATCAAATTGAAAGACTGAAAAACAAATCCTAAAAACTGATTTCTATATTTTGCGGCTCTTGTTTCATCCAAATTTTTAATCTCAATGTCATCTAAAAAATAACTTCCTTCATTGGCTATGTCAAGCATTCCTAATATATTTAGTAATGTTGATTTTCCTGATCCAGAAGATCCCATTATTGCAACTAATTCACCTTCTTTAACGCTAAAATTTATTCCTTTTAAAACATGTAATGATGAACTACCCATTTTATAAGATTTGTGAAGGTTTTTTATCTGAATCATACTAGAAAAAATTTATGAAAGCTCATCTTTAATTAGAAAGAACAAATTTATTATAATTATTTTTTTTAACTCAACGAATTTATGTTTATTTCAATTCTTTAAAAATAAAATACCCAACTAATAATACTAAAATATAGGGGATGGCCATTAAATAAACTATTCCATCATTTATCCCCTTAGCTGTGTTTTGACCTTCTTCTGATTCAAGAACAGCCCTACACATTGAACATTGAGAAAACGAAATTTCTGAAATAAAAAAAAGAGAAAACAAAATTAAGAAAAAATAATTTTTCATTTTAAAATCAATAATAAGGAGAAATCATTAAATATATAATTACTCCAGTTATAGTAATATATAACCAAATTGGTAAAGTAACCCTAGCTATTTTTCTGTGATTTTGAAATTGATTAGAAATAGCTCTTACATATGATATCAAAACTAAAGGTATAATCGCTATAGATAAAAGTATATGAGAGATTAGAATAAAATAATAAACCCACCTAATTAAACCTTTACCTCCAAAAGGAGTTGGATCTGATGTGATGTGATAAGCAACATACATTATCAAAAAGGTCAAAGACAAAAAAATTGCTATTTTCATTAGTTGACTATGCAATTTTAATTTTTTTTTCTTTATAGCCCATAAGGCAATTAAAAGTATAATTGCTGTATACCCATTAATTGCAGCATATATTGGTGGTAAAAAAGATAATTCCTGAACACCCTTAAGTCTTATTCTAAAAAGTAAAGCTACGACTATAGGGATAATAAAAGAAACAAAAATAATTAAATTTCTATACCTTAATTTTTGTTGATTATCCTCAGTAATATTTTTCATCATTATTTCTCTTTAAGCAACAAAGAAATATCTTCTTTTAACATTTCAATACCTTGAATAGGGGCATTATTATCATCAATTCCCAAATAATAAACTATTGGATTTCCAAACTTATCATCCCTGGATCTAAGATAACCATTCTTATCGATCAAGGCAAAATACCCCTGATGTTCAAATCCTCCAATTATATTAGGATTAGCAGCTGCAAAAATGTTAAATCCATTATTTGCTAATGAAAATATTTGCGATTTTGGTCCAGTTAAAAAATTCCATTTAAGAGAATTTTCTATATAGTTTTCAGAAAACAATTTTAATACTCTAGGTGTATCATGCTCAGGATCAATTGTGAAAGATGCAATAGCAAATTTTTCTTCATCTTTATAAAAGTCATAAAGTTCTTTCATGTTTTTATTCATAATAGGACATATTGTTGGACATCTACTAAAAAAAAATTCTGCTAAAAATACCTTCCCTAAATAATCTGTTTCAGAAATAAATAAACTATCTTGATTTAGTAAAATGAACTTGGGAATCTTTCTATTTTGTCCATTAATATTAATATATGATAATGTTCTTAATCCAGGTTTCACAGATCTAATACTAGTCACCGTATCATTTAACCTTATTTTATTGATTATTTTAGGAATAAAAATTATTGAAAACAAAATAATTAAAATAGATAAAGCTAAGTATGGATATTTTTTCATAAATAAATATTTTATCTAAAATTTAAATTGTTATTTTTTTTTAATGCCAAACGATATTCAGCTAAAATAACTTTAACATCATCAATCATTTTATTATTAATTTCAGCAACTGAAGAAGAATTGTATCCAAAAAGAGTTCCTGAATCTTCATCATCATCTCTTCCTCTTAGATTTCCTGATCTATCTATAATAAAAACAGTAGAGGTAGACATTAAATCTGATAAATTTAAATCGGATTTTAAAGATTTAAATAATTCTAAAATCTGAAATTGATCTCCAAAAATAAATTTCCATTTACTCAAATCAGTCCCCATCCCTTTATTTAACTCTTCTTTAAATTCTTGGATTAATAATTTATTATAATTTTCATTTTTAACCACAAAAACAAATTGAAAATCTTTAAATTCAAAAAACCTCTTATAAATTTTTTGATTTAAATTAAAACCATCACTTTTTTTAATTTTCATGTCATCTCCCCAAAAACCTAAAACAGTGATATTATTATCGAATTTGACCTTATCTCCATTAAATGACATCCAATTATCTACCTCAATAATTGATTCAGTTAAAACGGGAAGTCTTGCAAAATTATTAACCCCGGAAGAAAAAAACAAATAAACTACTATTGGTAATATAAATAAAACTCCTAGAACAAATTTATTTTTTATTTTTTCAGTATTCATATAAATGGAATTTTAAAAATTCCAACTCACAAAACCAGCACTCATTACATCATAAATATAATCTGCTTCAAGTAATAAGATAAAAGCTAAATAAGGAATCAAAAAAATCAATGGCAAAACAATTGACCCTTTTAAGGAATCTCTTTCATCTCGAATATGCATAAAATCCCATGCTATATAATAAGCCTTAACTAAAGTTAAAATAAGAAAAATCCAATTTAGAATTTTCATTCTCAAAAAAGTTGTTTTTAAAAATTCAGGTTTAATTATACCAAGAGCCACCTCTATAGTAGTAACTATTGAAAGCCAAATCAAAACCCCCCAAATTTTTTGAACATTTGACTTAAACTTTATAAGTCCTCTAAATATTGAAAGATTTTCTGTATTATGTCCCATAGTAAATTATATTAGACCAAGTAAAAAAATGTAAAAACAAAAACCCAAACCAAATCAACAAAATGCCAATATAAACCAACCTTTTCAACCATTTCATAATGACCTCTCTTTTCATATGTTCCAAGGATTACATTGAAAAAAATTATAATGTTAATTAAGACTCCTGAAAAAACATGAAAACCATGAAATCCTGTTATAAAGAAAAAGAAGTCAGCAAATAATCTATGACCATATTCATTATGAATTAAATTTGCTCCTTCAACTACAGTTATAGCGTCTTGAATTTTATCAAGTGATTCATCTCTTGAAAGTATAATTTTATTTCCTTTAGAATCTAGTTTTTGAATTCTAATTAATAAATTTTGATTTAACTTAAAGCCATCTTTAACTTCAATTACATTATAAGTTGGAAGTTCAGATTCTGAATTATACCAAACACCCCTATTTTTATTATGAGTAATTCTATTTGAATTTGATCTAATTGAAAAATCTTTTATTGAAACTCTTTTTCCATTATTTGAATTAACAAATTGCAAAATTTGGCCACCTTTGGTTTCTAGAGCTCCATAATCTCCCTTAATAAATGTTTTCCATTCCCATGCTTGCGAACCAACAAAAGTTGCCCCAAAAATTATGGTTAAAAACATATATAAAATAACTTTATTTTTTTTCATATGATGGCCAGCATCCACAGCTAAAACCATTGTTACAGAAGAAACAATCAAAATAAAAGTCATGAATGCAACATAATACATTGGGGCTTCAACTCCATGTAAAAAAGGAAAATGAGTAAATACCTCATCAGCTATAGGCCATGAGTCAATAAATTTAAACCTTGAAAATCCATAAGAAACTAAGAATCCTGAAAATGTTAAAGCATCAGAAATGATGAAAAACCACATCATAAGTTTTCCATAACTTGCGCTAAAAGGTTCATTACCTCCTCCCCAAATTTCAGAATTATCGGTTTGATTTGTGATTGTTGTTTCCAATAATTTTTATTAAATATTTTAAGTGCAAATTTAGTGTATTTTAATTATATGCTAAGACAAAAACGTACAAATAAATCCATAAAAAGCCTAAGAAATGCCAAAAAATAGTCGCTAATTCAAACCCAACAGTATTTGATTTATTATAAATCTTTTTATAACTATTATTGCTAATTATAAAAAGAACTATTAATCCGCCAATAAAATGGAGCATATGAAGAACAACTAAAACATATAAAAAGGATGTAGTAATTGAACTTTCAGCTCCAGTAAAATAATACCCTTGTTGAATTATGCTTGAGAATCCTTTAAATTGAGAATACAAAAATGTAAATGCTAAAATTATAGTCATCCAAAGAAAATAATTTTGAAAATTAAAATTTCCATTTAATAAAGATCTTTTAGATATATGAATAGTTATGCTACTCAAAAAAATTAAAATTGTACTGATCGTAAATTCAAAAGGTAAATCAAAATTATTTAACCAATCTTGTCTAGAGCTACTGACAACATAAGCACTAGTAAGACCAGCAAATGTCATAGTCATACTAATCATAGAAAACCATAACATCATTTTCTTTGCTCTTATATTTTTTAATTTTTCTTCCTCTATCATTTTAAATAAATTTATCAAATACGTAGATAATCTGAACTAAAGATAAATAGGCAATGCTCATATACATTAATTTTTTTGCGGATTTTGTAGATTTTTTTTTGATAAGATCTAAAGCATAATATAACATTATAAGACCTAGAATAAAAATTATTATAGCGGCTAAAATACTAAGATTTAATAAGCCCGTATATTTAGTTATAGGAAATAATGAAATTAATATCATCCAAAAAGTATACAATAAAATTAAAAACCCAGTAGATCTATCTTTATAACCTGTCGGAAGCATTTTAAAACCTGCTTTTTTATAGTCTTTATCTAACATCCACCCAATCGCCCAAAAATGAGGAAATTGCCAAAAAAATTGAATCATAAATAATATCCCTGGTTCAATCCCAAACTTATTGGAATGAGCTACCCATCCTAACATGAAAGGAATAGCTCCTGGAATTGCACCAAAAAAAACACTCAATGGGGTTTTTGTTTTTAATGGCGTATAAACACAGGTGTAAATTATAATTGAAATTGCACCAAAAATTGCTGTTCGAGTATTTATTTTATATAATAACATCAATCCAATTATTGTCATAAATAATGAAATTAATGTTGCTTTAATAGAGCTCATTCTCCTAGCAGGCAAAGGTCTATTCCTTGTTCTAAGCATTAAAAGATCAAGATCTTTTTCTAATATTTGATTAAATGCGTTTGATGCACCAACAATTAAATACCCACCAAAAATTAACAATATTATGGTCCTGGTATTTAAAAAATCTGCAGCCAAAAAATATCCTGCCAAAGAAGAAAACACTATACTAAAAGACAAACGTATTTTAGTTAGTTGACCAAAATCTGCTAAAAATAAATTAATATTATTCGGCTTTGGAATTACTTTTAAACTCATCTAGAAAAGCAATATTGATAAACAAATATATAAACAGACAAGATTATAAATGTTATTTTATTGAGTTCATTTAAAAATTAGATCAATTTTGGTTAATCTTATTGAAGTCTAAAAGTAATAGGAATACTAAATGGAACTCTTACAGCTCTACCTCTTTGTTTCCCAGGAGTCATTCTTGGAAGCTTAGAAATAATCCTTTCCGCTTCTCTTTCAAGATTTTTATCAGGTCCTCTTTTTCTTATATTGATTATACTACCATCCTTAGAAATTATAAAATTAACATACACTCTACCCTGTATTCCCATCTCTTGGGCTATTTCTGGATATCTAAAATTTTTACGAATGTGCTTATTAATTTGTTCCTGAAAACAATCTCTTCTTTTAGATTTAGCCACTCTCTCACAGCCTGGAAAGATTGGGACATCTTCTATTACTGCAAAAGGAACATCAACATCTTCAAATTCCTCTTCCATAACTTCAACTTCAACTATTTCCTCTTGGTCAGTCTCAGTTGATTCAATTACAGTTTCTTCAATCTCTTCTTCATCTTCAACAACCTCTATAATTTCAGGTGCTGGAGGAGGAGGCGGTGGTGGAGGTGTTTTTATTTGCTCTGTAATAGGTATTTCTTCTTGGTCGTCATTTTCAACATCTAATGCTTGATATCCATAGGCGTTTTTATCGTATGTTTTCCACTCAATTCCACGCCAAGCAATGAATAAAACAAATGCTAATCCGATAGCAAAATATAGACTACTATTTCTTGATAAATCCGCTTTTGGGTTTTTTTTAGGTTGCATAAAAATTTCTTTTATAAGCTAATTTAAAAAAATACCTTATTTAATTATAGAAAAAATTGAGCTTTTTGAAAAAAAATAAAAAATACTAATTCCAAGAAAATTTGATAGAAGGTCTGAAAATTCAAAAGAACGGTAGGGAATAATTAATCCCTGAACAGCCTCAAGAAGAATTCCTAAAGACAAACAAATAAAAATTGAGTGCATTTTCGAATTCTTAATCTTCCAATCATGACTCAAAGCTAAAAATAAAACCAATGAAAGAGAAAAATAAAAAAAACAATGGGCCAAAGATTCAATTTCAAAGGATTTATTAATTGAAATTACGGTTTTAGTGAATTTAAACTCTTTTAATGACAAAAAGATTATAAACAAACAATCCGATATGGATAAGATTGTAAAAAAAAACTTAAACTGCAATAATTTTTTCATAATCATCAGAATTTAATAATTCATCTAATTCTGAAATTGAAGAAATTTTGACTTTTACAATCCACCCTTTTCCGTAAGGATCATTATTAACTTCTTCAGGATTATCGATTATATAATCATTAACCTCTATTATCTCACCACTAACAGGCATAAATAAATCTGAAACTGTTTTAACAGCTTCAATAGCTCCAAATATTTCTTCTTTTTTTAATTTTTGATTTAGAACATCGACTTCTATATAAACCACATCTCCTAATTCACTTTGAGCAAAATCAGTAATCCCTATTGTTGCTATTTCATTTTCAACCTTAACCCATTCATGGTCATTAGTATATTTTAAATTATCAGGCGTTAACATTATAAAATTATTTAAAACAAATATATATTTTTCTTTAATTCTTATCTATGTTTTAATCTCCAAAGTTATACCTAACCGTTATTCCTGATCTTATACTTGTTTGAGGGAAAGCCGAAGATATGGCAAATTTTGAAAAATTATGATCATAAAAAAATAAAGCTGTCAAATTTTTAGATAAATTATAATCAGCCGAAATTTTTATTGCCCAGAGCTTCTGACCTGCAGTTACTTGATTGTTATCTATTTCAATATTTCTTAGAATTGTAATATTATTTCTATATGAAATATCAGCTTTAATATTAAGATCTCCTCTAAGAGAGGTTTTTTTACCTGCAATATTAGTTCTAAATCTAAGGTCTTTTATTCTATAACCCAAACCAAAAATATATTCGTCTCCGGAAGATTCTGTAAGAATATTATTGTCCAAACTTAAAGAAAGAGCTCTGTCTTTTTTTAATTCAGCCAAAACTTTAATTGAATTTTTAAACTCTACATCAAATTTTAATAATGGATTAAATTGTTCAACTAAATTTAAATTTCCATACAATATTGGGACAACTAAATTTCCTCCATCATCTTTTAAATAAGGATTATTAATATTATAATCTAAATTGGTTTGAAAATTATTAACTGTAAAGCTAGATCTATAACCATGGGTAATTGAAAATCTATTAAAAATTTCTTTAAATGACTTAATAGACATTAATCCTGTATACTTTATATTCCAATTTGGTAATGGAGTTTTTTGAGTTGGATTAAGTGTAACTTTTTCCGGAGACTGACCTGAATAAGCAGATATAAATGCAGGGATTATAACAGATTGATGTGTTTTACCATATCCCTTTCTATAGCCTTCTTGATCAATTTGTTCTAAATCTAAACCATTGATATAGGCTAATCTTTTTGAAATAGTTAATCTATTTTTTCTAAAACTTTGAAAAGTTTTATTAATAGAGCCATCATATTTTCTAAATGCAGTTCCAATCATAATTGATGAAACTTCAAAATTTCCATATTGATTTGGGCTTATTGGATTATATATTCCATTTGTAACTAAAAAATTTTCAGAATTGTTTCTTGAATATTTTTTATCAGCACTTAAATCAATTAATAAGCCCTTTCCAATGTTTATCTGTCCATTTATATTAAATTGACTACTATGGATTTGAGTATAAGATTGGTTAAAATCAGGAAATTCAGTCAACCATCCTTTTTTTGCTATTTCATATCTAATGTCGGATTGACTTCCAAAAGTATAACCAATTGAGGGTTTTAATGTCCCCATAAATCCTATTTTACCAAGATAGCCAGGTAATAAATTTCCATTATTTTCAGAATAAGTAAATTGAATTCTATTTAAATTTAATAGACCCTTAATTATTTTTTGAAAAAATGTAACATTTTTTTTAGTATAATCAAATCCAAAACTTTTCAACATTTTTCGTGTAGACAATGTTCCATTTAATGCTTTTGAATTCGAATTCTGAATGGTATTAATTTCTCCTAAAATTTCACCGGTTGAAGCTTTTATATTATTTAAAATATCTGATCCACTTTTCCAACTAAAATCACCAGTATAACTATAATTTGCTTCAATAAAATTGAAAAAAGGCAAATACTTTAAAGGCAAATTATAATTTAAATTAATTGATTGAAAATGTCCATTAGGTTCACCTCTACTCCATAATCCGTCCCATATGTTTTTTTGTTTGTTAATTTTATTTAAATCTCCATTATTCTGATTATAGTAATTTTTAACCAAATTATTTGTTGATGATGTAAAATTCAATCTAAGTGATTTAGTTATATTATGACCTATATAATATGACATATCAAATAGATAATTTCTTTGTTGTAATTCTGGCATTGAAATTTGATTTTCTGAATTTATACCTTCTATATAGACTTGTCTGAATCTCTGTCTATTAAAAGATCTATCAATTTTTGGATTAAAAGAAATTGAAGAGGGTAAAAGATTTAAATTAAATTCTTTTAACCATTTCAAATATTTTGATTCATTTAATGTTTTGTTATCATAAAATGGATTAATCTCAAAAGGTTTAAAAGAATATGAATAATTAGCAGCTAAATTTAGCCTAATTCTTTCTTGATTTCTGATTTCATAATTATTATGTTTTAATTCATTATAAGAATATGAAAAAGAAAAGTTCTCAATATTGTAAAATCTTGATTTCTCAGATTTATTAGATTTTCTAACTCCTATAAAATTAATACTTTTTCTGTCTGTAAAATCAATTGCTTGATTCCTTATTGAATCCCTTAATTCTTTACTATTAATTGATTTTAATCTGTCATCTAAAAGCAAATCCTGATAAAAAGGATCATATTCAGGAGTAATTACTGTTCTTCCAGTACTATAATTAAAAGGAATTTCTATACCCCATTTATCAGGAAAAAATCTTCCCAAATCAACGTTTGAAACTATATCATATTGTTTAATTTCTTCTCTACTTCTTTGATTGGGGCTCTGATCTAAAGAACCAAATCCAATAGTAGAAAACTTTCCGGTTAATGAAAAATTTGCTAGATCAGAAATATTTCCATCTAATGCTCCAATTGCAGCCCAACCCCCTTTGGCTTCTATCCCTGCAATTCTAAGTTCATTAAACCAAACTTCTCCACATAAATTATCTCCTAAATTTATTGAAGGATTTTTAACACCAATCATCATATTTTTAATTGATCCCAGTGAAGGATTACCTTTAATAGAAAGTTTATACTTTTTATCACCAGGTAATACGCTTATTAAAGAAAACTCCTCTACTTGATTTAAGTTTTCATCAAAATAAATAGGATCTTGCCTATCCTTTCCAATTACTTGAGATTTAATTTTAGACAATATTGAAATTGGTATATCAATAGAATTGTGATCTGGAAGCCAAACTTCTTCAGAAGATAATCTATTTGATGAATCATCACTAAATGGTGTTGGCTTTAAAGGAACTTCTATCTGATAATAATTCTTATTTAAATCTGATCCTAATCTTATAAATGCTACAACTCTCCTATCAAATTCATCACTAATTCCTTCTCCGGGAAGTTTATCCTCACCCTGAGAAGATTCTGCGTGAATGTACATTTTTAATTTCTCATACTGTCTTAAATCTATTTCAGTGTTTTTATAAATCCCCCTTAAATCCATAGGCCTAAGATTACAAAACTTTAATGACAATGATTGCTCATTTTGTCTTATAACAGTATTATTACTATTTATTTTTTCTCTAACAATATCCGGAGGCAGAACATAGTTAATAGGAATTCTATTTTCATTTTCTAAAATATTTACAGTACTAACATCTATTGTAGTAGTATTATTAGGTAATATTTTTTCATTCAATTCCTTATTATATCTTCTCCAATCTCCTCTAACCAAATCTAATGTTCCAAATCTTAAAACTATTGGATTTTCAAAATCACTTAGAACCATCCTTATAAATCTAATTGATCTTAAGTCTTGAATACCATTAATGATTTCATGATACTTTTTATAATTAGATCCTTCATAAAATTCTTTATCAATTGGTATTTTAAACTGTATCCATCTAGCTGAAATATTTTTTCCATTTGGAAGATCTATCTTTATATTTTCTCTTACATCAGTAACAAAAGGATGATTCCCAACGGTCATTTCCTTTCTTATAGGAATATTATAACTAAAATAGCTATCGATTGTATTCATTGTTTGGTCATTATTAATATCTTCCGTATCAGGCTGAGAAGTACTTCCTCTATCTGAATCAGAAAAAGCTATTGGTGAATTTCCTTGAGTTCCATTATATCGCTTATATCTTTGAATAATACCTCCTGAACCTTTTACAAAATATTCATAATTATCACCTGCTGGATCATCTATAGGGCCATTAAAATAAACTTCTTTCTCTTCCTCGTCATTTAAACCATCTAGTCCCAAATCTTGAAGTTTCCTGTCTCCATCTATTGTATTAAAAGCATATAACAAAGATTGACTTGAAGGGGTTTTGCCCCAGTTAGATTTTTTAACTGAAGTTGGTTGCTGACCGGGAAGACCATTTTCGTATTGCTTCCTTCCATCTTTTAAAATGTCTTCAGAAATATTACCAAGATGAAGTGATAAGGTCCCCAAATCATTCCCCGAACTTTGAAATTCAGAAAATGTATCTAACAACCAAAACTCAATAAATTCGACATTAGTTTGCTCAAAATTTGTGGAATTTATAGCTCTCATTATCCCCCCCCAATTGCCTTTTAAATTACTTTTAAAATCATTAATTTTATTATTATTATAAGGTCCCTTTTCATCCGGAAAAAAAGCTACGTCAAAAGTGTTTTGAACTGTCGTTTGACCTTGAATTAAATCCTGTTCGGGAAATATCTCATTAATAAAAATTCTTCTTGTAGAATTTAAAGAAGTTGATCCATTATCAATACCTGTTGGCCTAAGTTGACTTGAATAAAATATTGGATCAATAGTATACCAAGAAATTAATGCTCTATTATAGCCTCCTAAAATGTCGTCCTTTTTAGCGTTAGATCCTAAAAAACCTTCTATTGGTACGCTAGATAAATTCCAAGCATAAGGACTCTTAATATCAATATTAGTTTGAGCTCCTTCAAAATCATCAATATATACTGTTGCTTCCCCTTGAAGTTCAGTATTTTTAGGATTTTTAGAAATTAAAGAAGCTATTTCTCCTCTAAAAGAAAATTTAGATGGAATTTCAGTTTCAATAGTTGGAATCTTATTGACTAATCTAGTTAAAAATGGAATCTCTAGAGACAAATTAGCATTAATACCAATCATAGTATTATTGACAGGCTCTGTCCCATAATTTGCTTTTTGTGTTAATGGATTTTCACTTAAATTAATAAAATTGCCTCCTAAAACAATTTTTTCATTAAACTGATGAACCACATCTATTCCAGAAAAACGCTTGTTTTGTTGACCAAATACAGAGTTATTTTCAACTGATATTTGAATTGGGATATTAGATGCTTTTAATCCAGGATCTAATATTTTAACTCTTCCTATTTGATAATTAACTGTGTAATCAATGCCTTCTTTTAATAATCTTCCTCCTGCTGTTACTTTTACTGATCCCCTTGGAACATTAAATGCTCCTAAAGAAATACCATCTCCTCCTTGAGATTTATATCTACCTTTTATTTCAAATTTATTTTTTTCAGTTGATTCTAAAGCAGCTGCTTGAGTTAATTTATATAAATCTTTGAAAACATACTTTGATTGATTTTCATTATATGATGTTTCATCATTATATGTCTCATTTTGAGACTTCGAATCTGATAAAATATTAAATAAATTTTCACCAAATGGTTCAACTGTTGGAAAAATTATTCTACCATACCTCGAATCAACTGAAATCCCCTGAACAAAATCAAAAAACCCATCTCCCTCTGGTTGAAAATTTTCAAATGAATCTAATTTATCAAGTTTAAAAATATTTAACAAAGTTCTATCTTTAAAATATTCGGGCCAAATAGAATTATTTATGGCTGTTAAATAATTTATTGGAGAGGGGTCTGAATAAAGAATATTTAATTTAAAATCTTCACTAGATAATTCATAAGCTCCAATATTATAAATATTTTTCATCATTAAATTCCATAAAGGCTGATTAACATCAGTAAGACTACTTTTCAATAGCTTAACAACCAAATTATTTGTTTCTTCAATTTTAACTCCCTGATCATTAGAAACAGTAGTCCCAGAAATTCCACCATTAGCAAATTCTCCAACTTGATATACTTTTCCTTTATATGTATATTGAAAAGCTACACCTAATATTTCATCATTACTTAATTTCTGATTAAGTGATATATAGCCTAATTGTTTTTGTAATTTATATTCATTCGGCTCCAATTTCCTTGCACTTTCTAAAAAGGCATAATCAATACCCTCTAAAACTTGTCCATTTAACTTTCCGAATCCTTCAGAAATATTAGCAGCATCTCTTATATTTTGATTCAAAAAAGAATCTGATCCAATTGATTTTGGATTGAATTTATTTGATTCATTGCTAGGTATTTTTTCAATTGAAGATATCTCTATAAAAGTTGGATCTATTTCAGTTAACCTTGTATTTTTAGAATTGCCCTCGCCTAAATCTTGTAAAGCGACTATATTCCTAATATTATTTGTTTCAGATTGTCTATTCGTTACCCAAACCTCAATTCTTGTAATTATAATTGGCGAGTTAATAAATGGAGCACTGTTTAAAAACATGTTGTAATTATCTCTAAAATAATGAGATAGAAAAAAATGTCTATCTGATTCATAATCTAAAGCAAAAACTGAAAATTCTTCTAATGTTCCTCCTCCTTGTGCAATTACTGACTGAGATTGAGATCTTTGTTCAGCAAACACTCCTGTAATATTTGTTTTTCCAAATTTTAATTGAGTTTTCACCCCCATTAAACTTTGAGCTCCTGATATTAAAGAACTATTTAGAGGCATATTTATATTTCCAATATCAATATTTTGAATAATAGCATCCTCAGAAAAGGGAAGATCTAAAAAACTAGAAATTTTATCTTTATATCCATCTTTTAATTGTTCCCTTTTATTATTTAATTCATCAATTTTTCCTGTTACGTTTGAAATTTTATCACTAATATCTTTAGGTAAATAATCACTTGCATCTTTAAATTTTGGAGGATTAAACTCCAATTTAATTAAATTCTGAAAGTCAAAAGTAGACTCAGTGTCATAATTTGCAGTAATCTTTAATCTTTCTCCAATCATGCCTAATAAACTTAAGCTAATTCTTTGATCAAAATCAAACGCAAAATTTTTTCTATTTCTAGGAGAAAAAGTTGGATTATCATTTTTTTGAAATCTGCCTCCAAGATCAATTCCAATTGATCCTTGAGGCTTTACATCTATATAATTACTTCCAAAAATCGATTGAAAAAAATTAGAATTAACATAAAGTTCTGGCAATAAGTTTTTTTGAACTTCCTCAATATTAGATTTACTAGATCTCAATAAATTGATTTTATCCTTAAAATTCTTTCTAATTTTCTCCTTAATAATTAAATGTTCAAATTCCTTTAAAGTTAAAACCAAAGGAAAATTAATAGGATAATCTCCTATAGATTCAGAAAATATATATAAATCTAATTGAGGATCATAAGTATACTTTGAAGTAATGCTCTCAGTTATAGGCAATTGAATTTTACCAAGCACATAATCTTCCTCATCTATTTTTTGAGCACTAATTCTGGAAAAAAAAACAATCCCTAAAATAAAAATTAGAATTAAAGCTATTTTTAAAGAAAAAAAATATTTTTTTCCAAATTTAATCAACAGTCTTAAAGTTTATTCAAAGCTATCTTAATAAGATCTTCAAGAGAACTTTCAGGTTCACTTTGAATTATGTTATCAATTAGTTTTTCAGATTGTCTTCTTGGATAACCAAGAACCTCTAAAGCTGATAACGTTTCTTCTTTAATTGTATTGCTTTTAGAAACAGGAATTTCATCGATTCCTTGAATATTTTTTATTTTATCTTTTAATTCAATTAATACTCTTTGCGCTGTTTTAAGCCCAATTCCCTTAATTGATTTAATTAACTCCAAGTCTTCCGAAAGAATAGCTTTTTGAATTTCAGAGGGAGTAAGAGAAGACAGCATAGTTCTTGCTATACTAGGACCAATACCTGATACAGAAATAAGTGCCCTAAAAACAGCCCTTTCTGAAATATTAAAAAACCCAAAAAGGGTTTGTGAGTCTTCCTTTATCTGTAGATGAGTATATAAAAATAAAAATTCATCATTCCCAATTTGATCATAAGTATTTAAGGATATATTAATTAGATAACCTATACCTCCACAATCAATTATTACATGAGTAGGGTGTTTTTGAATCAACTTACCTTTTATATGAGTAATCATTTTTTATTTTATTTGTTTTTTTTGAGCATCTATTACAGCAACAGCAGCCATATTAACTATCTCATCTACACTTGCATCTAACTGCAACACATGAACTGGATGAGCTAGTCCAAGTAGAATAGGTCCAATAGATAAATTATTATTTAATTCTTTCATCAATTTATAAGCAATATTAGCTGAATCTAAATTAGGGAAAATTAAAGTGTTGACATTTTTATCAACAAGATTAGAAAAAGGAAATCTTTCTTTTAACATTGAATTATTTAAAGCAAAATCAGTTTGAACAGGTCCATCTATAATTAATTTAGGAGAAGTCCTTTTAAGAAACTTAACAGCCTTATTAACTTTCTCTACCTCTTCAAAATTTGATGAATTAAAATTTGAAAATGAAAGCATTGCTACAATTGGGTTTATTCCAAACATTTTCACTATTTCCGATGTCATTTTTGTTATAGCCACTAATTCTTTCGAATTAGGGTTAACATTAAGGGTTGTATCAGATAAAAATATTGGGCCTCTGTTAGTTATCATAAGATTAGTCGCAGCGATTCTACTAACACCTTTAGCTTTTCCAATAATTTTAATTATTGGTTTAATAACTTCAGGATAACTAATTGAAAATCCAGTTATCATAGCTTCAGCATCACCATTTTTTACCATCATTGCACCGAAATAATTCCTATCTAACATATTTAATGCTATTTCCTTTTTTGAAATGCCTTTATTAATTTGTTCATTCAAAAATTTTAAAGTATAATGGTCTCTAATATTTTTATTTGAAGGATCCCTTGAGTCAATAATTTTTACTTTTTGATCAAATTTAATTGAATCCATTAACTCTAAAATAATACTTCTATTACCTAGGAGTATGGGTTCCCCTATTCCTTCCTCTTTTACAATTTGAGCTCCTTTTAATATATTAAGTTGATCTGCTTCTACAAAAACAATTTTTTTGGGATCTTGCTTAGATCGATCATGAATTAAACGAATAATTTTATTACTATTACCAATCCGTTCAGATAATTCAATCCTATATTTATCCCAATTTTTAATTTTTTTTTGGGCAACTCCACTTTTAATAGCAGCTTTAGCAACGGCAATTGGAATTTCTTCAATAAGTCTTGGATCAAAAGGCTTAGGAATAATATAATCTCTTCCAAAGGAAAGCCTTCTTTTATTGTAAGCAATATTAACTTGTTCTGGAACAGGTTTTTTTGCTAATTCAGCTAGAGCTTTTACAGCTGAAATTTTCATCTCTTCATTTATTTTTTTAGCCCTTACATCAAGAGCGCCCCTAAAAATAAAAGGGAATCCAAGCACATTATTTACCTGATTCGGATGATCCGATCTACCTGTTGCCATAATAATATCATCTCTAATTGAACACGCTAAATCATATTTTATTTCAGGATCTGGATTAGCTAATGCAAAAACTATAGGATTATCCGCCATAGATAATATCATTTTTTTATTCAAAATATTAGCTTTAGATAATCCTATAAATACGTCAGCGCCAATTAAAGCTTGTTCTAAATAATGAGCATCCTTATTAGTTGCAAACTCTAATTTTTGAGAGGTCAATTTTTTTCTATCAGTTCTAATAACGCCTTTACTGTCTGTCATAATTATATTTTCACTTTTTACTCCAAAAGATTTATAAAGACGCCCACATGAAATAGCTGCGGCTCCAGCCCCAGATATAACAATCTTAATTTGATCAATTTTCTTTTCAACTAATTCAACCGCATTAATTAATGCAGCACTAGATATAATTGCTGTTCCATGTTGATCATCATGCATAACAGGTATATCCAGATCCTTAATTAGAGAACTCTCAATTTCAAATGCTTCAGGAGATTTAATATCTTCTAAATTTATCCCTCCAAATGAAGGAGCAATTGCTTTAACAGTTTCAATAAATTCTTTAGGATCCTTTTTATCTATTTCAATATCAAAAACATCTATTCCTGCAAAAATCTTAAATAATAAACCCTTTCCTTCCATCACTGGTTTAGATGCTTCAGGGCCAATGTCACCTAACCCTAAAACTGCAGTTCCATTAGAAATTACCGCAACCAAATTACCTTTATTTGTATACTTGTATGCATTGTTTTGTCCTTTTCAATTTCCATACAAGGAGAAGCAACTCCAGGAGAGTATGCCAAAGATAAATCTCTTTGGG
>CABXRK010000004.1 GCA_902514625.1 uncultured Bacteroidota bacterium
TTTAGAATTAATCTGATCAACTTCAGGGCGAAGAGCCTTCATTTTTACTTGGGAAACATAGGATTTGTAAGTTACAGGAGACATAGCTAATCTAACGAGAATAGTCATAACTATAATAGAAATACCATAAGGGAAAAAAGAGCTTAAAAAATTAAAAAGTTTTATAAAAACATATTTATTAATCCATCCGAAAATTCCCCATCCAAAATAAATCGAATCTTCAATTCCTAAATCATAAGATTTTAAAACTTCATATTCAGAAGGTCCAAAGTACCATTTGAATTTTAAATTAATCTCATTAGGATTCTGAAATTCAAAATCAGTAAAATACTTCTTAGTGAAAAGCTGATTTTTATCTTCAGAAGCAACTAAATTATCTGATTTAAAATTTACTTTTTTTATTTGTTTTTCTGGAATTAATATTGAATTAAAAAAATGTTGCTTATACCCTATCCAATTAATTTCATTAACCTCTTCATCATCAGAACTAGTGCTTGACAAGTAAGACATTTTATTATCCTCATAACCATAAGTTAATTCAGTATAGCGATTTTCATATTCAACACTTTTAGAGTTTCTAAAACACTTAAGATTCCAATTCAATTTTATAGACTCTCGACTGTTCAAAATTGATTTAAAACCACCCGATTCAATTTTAAAGTTTATCATAAAATCATCTGGCTGAAATTCATAAATCAGTGCTAAATATTTATCATTAGATAATGAGGCTTTCATTGTCAATACTTGTTTTGAATTTTTTCTACTAAATATTGGTTTGAAATAAAAATCGGAAGAATTAAAAACTCTCCCATCAATTGAAGTAAACTGTATGTTAAAATCATGATTATCATTAATTATATACAAAGAGTCTCCTTTATGATTTGTAAAATCTTTAAGTTTTAACTCATTTATCATTCCCCCTTTAGATTGAACTTTTAAAATCATTTTTCCATTTTCAATCAAAATTGGTTTTGAGTTAATTTCTTCTTCAAAAAAGACTTCTGAACTCTCCAAAATCCTGAATTTTTTCAAATGGCTTGACAGTTTTATTATTAACAGGAGATTGAATAGGGACATTTAAGCTATTTTCTACTTTACTATTTTCATCTGTTATAGGTTTTTGATCATAAAGCATCCAGGTCAAAATAATTGCAATTAAAATAAAACCAATAAACTGATAAGGATCAAACTTATTTTCTTCCATACTAATAAATTCAATTAATAATCATTATTTTTATATTTTAAGGTTGCCCCAACAAAACTATTAAAAAGGGGATGAGGTTTTAATACAGTACTTTTATATTCTGGATGAAATTGAACGCCTACAAACCAAGGGTGATTAACGTTTTCAACGATTTCAACAAGCTTAGTTTCGGGGTTTATACCTGTAGCAACTAAACCTGAAGACTCTAAAGTTTCTTTATATTTATTGTTATATTCAAACCTATGCCTATGTCTTTCATTAATTAACTCTTTTTTATAAGCTGAAAATGCTATCGATTTTTTTTTAAGCATACATTTCCATGAACCTAACCTCATTGTCCCTCCTTTATTTTTGACATTCAATTGACTTTCCATTAATGAAATAACTGGATTTGAACATTTTTGATCAATTTCAGAAGAATTTGCATCTATAATACCTAAAACATTTCTTGAATATTCAATTACGGCCATTTGCATACCTAGACATATTCCAAAAAAAAGGGATTTTATTTTTTCTAACATGATTAATAGCTAAAATCTTACCCTCAATGCCTCTTTCACCAAAACCAGGAGCAACTATTATTCCCGAAAGGTTTTTCATTTTCTCTTTAACATTAGATTTAATAATTGATTCAGCATGAATAGATTTAACATCAATTTGAACATTGTTATTTACCCCAGAATGAATTAGAGATTCTAAAATAGATTTATATGAATCTTGCAATTCAATATATTTTCCAATTAAACCTATAGAAATTTTATTTTTTGGGTTTTTCAATCTAAATAAAAAATTTTCCCATTTTTCCATTTTATAAAAAACTGGTTTTTTTAAATTCAAAGCACCTAAAACAACTTTATCTAATCCTTCTTTCTGCATCAAAAGAGGAACCTCATATATAGTTTCAGCATCAATTGATTCTATTACTGCTTCACTTCTAACATTACAAAAAAGGGCTAATTTATCTTTGATATTTTGAGAAATATGGTGTTCTGTTCTACAAACTAAAATATCTGCATTAACACCACTCTCCATTAAGGCTTTAACAGAATGTTGAGTAGGTTTTGTTTTCAATTCTGCAGCTGCAGAAAGATAAGGGATAAGTGTCAAATGAATAACTATAGCGTTTTGATTGCCTAACTCCCATTTCAATTGTCTAACAGCTTCAATATAAGGCAAGGATTCAATGTCTCCAACAGTGCCACCTATTTCAGTTATAATTAAATCTAAATCTCTTTTTTTAGACAATTCTAACATCCTATTCTTAATTTCATTTGTTATATGAGGAATAACTTGAACTGTTTTCCCTAAAAATTCTCCTCTTCTTTCTTTTTCTATAACACTCTGATATACCCTTCCAGTAGTAACATTATTAGCTTGAGACGTTGGCTCATTTAAAAATCTTTCGTAATGACCTAAATCTAAATCAGTTTCAGCTCCATCTTCAGTAACATAACATTCTCCATGTTCATATGGATTTAAAGTCCCAGGATCAACATTAATGTACGGATCAAACTTCTGTATTGTAACCTTATATTTTTGCGCCTGTAAAAGTTTAGCTAATGAGGCGGCAATTATACCTTTACCAAGAGAAGAACTAACTCCTCCAGTTACAAAAATATATTTAGTTTGTGACATTTCCGGATATTATCATAATAATACATACTTTTCCGGACTCAAAAATACAAAAACTATTATTACTTATTAATAAACTATTCTAATTTATTAATTTCTTTAACTGAATAATCAATATGTTTAAGTAAGTAAAAAGATCTATTTATATAACCTCCATAACCGTCTTGTAAGTAATCAAATCTATTTTCAAGATATTCAGTTTCCCCTACTTCTATGTTAATCATTCTATTCAAATAAGCTAATCTTAAAAGAATATCTAAAGTTACATCAAATCCCCTTTTGACTTCTTTATTAGGGAGTTTATAAAATTCATTTAAATACTCCTCTTCAAACTTTTTTGTTTCATCATCTTCTCTTATTATTGATCCGTTTGTATATGAAAAATTAATATTCCCTAAATGTTTTCTAGAAATATTAATATTATCATAAACATTTGATCTATAAGTCGTAAATAACTCTATATCTCTTTCATTAGAAATCTGCGAATTTAATAAAGAGGTTACATTTGCAATTAAAGATAAATTTTGAGACTCAAATATAACTTTATTAGGCAAAGAATCAATTAATAAAGAATCAACCAATTCAGTAGACATATATCCTCCTTTTTCAGGTCTAATTATTTGAGAATAAGGAAATCTATCTTTTAATTCTTGCTCAATTTTCCTATTTAAAGAATCAGAGATTATAACAACATTTTGAGTTGTATCAATTATCTTTTCAAGATACTTTATCATTTGTAATCTTAAAATTTTTTCATTTGTTACAGATTGAAAGACATTAGGCGCAGAATTTACAGGCTTTGAAGAAAGAGGAGCAACCATTGGAATATTTTTAAAATACTGACTTTTAGATACGTAATTAAAATTTGAAGGAATTAAAGGCCCAATTACCACATCATAAAATTGATTTTTTTTTAAGGAAATTATTTTATTAAGATGGCTTATACTATTTCGAGTATCAATAAATTCAATCTCAGTTTCTATCCCATAAGAATTGGCTTTTTTAGAAGCCATAATAACTCCAGAATAAAAATCTAATGAAATTGAATGAAGATTCCTTTTAGATAAAATCATTTTTGTTTTAATCAATGAATCTATTTCTAAATCATTAAGTTTAAAAGGCAGCATTACCGCCAATTTAAGTTTTACACCAGGAATAATAGAATCCTTAAGACTAACTCTTTCTGTTAAAAAATTATTTTCATTATTAAATTTTTTATAACTCAGTAGTCGAATTTTAAGAATCATCCCCTCTTTTAAACCCTGAGTTTTTAAAATCGGATTCAATTCAATTAGTTTTTCTTCTGAAATTCCAGTTTTTCTTTCTATACTATAAATACCCTCTCTGGGTTTAACTTTATAATAATTATAATTTTCCTCAATAATATTTTGAGAAAAAAGTTTAGGAACTTTGATTTTTTGTCCTGCTTTCAAACTATTTTTTTTTAAAATAGGATTTAATTTTTCAAGAGAATCAATAGTAATGCCGTATTTATATGCTATACGCCACTTAGTCTCTTTTTGTGGGACTTCATAAAAAGAAATCAAATCATTAATCAAATTATCCTCATTATTTTTTTTCTTATAAAAAACCGGGATTTTAATTATCATTTTTCTCTTTAAACCTAAATTGATTAAAATTGGATTATATGATTTAATCTCATCAATTGAAACATTATATTTTTTAGATAAAGAGAAAAGTGTTTCTCTTTTTTTAATCTTATGATCAATAAAAGAAACTGAATCTACTTGAGCATAAATAAAAATTGATGATAACAAATAAATTATTATAAAATTTTTCATTATTAAATCTATTAAAAAAATCACTCCCATTCAATTGTAGCAGGGGGTTTAGAACTTATATCATAAACAACTCTATTAACACCCTTGACCTTATTAATTATTCTATTTGATATTTTTTGCAAAAAATCATAAGGCAAATCCACCCAGTCTGCTGTCATTCCATCAGTTGAAGTGACTGCTCTTAAAACAATACATTTTTCATATGTTCTTTCATCTCCCATTACACCAACACTATCTACTGGTAATAAAATGGCTCCAGCTTGCCAAATCGAATTATACAAATTTGACAACTTTAATTCTTCAATAAAAATATAGTCAACTTCTTGCAATAAATTAACCTTTTCTTTAGTGACTTCTCCTAAGATTCTTATTGCTAAACCTGGACCAGGAAAAGGGTGCCTTCCAATTATTTCCGATCTAATTCCAAGACTTAAACCAACTTTTCTCACCTCATCTTTAAACAACATCCTCATTGGCTCAATTGTTTTAAGCTTCATGAAATCAGGTAGACCTCCAACATTATGATGAGATTTAATTGTAGCTGAAGGTCCTTTTACGGATACTGATTCAATCACATCTGGATAAATAGTTCCTTGAGCTAACCATTTAGCCCCCTTGATTAAACTAGCTTCGTGATCAAAAACATCAATAAAAGTTTTACCAATAACTTTCCTTTTTTGTTCAGGATCAAAAATACCTTTTAGTTTATCTAAAAATAGATTTGAAGCATCAACTCCCTTTACTTTTAAACCGATATCTTTATATAAACTTAAAACATCTAAATACTCATTTTTTCTTAATAATCCATTATTAACAAAAATACAATTCAATCTTTCTCCTATTGCCTTTTTCATTAAAACTGCTGCAACAGTAGAATCAACTCCTCCTGAAAGTCCCATTATAACCTTTTCTGTCTTTACAAGACTCTTAATTTTTTTAATTGAGTTGTCAACAAAAGAATCTGGAGTCCAATTCTGATTAAATTTTAAAATTTTTACCAAAAAATTATAAATAATTTTTTTTCCATCTGAAGTATGATATACCTCTGGATGAAATTGGATAGAATAAGTAAATTCATTATCAAATTTATAAGCTGCATTTTTTACATCCTTTGTGCTAGCTAAAAGAGTAGAATTTTCTGGAAGGGCCTCTATTGTATCTGAATGACTCATCCATACTTGACTTCCTTCAGCGATAGAATCAAAAAAAGGTTCATTTTTTCTTATAAATGATAAATTTGCTCTACCATATTCCCTGTTATTTGATGAACTAACCTTTCCTCCTAAATTATAAGCCATATACTGAGCACCATAACATACGGCCAAAATAGGTATTTTACCTTTAATACTATTAAGATTAAGTTGAGGAGCATCATCAGATTTTACAGAAAATGGAGACCCTGATAAAATAATAGCGTTAAATGAAAGAATTTCATTAGGCAAGTTATTATAAGGATAAATCTCACAGAAAATAAAAAGTTCCCTAACTCTTCTTGCAATTAATTGAGTATACTGAGAACCAAAATCTATTATTAAAACCTTTTCTTGCATGGACAAAAATACAATTTAAATTTACTATCAATAAAGAAGATATTTTTTTTATATAAAAAATCTATTCTTCAAATTCAATTACATCAAATTCATTAGATAAAGGATCAAAATAATCTATTAAATTCTGAATGAATTTTTCTCCATATAACTCATAAAAAAAAGTAAAATTCACTACTCTTTCCTGCAATTCACCGTTGGGAAAAATATCCTCATAAACTAATTTTAATCTCTCAACATGATCAGAAAGTTTCTTTTTTTGAGCTTTAATTAATCGTTTCTCTAAATAATCTATACCCTTTTTCTGTTTTACTAACTGAGCTTCAACTGCTCCTTTAAAAGATTTGTCTGTCTTTAATACTAATCCTTGTAAATATTTAAACTGGTTTTCGAGACTTTCTTTTAAAAAAGACAAATCCAAATCTAAATCACTGATTTGACGAATTTTTTTATCTATTAAACTATCTTTATTTAAAAAAAAGTCATTATATCCTAAATTTAATTTATTTATTTTTTTTGCTGTCTTTGAATTTAATAGTAAAGCAGAATTTCTATTCAATATTATTGGAAAAATAATTTTTTGAGAATCAAAATAAAGTTTCAACTCTAACCAATAAGACAACTCAGTCGATCCTCCAATATAGCATATGTTTGGCAGTATTACTTCCTGATATAGAGGGCGCATTAAAACGTTAGGGGAAAATTTTTCTGGATATTTTTTTATATTATTCAAGATTTCATTCTTAGAATATTTTAAATCCGTTTTATCTAATATAAATCCATCTTTATTTTTTATAATTCTTTTTCTACCTTGCTCTAGCAAAAAAAATAAATTTATATCTCTAGGATTTACTTGAGCATCGTACTTATGATTATATTTTTTTTTAATTAAATCATTTGTTTTATCAACCGATATTTTACAAGTACACAAATTAATTTCATTTTTAAGATATGGAATAAATAATTCTTTAAGTTTTTTTTCATTAGGATCAAGAACTACCAAACCATAATCTCCAAAAATTTCATTTACAATAGCTCTAGTTGCATTAGATAAATTATTAGAGGATAAATAACTTTTTTCAACTAATTCTTTTATTTTTTTACTATTAGGTGATTGTCCTAAATTATTAAAATACAAATCAAAAACCTCTTTTAAGCCAACTAAAGAAAAATCACCTACAGAACCAGCATTCTCTCGTTCCCATTTAAAATTAATTCCTTTAAAATTAAAATTACTTATTTCATCAAAATCATGATCTTCAGTTGCCATCCAATAAATAGGAACAAAATTATACTGAGGATAAGTTTTTGCTAAAACTTTGCACAAATTAATTGCACTAATAATTTTGTAGATAAAATACATTGGACCAGTAAGAATATTTAACTGATGAGCAGTTGTGATTACAAAAGTTTTAGGAGAAGCTATAGCTTCAATATTATTTTTAACGTCCTTACTTAAATTATTTATTCTTTTATATTGTTGTTTTAATATTTTAAATAAAATCTTTCTGCTATTTTCAGGATATTCAATAGATTTATCCTTTATTTGATCCAAAAAACTTTTCAAAGTTGGATTTCTACCATAAAATTCCTTTAAATTATTTTCTCCTTCAATATAATCACAAATAAAATCTGAAAAAAAACTTGTATCTCTATAAGAAAACCTATACCCTTTCATTATTAATTCTTAAATCTCATTTTTACATTTCAAATTAAAACAACTCAAAATTATAATTTTAATTAATTATATTATTAGGGATAGCATACAAATCATAATCTGAAGAATCTACTATCTCTAAATTAACAAATTCTCCTTGTTTCAAATAAAATTTTGAAGCATCCACAAGCACCTCATTATCTACATCTGGGGAATCCATTTCAGTCCTTCCAATAAAATATTCACCTTCTTTTCTATCTATGATACATTTAAATGTTTTTCCAATCTTATCTTGATTTAATTCCCTTGATATAAGGCTTTGAATATTCATTATTTCAGACAACCTCCTTTCTTTTTCTTCATCTGAAACATTATCACTTAATTGATATGCCATTGTATTCTCTTCATGACTATACTTAAAACAACCAACACGATCAAATCTCATCTTAACTATCCATCTTTTTAAAGCTTCAAAATCTTCAACAGTTTCTCCAGGATAACCAACAATAAATGTTGTTCTCAAACAAATTTCCGGAACGATTTTTCGGAAATTATTAATTAATTCTATTGTTTTCTTTTTCGTTATTCCTCTCTTCATTGATTTTAAAATTGGATCAGAAATATGCTGTAATGGAATATCTAAATAATTACAAATTTTAGGTTCTCGTCTCATTAATTCTAATACATCTAAAGGAAATCCTGTTGGAAATCCATAATGTAATCTTATCCATTCAATCCCATTAATTTTAACCAACTCTTCAAGTAATTTCTTAAGGTTTCTTTTTTTATAAAGATCTAAACCGTAAAAAGTAATATCTTGAGCTACTAGAATTAATTCTTTTACTCCATTTTTTGCAAGTAACTTTGATTCTAAAACAATATCTTCGATAGTTCTTGATTTATGTTTACCTCTCATTAATGGAATTGCACAAAAAGAACACGGTCTATTGCATCCTTCTGAAATTTTCAAATAAGCATAATTTTTTGGTGTACTTCTTATCCTCTCCCCTAATAATTCATGTCTATAATCAGCTCCTAAGGCTTCAAGAAGACTAGGTAATTCAGTTGTTCCAAAAAATTGATCAACTTCAGGAATTTCTTTAATTAAATCCTGTTTATAACGTTCACTTAGACAACCCGTAACAAATACTTTGTCAATTTTACCATTTTGCTTAAGTTTTATATTTTTCAATATAGTATTTATAGATTCTTCTTTAGCATTTTGAATAAAACCACAAGTATTTACAACAACAATGTTACCCTCTTTTTCATGAACCACTTTCTTTCCATTAGCTTTCAATTGACCCATTATCACTTCAGAATCGTAAATATTCTTAGAACAACCTAATGTAATTACATTAATTATATTTTTTTTTGAGCTTTTTGTTCTCATGAAATAACAAATTCTTACTAATTATTAAAAAATGAATCTATAAACTCTTCCTTATTAAAAACTTGAAGGTCATCAATTGATTCACCAATTCCAATATACTTAACTGGTATTTTAAATTCATCTGACACACCTAGAACAACTCCCCCTTTTGAAGTTCCATCTAATTTTGTGATAGCAAGAGCATTAACATCAGTCGCAGCCGTAAACTGTTTAGCTTGCTCAAATGCATTTTGACCTGTTGAACCATCTAAAACAAGAAGAACTTCGTGTGGGGCATTAGGAATAACCTTATCCATAACCCTTTTTATTTTTGAAAGTTCATTCATAAGGTTTACTTTATTATGTAACCTTCCAGCAGTATCGATTATAACAATATCTTTATTGCTAGATTTAGCAGATTGTAAAGTGTCAAATGCAACCGAAGCAGGATCACTCCCTAAATCTTGACTAACAATAGGGACATTAACTCTCTCAGCCCATATTTTAAGTTGATCTATAGCTGCAGCTCGAAAAGTATCTGAGGCTCCTAAAATTACTTGTTTTTGTTCTTTTTTAAATTTATGTGCCAGCTTTCCTATTGTTGTTGTTTTACCGACACCATTAACCCCAACAACCATAATAACATATGGATTCTTAAAATCATGATTATTAGGATAGAAATTATTTGTATCTGACTGTTTTAATAAAAGGGTTATAATCTCTTCACGTAACATTTTCATTAATTGATCAGTGCCTAAATATTTATCCTTAGAAACTCTTGTCTCAAGTGCTTCAATAATTTTTATAGTTGTTTTAACTCCAACATCAGATGTTATAAGGACTTCTTCTAGATTATCTAAAACATCATTATCTACTTTATTTTTACCAAGGATAGCATTGCCTAACTTTGCAAAAAAAGATTTTCTTGTTTTCTCTAAACCCTTTTCTAATTTTTTCTTAGTATCAAAAGATTCCTGCTTTGATATAAAATCTGATTTTTTCTTTAATTGTGAAGATTGCTTTTGTCTAAAATCAGACTCTGTTTCAGGATTTTTCTTGGGCTCTAAAGATTTTTTTTTCTTAAGGATTGCCTTTAATTCAGTCTTTTTCTTAGGCACTAAAGACTTTTTTTCCTTAAGCATTGGCTTTAATTCGGTCTTTTTCTTGGACTCTAAAGACTTTTTTTTCTTAAGGGCAGGCTTTATGGGTTTAACTTCAGTTAAAATTTTTTTTTCTTTCTCTTTTAGAGTTTCTTTTTTGTTTCTTTTCCCTTTAAAAAAAGAAGTTATTGATTTTAATATTCCCATTTAATTATAAATAAAAAAAGCTACTATAAAAGTAGCTTATATTTCTTTAAATTTAAAAAAACAATAAATTATTCAAGAGTTTCATCTGTCAATGCCTCAGCTGCAGGAGCTTCCTCTTTAGGTGCCTCAGCTGCAGGAGCTTCCTCTTTAGGTGCCTCAGCTGCAGGAGCTTCCTCTTTTAAAACAACTTCTTCTAGAAATCCCTCCTGTTTTTTTAACCAAAAATTTACTTGATCAGGTGATATGATAGTCTCAACAAAAGAATAATTTAAAGAATCATTTTTTTTAACCATCTTAATAACTTTGGTTAATCTTTTTGAACCACTCGTTAAAGAAGCAACAGATTTTTTAGCCATAATTATTTAATTTCTTTATGAAGTGTCATCTTTTTAAGAATAGGATTAAATTTTTTGATTTCTAATCTATCAGGTGAATTTTTTTTATTCTTAGTTGTTATATACCTAGAAGTTCCTGATTTTCCAGAATTTTTATGTTCAGTACATTCTAAAATAACTTGAACTCTATTACCTTTTTTTGCCATTATCTAATAATTTTAAAGCAAACCTTGTTTTTTTGCCTCACTTAAAACTGCTGAAATACCATTTTTGTTAATAGTTTTCAAAACTCTAGAAGAAACTTTTAATTTAATCCATTTATCTTCTTCTGGAATATAAAATCTCTTATTAATTAAATTAACCTCAAATCTTCTTTTTGTTTTATTTACCGCTTTAGACACATTATTACCAAACATAGCCCTTTTACCACTAATCTGACAAGTTCTAGACATGAAAAAAATATTTAATATTAATATAATTTAAGTCTGCAAATTTAGTTTTTTTTAAATAGATTCAAAAAAAATGATATGATTTTAATTTTTTTAATTAAAATCAATAAAATTTCTAACCGGAAACTTCTAATAATAATAATTCTAGAGATTTATTAACAGCTTTTTCAATAACTCTCTCTCTGTGTTTTCCATAATTGAATTTATAATTAATTACTTTTTTACCATTAACTATACAAATATATACTGTTCCGATAGGCTCTTCAGAATCTCCTTTACTTGGTCCAGCATTTCCAGTAACAGCAAGGGAAATATTAGATTTAAACATCGATTTTGTTCTTAAGGCCATAACTTTAGCAACCTCTTGACTAACAACAGAAAAGTCATTAATTAACTCAACTGGTATTTTTAGAATTTCTTGTTTAATTTTTGTATTATATGGGATTATACCTCCTTTATAATAAACTGATGAACCTGGAATTTTAGTTATTCTCGCTGCTATATTTCCTCCAGTACAACTCTCAGCTAATGAAAGAGTAATTTTATTTTTTTTAAATTTTTTTAAAAGTTCTTGTTCTATTGATGTCTCTCCTTCAATACCAACTATTATATCACCAATTAATGAGTATAATTTTTTTATTTGATTATTAATTTTATTATTTAACAAATCTCTATTTTTTCCTCTTATAGACAATCTTAAACGAACTCTTCCTAAATTAGGCAAGTATGCTAATTTCATATTAAAAGGTAAATTCTTTTCCCAATCTTTAATCTTTTCAGAAATAAAACTTTCACCTAATCCATATGTTAAGATTGTTTTATTAATTAAAATGATTCTATTGCTTTTTTTTCTCAATTCAGGTATAACTTGATTTATTAAAATCTCTTTCATTTCAAAAGGGACTCCTGGAAGTGAAATAAAAGAAATATTGTCTTTTGTAAACCATAACCCTGGAGCAGTACCATACGAGTTATTCAAAATTTTTGCTTTTGATGGAACCAAAGATTGATCTCTGTTTTTTTTCGACATTGGGGTAGAAACGTATTTTTCAAATATTTTTTCAATGTTTTTCAAAACTTTTCTGTTTTCCTCTAATGAATCACCAAAATACTTACATAATGCATGCTTAGTTATATCATCATTAGTTGGACCTAATCCTCCAGTCATAATTATTAAGTCTGAATTTTTTTTTGCTAAATCAAGTGAATCAATTATTGTTTTTTCTTTATCTGAAATAGAAGTTATTTTTACAACTTCAACACCAATTTTATTCAATTCTTTTGAAATAAAAACAGAATTTGTATTTACAATTTGACCAATTAAAATTTCATCTCCAATACTTATAATTTCGCAAATCATCTACTTAATTTTAAACGAGAAAATATTTTTATTTTCAATAAATCCTTCATACTGGTCATCAATGTATATTTTTCCAACTCCAGAAGGGGTTCCTGAAAAAATAATATCTCCAATCTTTAATGTTAAAAACTTAGATACCTCTGAAATCAACTCATTTAATTTCCAAATCATGTTTTTTGTATTTCCTTTTTGAACAACTTTGCCATTTTTTTCCAAATGAAAACTGATATCATCAATATTTGAAAAATGATTTTTATTTATCCATTTACCTACTACTGCAGAATTATCAAATGCCTTAGCTCTCTCCCAAGGTAATCCCTTTTTTTTTAAAGAATTCTGAATATCTCTGGCAGTAAAATCAATTCCTAACCCAATTTCATTATAATATTTGTTAGCAAATTTTTTTTGAATGTTTTTTCCAATCCTATTAATTCTTATCAAAATTTCTACTTCATATTCTATCCTATTTGAAAAATTAGGGATAAAAAATGGTTTATTATTCTTCAAAATTGAACTGTCAGGCTTTAAAAAAAATATAGGTTTCTCAGGTAATTTATTATCTAATTCTTTTATATGATCTTTATAGTTTCTACCAATACATATAATTTTCATAAAATCAATTAATTAACTATTATTATTGAGTTTGCTAAGGCGAATTGAAGTTAAAATCTTTTTAGTATAAAGGGGGAAATCCGCATTAAGAACCCATCCAAAATAACCCGGGTCATTTTCTAAAACCATCTCTACAGTTTTTCCTTTGTGCTTCCCAAAAGAAAAACATGGCTCTTCATTTTCATCAAACACTATAAACCCAGCAACATCAACCAATTTCTTTCTATTAGAAAATTCTGACAATTCACTAACCGTTTTACCAAGTTCGTCATATCTATCTATTTGAGACATTAATACTTCATAAGTGGCATTAGAGTCTGAAAGCGCAGAATGGGCATTGACTAATTCTTTATTACAATAAAATTTATAAGCAGCACCTAATGTTCTTTTTTCCATTTTATGAAAAATTGTCTGCACATCTATGGTTTTAATTTTTTTTAAATCAAAATCAATTTCTACTCTTAGAAATTCTTCGGCTAATAATGGTATATCAAATCTATCACAATTAAAACCAGCAAGATCAGAATCCTTAATGAAATCAAATATAACTCTAGAAATTTCTTTAAAGCTTGGAGAATCTTCGACATCTTCATTAGTAATTCCATGTATTTGAATAGCTTCTTCAGGAATAGTAATTCCAGGGTTTGTTAACCATGTTTTGCTTTCTGTATTTCCATTAGGCAATAATTTTACAATTCCAATCTCTATAATTCTATCTTTAACAATATTTATCCCTGTGGTTTCAAGGTCAAAAAAACAAAGAGGACGTTTCAAATTAATTTTCATTTTATAAATTTAAAATTCAACATTAACATCCCAATTTTCAAGATATTCAGATACTAACTTAACAAAGTTACCCCCTAAAGCTCCATTAATAATTCTATGATCATAACTATGACAAATAATTATTTTTTTTCTTATACCAATAAAATCTCCTTTTGACGTCTCAATAACTGATGCCATTTTTCTGATTTCTCCAAACGCAATTATCCCAACCTGAGGTTGATTGATTATAGGAGTTCCAGTCAATGATCCAAAACCACCAATGTTAGTAACTGTATATGTCCCTTCTTGAACTTCTTCTGAAGTTAATTGTTTTTTTCTAGCCCGATTAGATAAATCATTTACAGATTTAGTTAAACCTACTAAATTCAAGTGATCTGCATTTTTAATAACTGGAACAATTAAATCTCCATTTTCCATTGCAGTCGCCATTCCTATATTAATATCTTTTTTTTGTGTTATTTTATTTCCATCAAAAGAGCTATTTAATAAAGGATATCTTTTTATTGCATTTATAACTGCAGAAATAAATATTGGAGTGAAAGTTATTTTTTGATTTTGTTTAATAAAAAATTTTTCTTTAATGCTTTCCCTCCATTTAAATAAATCAGTCACATCAGCTTCAACAAAAGATTGAACATGTGCTGCAGTTTTTTTTGATAAAGTCATATGTTCTGCAGCAATTTTTCCCATTCTAGACAACTCAATAATTTTATCATTTTCAAAATTCTTTAATCCCTTTATTGGTGAATTTTTAGAACGAATTTTTGAAATATAAGATAGAATATCCTTCTTTGTAACCCTATTGTCTATTCCTGTCCCCACAATATCATTCAATTCTTCAAAAGAAACTCCTTCTTTTGTTGCAATATTCTTTACAAGAGGAGAATAATTTCGCTTAGTAGGTGAAACTGTATTATTAAATTCTTTTTTATTTGAAATTAATGGTTCAGTCAATTCTATAACATCATTAATTTGTTCTTCAATTAATAAAGATTTTTTTTCTAATTTTTCAATATAAACACTTTTATCAATTTTTATTTCTTCAACTTTTTTTTCATCAAAGTTTGAAGATTCAATTACAGCAATCACATCACCAACTTTAACAATATCATTAATTTTAAACTTTTTTTCAATTAAAACACCTTCATATTCAGATGGAATATCAGAATCAACCTTATCAGTAGCAATTTCAACAATAGACTCATCAACACTTATTTTATCACCAATTTCTTTCAACCAACTTGTAATTGTTGCTTCAGCAATACTTTCTCCCATTTTAGGAAGTTTCAATTTATATTTTCCCATCAAAAAATCATTAAAGTATTAGGACTACAAATGTATCAAAATTATAAAATAGTGTTATGTTATGAAAAAGAAGAATTTTGTATTACTAACCTTCATAAGGAATTCTTTTTAATATACTTCTTCCTAAGGTAACCTCATCAGTATATTCAAGTTCATCACCAATGGGAATTCCTCTAGCTATAGAAGAAATTAAAACTTTATAAGGCTTTAATTTTTTATATATATAAAAAATTGTTGTATCTCCTTCCATAGTTGGGCTAATAGCAAAAATAACTTCTTTAATATTTCCCTCTTTTATCTTTCCAATAAGAGACGAAATAAATAAATCTTGTGGGCCAATTCCATCTATTGGAGAAATTATACCATTCAACACATGATAAACTCCTTTGTATTGATTTGTATTTTCAATTGCAATTACATCTCTAATATCTTCCACAACACATATTTGAGAAGAATCTCTTCTAGGATTACTGCAAATTTCACAAATTTTAGTATCAGATAAATTATGACAATTTTGACAAAGGATAATATTAAATCTAAACTCTTCCAATGATTTAATAATTGATGTAGTAGTTTTCTCTGGTTGCTTTAACAAATAAAGAGCCATCCTTAATGCTGTTCTTTTCCCAATACCAGGTAATCTAGAAATTTCATGAACAGCATTTTCAAGTAATCTAGAAGAAAAATCCATTTTGCAATTTAACAAAATAATACATAAATATGCTTTCGTATCTTTAAGCTTTATATATATTTTATGTCTGCAGGAACTATTATAATATTAATCTCCACATATTTTATTTTATTATTAATTATTTCTTACCTGACAAGAAGTGATAGCAACAGCTCGTTTTTCACGGCAAATAAAAAATCTCCTTGGTATCTAGTTGCTTTTGGAATGATCGGAGCTTCACTTTCTGGAGTTACATTTATTTCAGTACCAGGCTGGGTGGAAGCATCAAAATTTAGTTATTTACAAATGGTGATTGGATATACCCTAGGATACTTTATAATTGGCAGCGTTCTTCTTCCATTATATTACAAAATGAATCTTACATCTATTTACACATATTTAGATCATAGATTTGGATCCAATAGCTATATAACTGGAGCTAGTTTTTTTTTGTTATCTAGAATTATTGGTGCAAGTTTCAGACTCTATTTAGTAGCAAATGTTTTACAACTTTTAGTTTTCAATTCAATAGGGATTCCTTTTTGGATAACAGTCTCAATAACAATTTTTTTAATTTGGATTTACACCTTCAAATCAGGTATTAAAACAATTGTATGGACCGATACTTTACAAACATTTTTTATGCTTTTAGCTGTAATTTTATGCGTTAATGAACTGATAGATTTAATGGATATTAATCTTAAAGAATTTATACCTGAAATAATTGAAAGTTCTAAAACTCAGGTATTTTTTTTTGATGACTACAAGAACTCAAATTATTTTTGGAAACAATTTTTTTCTGGTGCTTTTATAGCTATAGTAATGACAGGTTTAGACCAAGATATGATGCAAAAAAATTTAACATGTCGATCTCTAAAAGATGCTCAAAAAAACATGTTTTGGTTCACTATAGTTTTAGTAATCGTAAATATTTTATTTATGGTGTTAGGTTATTTACTTACAGAATTTGCTATTTTAAATAACATTGATATTCATAAAGATAATTTATTCCCAACAATAGCAAATCTCCCAGAAATGGGAAAGTTTGTTTCAGCAATGTTTATACTTGGATTAATAGCTGCAGCTTATAGTAGTGCGGATAGTGCTTTAACATCAATGACAACATCAATTTGCATTGATATTTTGAAAATTGAAAAAACAAAATCTCATTTACATCAAGTTATAATTAGAAAAAAGACTCATCTATTTTTATCAATTCTCTTAATAATAGTAATCTTAATTTTTAAATACGCTATAGCAAATGAAAGTGTTATAGCAAAAGTTTTTCTTTTCGCTGGCTATACTTATGGTCCCCTTCTGGGTCTTTACAGTTTTGGACTACTAACAAAATGGAAAATAAAAGATAGATGGGCTATAATAATATGTATTATATCTCCATTTATTGGGTATTTAATTTCAGAATTTTTATTAAACTCAATAGCCTTTGATTTAGGCTTTTTTATACTAATTATCAACGGAATTATTACTTTTAGTGGATTATTTCTTATTAGAAAAAAGTGATTAATTTATTTAATCGTTTTTACCAAACAACACTAGTGCTTCCCCAAGTAAAACCACTTCCAAAAGCAGCTAAAACTATTTTAGAACCATTATTAATTCTTCCTTGTTCCCACGCTTCAGAAAGAGCTATTGGAATTGAAGCTGCTGTTGTATTTCCATATTTCATAATATTATTAAAAACCTGATTTTCAGAAAGTTTAAATTTCTTTTGGATAAATTGAGAAATTCTAAGATTAGCCTGATGAGGGATTAATAAATCAATGTCTTCAGATGACCACTTGTTTTTATTTAATACTTCCTGAATAACTTCAGAAAATCTAACAACAGCATGCTTAAAGACCATTTGACCATTCATATAAGGAAAATATGAGATATCTTCAGGGTCATTTTCATCTAAAATTTCAGGCACCCATCGATTTGTACTAGGGCCTATTAATGAAAGCTCCTTAGCATATTTACCCTCAGAATAAATAAAGCTTGATTGGATCCCTTTTTTATTATTCTCTTCTCTGGATAATATTGCTGCACCAGCTCCATCTCCAAAAATAACAGATACCCCTCTACCTCTTGAAGACATATCAAGTCCACCTGAATGATTTTCCGAACCAACAACCAAAATATTTTTATACATTCCAGTTTTAATGAATTGATCAGCAGTAGTTAATGCATAAATAAAACCTGAACATTGATTCCTAATATCCATAGCAGGACAAGCTTCAATGTTAAGGAGTTCCTGGAGAATCACACCTGATCCAGGAAAATAATAATCAGGGCTTAGGGTGGCAAATAAAATCAAATCAATTTCTTTTGGTTGAATATTTGCTCTTTTTAAAGCTATTATAGAAGCTTTATATCCCATAATAGCAGTTGAATTCCCATCACCCTTTTTAATATGTCTTCTGTTTTCTATTCCAGTTCTCTCCCTAATCCATTCATCAGAAGTATCCATAATTGAAGACAAATCATCATTAGAAACAACATTTTCAGGAACATATTTTCCTAAACCAATAATCTTAGAATTGTACATAAATCAAATTTTAATATTTTAAAATTAACATTAATTAGATAATATCAATAGTAAAAATATTTTTTTACAATAAATAATGTCATGATGTCATGAAAAAAAGAATGGTATCATTTTAGTAACTAAATATATTAAAAAAAAATTATGTCTAGCGGTAAAATAAATGTCTCTGTAGAAAATATTTTTCCATTAATTAAAAAATTTCTCTATAGTGATCATGAAATATTTCTTAGAGAATTAATTTCAAATGCTACTGATGCAACAATCAAATTAAATCACTTAAGTTCAATAGGAGAAACGAAAGGAAATGTAGAAGATTGTTTAATTGATATTAAAATTGATAAAAACAAAAAAACACTTCATATTATTGATGAAGGTATAGGAATGACTTCTGATGAGGTTAAAAAATATATCAATGAAGTTGCATTCTCAGGAGCTGAAGAATTTTTAGAAAAATATAAAGATAGTGCTTCTGATGCTGGAATAATTGGCCATTTTGGACTAGGTTTTTATTCAGCTTTTATGGTTTCTAAGAAAGTTGAAATAATAACTAAAACATATAAAAAAAATGTTCCCGCAGCTCACTGGGCTTGTGATGGTTCACCAAATTATACTCTTAAAAAATCTGACAAAAAAACCAGAGGAACAGAGATAATTTTGCATATAGATAAAGATTCAAAAGAGTTTCTTGAAGACTCAAAAATATCATCTCTATTAAACAAGTATAATAAATTCATGCCAATACCTATTAAATTTGGCACCAAAGAAGAAACTCTTCCGCTACCTAAAAATGCTCCTAAAGATGCAAAAGCAGAAAAAGTAATCGTAGATAACATTGTAAATAATACTAAGCCTGCATGGACTCAAAGTCCTTCTAAACTGAAAGATGAAGATTATTCTAATTTCTATAAGGAACTTTATCCAATGCAATTTGAAGATCCATTATTTAATATTCATTTAAATGTAGATTATCCTTTTAATCTAACTGGAATTTTATATTTTCCTAGAATAAATAATGATATTAATCTTCAAAAAGACAAAATTCAACTTTATCAAAACCAAGTTTTTGTAACAGATAATGTAGAAGGTATAGTTCCTGAATTTTTAACCTTACTTAGAGGTGTTATAGACTCGCCTGATATACCTTTAAATGTTTCTCGAAGTTATTTACAAGCTGATGGTGCAGTAAAAAAAATTAGCAATTATATAACAAGAAAAGTTGCTGATAAATTAAACAGCTTATTCAAAAAAAATCGTAATAATTTTGAAGAAAAATGGAATGACATAAAAGTTGTTATTGAATATGGTATGCTTTCAGAAGATAAATTTTTTGAAAAAGCAGGAAATTTTTCTTTATATCCAACAGTAGACAATAAATATTTTACACTTAATGAATTTAAGGAGAAGATTAAAGATCTACATAAAGATAAAGATGATAAAATCATAATTCTATACTCTTCAAATGTTGATGAGCAACATAGCTATATTGAATCTGCAAAAGAAAAAGGTTATGAAATTTTACTTTTAGATTCTCCTATTGTTCCTCATCTTATTCAGAAATTAGAAACAAAAAACGAGAAACTCTCCTTTGTAAGAGTTGATAGTGATTCCATTGAAAATCTTATTAAAAAGGACGAAGCAACTGTTTCTAAATTATCAGATGAAGAAAAAGATAAATTAAAACCATTAATAGAAAAAATTATACCTAAGGAAAAATATACTGTTCAAATAGAAGCATTATCAAGCTCTCAACTTCCATTTGTTCTAACACAACCTGAATTCATGAGAAGAATGAAAGAAATGCAACAAAATGGTGGATCAGGAGGAGGAATGCTTGGTAATTTTCCTGAAATGTTCACCCTAGTAGTTAATTCTAATCATAATCTAGTTGGAGAAATACTAAAAACAAAAGCTAAGAAAAAAAGAGATAGGTTAATTCATCAGGCATTAGATTTAGCAAGACTGTCACAAAATCTTCTAAAGGGTGAAGAATTAACTAAATTTATTCAAAGAAGTGTTGATTTGATTAAATAAGGATATTAATACTTTCATGAATTTATTTCAAATAATAATTCTGACAAGTGTACTTTAATCAGTTCTATAAAATTCAAAATAACAATCGGAATTATATATTTCTGCTGTTAGGTTCAACTAAAAAAATAAATTTCTAAAACATTGTTCAAAAATAAAATTTAAAATATATAAAAATATACAATTAATGAAATTCATCTTATATTTACATATAATATTTTTTCTATGAATTCATTAAATAAAATTTTTTTATTTATATTATCTATTTCATTCTTCTTAGCTTATAATCAAGAAAAAAAAGAAATTTTCGCCTCTTATACCGAAGAAAAAATTGTGTTGGATGGGATCCAAAATGAGATTTCATGGAAAAAAAAGAAAATGGTTAGAGATAGTTTTTTTCAATTTATTCCTGTTCCGGAAAGCAAAGGATCTTCAATGAATGAATTTAAAATTATTTATGATAAAAAAAATATTTATGTTTTTGCAAAACTATTCAGCGAGGCAAAAAAAATTAGTGTTCCATCTCTTGAGCGAGATTGGAAAATTAGAGGCTCTGATGGATTTTTAATATTATTTGACACATATAAAGATGGATCTAATGCATTTTGGTTTGAATCAAATTCTGTTGGTGTAAAAAAAGATGCATTAGTTTCTAATGGAGGGCAAAGATTTGAGAGTGACGTTGACTTTTCATGGGATATAAAATGGGATGTTAAATCGTCTCCTGGAGAAGGATACTACAATCTTGAATTTAAAATCCCTTTTAGCTCTTTAAAATTTCCTGAGGGATCTACTAAATGGAAAGTTCAATTTTTCAGAGCTGACAATTATAACAGTGAATTTAATTCATGGACTCTTATTCCTAAGGGACAAACGCCAGTTAATTTAGCTTTTCATGGTGATCTTATTTTTGATAAACCTTTAGGAAGTTCTAAAAGTCCATTAATTCTAATACCCTATTCAAATGGATTAATTTCAAAAAACTATGAAAAAAATTATAATTATAGTGATTTAGCATTAGGTGTAGATGCAAAAATATCTATTGGAAACGGGATGGATTTAGACTTAACTTTAAACCCCGACTTTTCTCAAGTCGAGGTTGATGATCAAATAATTAATCTAACTAGATTTGAAGTTAATTTACCTGAAAAAAGACAATTTTTTATTCAAAACAGTGACTTATTTTCAAGCTTTGGTGATTCAAGAGATTCTAGAACTTTTTTTTCTAGAAGAATTGGTGTTGCTAAAGATGATGATGGAAATACAATCGAAAATAGAATATTAGCGGGCGTAAGACTTAGTGGAAAGTTAAACAATAATTTAAGACTAGGATTTTTAAATATGCAAACTGAAGAAGACGCAAAAAACAATATTAACGCTAACAACAATATGGTTTTTGCTCTTCAACAAAAGGTTTTTTCAAGGTCCAATATAAGTCTTTTATTTATTAATAGAGAAAAAACTGGAAATTCAAATCTAAACAATGATCAAGAAAAATTTAACAGAATTGTAGGTATTGACTATAATTTGAGATCAAAAGATTCAAAATGGTCAGGTAAACTTTTCTATCATAACTCATTAAACGAACAAAAGAAAAACAATTCTTACTCAACAGGCTTAAATCTTTTTTTAAATACGAGAAATCATGGGTTATACATTAAATCAATTAGATTAGGTGAAGGTTTTCAATCTGATCTTGGATTTATAAGAAGAAATGGAATTTTCAAACAATTCTTAAGATATGAGAGAAGATTTTGGATAGAATCCGATAGAATAACTAATATAAGTATTACAAATAACATTAGATATATTACAAAGCCAAATGAGAACTCTTTAATTACTGATAGGGACTATTCTATAGGTTTTGAAATAAACTATAAGAATTTATCAAATTTTGAATTTGAATTTAGTTTCCCATACACCTATCTAGACAACGATTTTAATGTTACAAGAAAAGATGGAGCAGTTCCAATTCCAATTGGAGGTTATAATTATCCGAATTATGGAATATCATTTAGAAATAGTTTTTTTAAAAAATTCTCTTATTTTTTAGCAGTTGACGGAGGTCAATTTTTTAATGGCTCAAAAAAATCCTTTCAAACTAAATTAGCTTACAGAATTGAACCTTTTATTCAAGCCAGTATGAATTTAAGCTATGATAAAATTAAATTGCCTAAACCATATGACTCAGCTGATTTATGGTTAATAGGCCCCAAAATAACTTTTACATTTAATAAACAACTTTTTTGGTATAATTTAATTCAATACTCTAGTGTAGCAGAAAATTTTGGAGTTAATTCCAGATTAAAATGGAGGTTTGCACCTTTATCTGATCTATATTTAGTTTATAATGATAATTACTTTGCGTCAAATATTTTTGCGCCTAAAATAAGAAGTCTTACTTTTAAACTTAGTTATTGGTTTAATTTGTAAAAATGAAAAAAATACTTTTCAAATTTATTTTTATTTCTATAATATTATTGGGATGTAATAACTCCAATAATAAATCTATGAATATTAGTGGCTCGATAAAAGGTTTAAAAAAAGGAACTCTATATCTTCAAAAATTAAAAGATTCATCTTTAATAAATGTTGATTCATTCAAAGTTAATGGTCAAAAAAATTATTTTTTAGCTGACAATATTATTGATTCTGAAATGTATTACTTATACCTAAACAAAGAAGATGGAGACACTCTAAATGATAGAATTTCATTTTTTGGTGAAAAAGGGAATATTAAAATAAATACTCTCTTGACAACTTTTGAAAGTAGTGCTAAAATATATGGTTCTGAAAATAATTTAATTTGGGAAGAATACAATTCTATGATTAGAAAATTTAATTCAAAAAATCTTGAAATCATTAAAGAATATATTAATAAAAAAGATATTGTTCCAGATAAAGAAAGATTAGAAATCTTTGAAAATGAATCCAATAACCTTCTAAAAAGAAGATATTTGTTTTCATTAAATTTTGCTTCACTTCACAGTAATAAAACCATAGCTCCTTATATTGCGCTTTATGAAGTTCCCGATGCAAATCCAAGATTATTGGATACTCTATATTCTAACTTGTCAGAAGAGGTTAAAAATTCAAAATATGGAAAAATTTTTGGTCTCCATTTAAATAAAATAAAATAAATTATTTAGTCAATTTATCCAATTTTTTATATAAATCTTCAATATCAATTTTAAATTCTTTTTGAATTTCCTTAAAATATTTTTTTCCTTTTTCCTTAGATGGGTTATTGATTTTATCAATATATTGATCAAATAAACTTATAGAATTATCAATTAATTTATTGCTTTTCTTAAAATCAATATCAGGATTAGATATTTCAAAAATATATACATCTTCTATTAATCCTCCAATAACTGAATTTATATCCCTTTTTAAATGTCTTATACTTGCCATAGTTAATTCTTACATTTTTTAAATTTACAATAAACTTTTCACAGATGAATATGAAAAAACTTTACATTTACCCCTTCTAAAAGAATATTATTAATTTCTGCAGGCAGAAACAATGTTGATGCGAAATCTAAAGATATTTTTTTTTGCTGATAATTATAAATTAATTCTCCCTGAACACATATTATTACACTAAATGAATCTAACGAAAGAAGATTTAAATTCAATTTACCATCTAAATGAAAAATATTAATTTTAAAAAAATCAGAATTAACTAGTAAAGATTTTCCATTAGCTTTTAAATCAAAATTAATATTAAAATCAGTGTTATCAAGTTTTATGACTTTATCAGCTAATTCAGTGTGAAGTTCTCTTTTATTTCCATTTTCATCTTTTCTGTCATAATCATATATTCTATATGTTATATCAGATGATTGCTGTATTTCAAGAAGGACTATATCTTTACCAATAGCATGAACAACACCAGGATTTATAATAAAAGCATCCCCTCTAGATACATTTTTAAAATTAAGAATTTCTTTAAGGGTATTGTTTTTTAAGTGAGTTTTATATTTTTTTTTTGTAATATTTTCTTTAAAACCAACAATCAAATTTGATTCTTTTTCAGCGTCAATAACATACCACATTTCTTTCTTGCCAAAAGAGCCGTGATTTTTTTTAGCAAATTTATCATCTGGATGTAATTGTAATGATAAATCTAATTTGGCATCAATAAATTTTATTAAGATTGGAAAGTTATTCCCAAATTTTTTATATACTGACTCTCCTAATAATCTACCTTTGTATGCTTTAATTAAATCATCAAATGATTTTCCAAATAAAGGACCTGATGAAACTTTTGAAATAGAATTAGGTATTGCAGACAGTTCCCAACTTTCTCCAATTTTTTCTCCATCAAAAGGTTTGTTTAATTTTTTTTTTAAATTATCTCCACCCCAAATCCTTTTTTTAGGTTGAGGAATAAATTTAATAGGAGGGATTAATTTCATTATATATATTTTACCCAGAATATTTTACAAAATTTCTTGGAGTTTCAAATAAAATTACCTCCAATTCCAAATTTTTTTTTAAATGATTTTTAATTCTATTATATATAACAACAACAATGTTTTCAGATGTCGGAATTAATTCCTTAAATTCTTTAACATCTTTATTAAGATTTTTATGATCAAAATCATTTTCTATATAAATTTTGATGATTTTTTTTAATTCTTTTATATCCATAACAAAACCAGTTTGAGGATCAATTTCACCAGTAACACTAACAATTAGCTCATAATTATGTCCATGATAATTAGGATTAGAACATTTTCCAAAAACACTTTTGTTTTTAGTATCTGTCCAATCTTTTCTATACAATCTATGAGCTGCATTAAAATGAGCCTTTCTACTTACCGTTACTATCATAATAAAAATTTAAACTTTTCAAAAAAATCATTAATAATTATTTTTAACCAAGCAGTATAATTGTTTGGATTTGCTTCTACATCTTTTTTTATTTCATCTAAAGACATCCACTTCCAATCTTCTGCTTCTATTAAATTTAATTTAGGAGAATTATTATAACTTCCAATTAAAACATAATCAAATTCATATTCAACTAATCCATTTTCAAAAGATTCCTTGTAAATGAAATTAAATAATTCTTTAAGGTCAGTTTGAAAACCCATTTCATCATTTAATCTTCTCAAACCAGCTGAAATTATAGATTCATTATTTCTTGGATGGCTACAACAAGTATTAGTCCATAAACCAGGAGAATGATATTTATTTAAAGCTCTTTTTTGAAGCATTATTTCATTTTTATCATTAAAAATAAAAACAGAAAAAGCTCTATGTAACAAACCTTTTTGGTGAGCCTCCATTTTAGGCATTAAACCAATAAATTTATCATTCTTATCAACTAAAACTACATTTTCTTCAATCATGTTTTCAAAATTACCGATTTATTCTTAAAAAAGCTATTCTATTAATTCTACTAATAGTTTAATTTATAGTAGTATTTTTGAAAAGTTTTTTAAAAATGTTAAAAGAAGAAATATTAAAAAGAAGGACATTTGGAATAATCTCACATCCAGATGCCGGAAAGACAACTTTAACTGAAAAGTTGCTTTTATATGGAGGTGCAATCCAAGAAGCAGGAGCAGTAAAATCAAATAAGATAAAAAAAGGAGCTACAAGTGATTTCATGGAGATTGAAAAACAAAGAGGGATTTCTGTTGCAACATCTGTATTAGCTTTTTTATATAAAAACAAAAAAATTAATATTCTTGATACACCAGGTCATAAAGATTTTTCAGAAGAGACTTTTAGAACATTAACAGCTGTTGACAGTGTCATTGTAGTAATAGATGTAGCTAAAGGTGTTGAAAAACAAACTGAAAAACTAGTTGAAGTATGTAGAATGAGAAAAATTCCTATCATTGTTTTTGTAAACAAATTAGATCGAGAGGGTAAAGATGCTTATGATCTATTGGATGAAATAGAAAAAAAATTAAAACTAAAAATTTCACCTTTAACTTTTCCTATTGGAATGGGAATTGACTTTAAAGGGATTTATAATCTTTGGGAAAGAAATATAAATGTTTTTCTAACAGAAGAAAAACAAAAAATAAGCAAAACCAATTTATTTAATTCATTAGAAGATAATAAACTAACCGATTTGATTAGTGAAAAATCCTTAAAAACACTTAAAGAAGATCTAGAATTATTGGAAACTGTTTATCCTAAGTTCAGTGAAGAAGAATATCTAAAAGGTGATCTTCAACCTGTTTTTTTTGGATCTGCATTAAATAACTTCGGTGTTAAAGAATTATTAGATTGTTTTATTAATATAGCACCCCCTCCACGTCCAAAGGAATGCGAGGAGCGTATTGTAAATCCAGAAGAAAATGTGTTTTCTGGATTTGTTTTCAAAATTCACGCAAACATGGATCCAAATCATAGAAATAGAATTGCTTTTATAAAAGTTGTGTCAGGTAAATTTGAAAGAAACACCCCATACCTACATGTAAGACTCAAGAAAAAATTTAAATATTCTAGTCCTAATGAATTTTTTGCTAATAAAAAACAAATAATTAATACTTCGTTTCCAGGTGATATTATAGGTCTGCATGATACAGGTAATTTTATAATTGGGGATACCATTACATCAGGAGAAAAAATCAATTTTAAAGGGATCCCTAGTTTTTCTCCTGAACACTTTAAATACATAAACAATGAGGATGCTATGAAATCAAAACAATTAAATAAAGGAATTGATCAATTAATGGATGAAGGAGTGGCTCAATTATTTATCCTATCACTAAATAATAGAAAAATTATTGGTACAGTAGGAGCTCTTCAATATGATGTAATCAAATATAGACTTGAACATGAATATGGTGCTAAATGTAGTTATGAAAATGTAAATTTCTACAAAGCTTGTTGGGTAGAATCAATTGATGAAAAATCAGAAGAATTCATCGAATTTAAAAGAACAAAAAATAAATTTCTAGGAAAAGACAAATTAAATAAATTAGTTTTTTTTGCTGATTCTCTATTTACATTACAAATGACAAAGGAAAAGTTTCCAAAAATAAAATTCCACATAAATTCAGAATTTTAACTAAGCTTCACCTGTAGGACCAAAATTTAAAGGAACTTGAAGCTGATCAAGATTTTTAATTTCTCCATTCTTCTTTTCAAATCGATTAATGTTTTCAGCTAAAGCATCTCTCAAACGCTTTGCATGTTGAGGAGTTAATATTATTCTTGACTTAACCTTAGCTTTAGGTGCTCCAGGCATCAAAGAAACAAAATCGATTATAAACTCAGAAATGGAATGATTAATAATAGCTAAATTAGAATACGTTCCTTCAGCAATATTTTGATCTAACTCAATGTCAATTTTTTTATCTTTTTCTTTTTTTTCAGTCATCAGTATAATTTAACTCTTGTTCGCCAATTAATAAACTTGTATACTCATCTTTAGAGCCGACAATAATATTATCGTATTCTCTTAAACCAGTCCCAGCAGGAATTTTATGACCAACAATTACATTTTCTTTTAGCCCCTCTAAAAAGTCCACTTTACCATTAACAGCGGCTTCATTTAAAACCTTAGTAGTTTCCTGAAAAGATGCTGCTGAGATAAATGATTTAGTTTGAAGAGAAGCTCTTGTAATACCCTGAAGTTCAGGAGTTGCAGTTGCAGGTTCAGCATCCCTAGCCTTTACTTCACTTTTTCCTTTCTGTTTTAAGATTGAATTCTCATCCCTTAATTGACGAGAACTTATAACTTGACCAGGACTAAAATTTTCAGAATCACCTATTTCTTCGATAACTTTCTTTCCATACAAATTATCGTTTTCATGCATAAAGTCATATCTGTGAATCAGTTGATTCTCTAGAAAAATTGTATCACCTGGATCAATTATTCTAACTTTTCGCATCATTTGTCGAACTACAACCTCAAAATGCTTATCATTTATTTTTACACCCTGTAACCTATAAACTTCCTGAACCTCATTAACTAAATATTGTTGAACTGCTGCGGGACCTTTAATCTTTAAAATATCAACTGGTGAAATTGATCCATCAGAAAGTGGCATTCCAGCTTTAATAAAATCGTTCTCCTGAACTAAAATTTGATTTGAAAGTTTAACTAAATATTTTTTAATGTCCCCAAACTTTGACTCAACAATAATTTCTCTATTTCCCCTCTTAATTTTTCCAAAAGAAACTACGCCATCAATTTCACTAACAACAGATGGGTTTGAAGGATTTCTGGCTTCAAAAAGTTCTGTGACTCGAGGTAATCCACCAGTAATATCTCCTGACTTAGCAGATTTTCTTGGAATTTTTACAAGAATTGTTCCCTGCTTAATTTTTTGATTATCATCTACCATTAGATGTGCACCAACTGGTAAATTATATGATCTTAAAATGTTCCCTTTATTATCTTCGATTATTAAAGTAGGGATTATTTTTTTATTTCTAGATTCAGAAATAACTTTTTCCTTAAATCCTGTTTGTTCATCTATCTCTACTTGATAAGTTATCCCTTGTTCAATATTTTCATAAACTACTTTACCAGAAAATTCAGAAACAACAACGCCATTAAATGGATCCCATTGACATATAACTTCATCACGCTTAACTATATCACCATTTTCAATAAACAATGATGACCCATAAGGAATATTATTTGTACTTAAAATAGCTTTAGTCTTTTGATCAACTAAACGAATCTCAGTAGTTCTAGATATCACTATTTTAATTTTTTTCCCTTCATTATCCTTACTATCAACAACCTTTAAATCGTCTATTTCAACTCTACCATCAAATTTAGCAACAATCTGATTTTCTTCAGAAACATTCCCAGCGACTCCTCCAACATGAAAAGTCCTCAAAGTCAATTGAGTTCCGGGCTCACCAATTGACTGAGCAGCAACAACTCCTACTGCCTCTCCCTTTTGAACCATTTTATTATTTGACAAATTCCTGCCATAGCATTTAACACAAACTCCTTTTTTAGCCTCGCAAGTTAATGGAGATCTAACTTGAACCGAATCAATTAAAGAATCCTCTATAATAGAAGCAATTTCATCAGAAATTTCATCTCCAGCTTCTACATATAATTTCTTGTCCATTGGATTAATTATATCATATAAAGAGACTCTCCCTTTAATTCTATCAGATAAAGATTCTACTATTTCCTCATTCTTCTTAAGTGCTTTAACTTCAAGCCCTCTCAATGTGCCACAGTCTTCAATATTAATTATAACATCTTGTGAAACATCAACAAGTCTTCTAGTCAAATAACCAGCATCAGCAGTTTTTAGAGCTGTATCTGCGAGACCTTTTCTAGCTCCGTGAGTAGATATAAAATACTCTAATATTGATAATCCTTCTTTAAAATTAGATAAAATAGGATTTTCAATAATTTCTCCTCCTCCAGCATTAGATTTTTTAGGTTTAGCCATTAATCCCCTCATTCCTGTTAATTGTCTAATTTGTTCTTTAGATCCTCTAGCACCAGAATCCAACATCATAAATACAGAATTAAATCCTTGCTCGTCTTCACTTATTCTTTTCATTGATAAACTAGTCAAATGTGAATTTGTAGAAGTCCATACGTCAATAATCTGATTATAACGTTCATTGTTTGTTATTAAGCCCATATTATAATTACCCAGGATACCATCAACCTTAATATTTGCATCATCAATTAATGATTTTTTTTCTGGAGGAATAATTATATCTCCTAGACTAAAGGACAGACCTCCTTTAAATGCAAATCCATAACCCATGTCTTTAATTTTATCAAGGAAATCAGCTGTTTCAGGTACACTAGTAAATTTTAAAATTTTACCAATAATTTCTCTCAAAGTTTTTTTAGTTAAAACTTCATTAAAAAAACCAGCCTTTTCCGGTACAACCTCATTAAACAAAACTCTACCAACAGTAGTATCAATAATTTTATATTCGAATTTTCCAGCAGCATCATAAACCTTTATTCTAATTTTAATTGAGGCATTTAACTCAACTTTATTTTCATTATAAGCAATATGAACTTCTTCAGTTGAATAAAATGTAAGTCCTTCACCTAAAACTTTATTACTATCTATAGATTTTCTCTCCTTAGTCATGTAATATAAACCTAAAACCATATCTTGAGAAGGTACGGTTACAGGAGCTCCATTTGCTGGATTTAAAATATTATGAGAAGCTAACATTAATAATTGAGATTCAAGAATCGCTTCAGGACCTAAAGGTAAATGAACAGCCATCTGATCGCCATCAAAATCAGCATTAAATGCAGTACAAACTAAAGGATGTAATTGAATTGCTTTACCTTCTATTAGTTTAGGCTGAAAAGCTTGAATACCCAATCTATGCAATGTAGGAGCTCTATTTAATAAAACTGGATGACCCTTTAATACATTTTCTAATATATCCCAAACAACTGGTTCTCTTCTATCAATAATTTTCTTTGCTGATTTAACAGTTTTAACAATACCTCTTTCAATTAATTTTCTAATTACAAAAGGTTTGTAAAGCTCTGCTGCCATCCCTTTAGGAAGTCCACATTCATACAATCTTAATGTAGGGCCAACTACGATTACAGACCTAGCAGAATAATCAACTCTTTTACCTAAAAGATTTTGTCTAAAACGGCCTTGTTTCCCTTTTAAAGAATCGGAAAGAGATTTTAAAGGTCTATTTGAATCTGTTTTCACTGCAGAAGACTTACGAGTATTATCGAATAAAGAATCTACAGATTCCTGAAGCATCCTTTTTTCATTTCTAAGGATTACCTCAGGTGCTTTTATTTCTACTAATCTTTTTAATCTATTATTTCTAATAATAACTCTTCTATATAAATCATTTAAATCAGATGTAGCAAATCTTCCACCATCAAGAGGAACCAATGGCCTTAATTCAGGAGGAATTACAGGAATTGCTTTCATTATCATCCATTCAGGTAAATTTTCTTTTCTTTCGTTAGCTTCTCTAAAAGCTTCAACTACTTGAAGTCTTTTAAGAGCTTCCGTTTTTCTTTGTTTAGATGTTTCATTATTAGCCTTATGGCGAAGCTCATAAGACAAAGCTTTTAAATCAATTCTTGATAATAATTCTATTAAACATTCTGCTCCCATTTTAGCAATAAACTTATTTGGATCTGAATCTTCAAGAAATTGATTATCAGAAGGTAATTTTTCTAATATATTTAAATATTCTTCCTCTGTAAGAAAATCCATTTTTTGAATTGGATCACCCTCAGAATTTGTTGAATTTCCAGGTTGAATAACTACGTATCTTTCATAATAGATTATCATGTCTAACTTTTTAGATGGTAGACCTAATAAATATCCTATTTTGTTAGGAAGCGACCTAAAATACCAAATATGAGCAACAGGGACAACTAAACTTATGTGTCCAACCCTATCTCTTCTAACTTTTTTTTCAGTTACCTCTACACCACACCTATCACATACAATTCCTTTGTATCTAATCCTTTTATACTTTCCGCAAGCACATTCGTAATCTTTAACAGGACCAAAAATACGTTCACAAAAAAGACCATCTCTTTCAGGTTTATGAGTTCTATAATTAATTGTTTCTGGTTTTAATACTTCACCTCTTGAACTTCCAAGAATAACTTCTGGTGAAGATAAACCTATTGTTATTTTATCAAATTTTTTTTGGGTAACTATTTCGTTATTTCTAATCATAACTTTTTAAAGTAATTAAATTTTATTAATTTTTTCTATAACTTATTCTTCTAATCTAATATCAAGTCCAAGTCCTCTTAACTCATGCATTAATACATTGAAGGATTCCGGAAGTCCTGCTTCAGGAAGTGAATCTCCTTTAACAATTGATTCATATGATTTAGCTCTTCCTACGACATCATCAGACTTGACAGTAAGAATCTCTTGTAAAGTGCTTGATGCACCATAAGCTTCTAGGGCCCAAACTTCCATTTCTCCAAATCTTTGCCCACCAAATTGAGCTTTTCCTCCCAATGGTTGTTGAGTAATTAATGAATAAGGGCCAATAGATCTTGAGTGCATTTTATCATCAACCATGTGCCCTAATTTCAACATATATATAACTCCAACAGTAGCAGCCTGATCAAAACGTTCACCAGTACCACCATCATAAAGATAAGTATGACCATAGCGAGGTATTTTAGCTTTATCTGTTAATTCATCAATTTGATCAGAACTAGCCCCATCAAATATTGGAGTAGAATACTTCTCTCCTAATTTTTGACCTGCCCAACCTAAAACAGTCTCGTAGATTTGCCCAATATTCATTCTAGAAGGAACTCCAAGAGGGTTTAAAACAATATCCACTGGTGTACCATCTTCTAAAAATGGCATTTCTTCTTGCCTTACTATTCGAGCAACAATACCTTTATTTCCATGACGACCAGCCATTTTATCTCCCACTTTAAGTTTTCTTTTTTTAGCTATATAAACTTTAGCTAATCTTTTTATTCCAGCAGGCAATTCATCTCCAACACTAATTGTAAACCTTTCTCTACGAAATGAACCTTGAATATCATTTTCTTTGATTTTATAATTATGAATCAAATCCCCAATTAATCTGTTAGTTTCATTACTTATTGTCCAACTTCCTTTAGTTAAATGAGAATAATCTTCAACATTAGACAACATTTTTAGAGTGTATTTTTTTCCTTTTGGAAGAACTTCTTCCCCAAGATCATTTTCCACACCCTGACATGTTTTACCATTTACAATCGTAAATAATTTTTCAACCAAAATCGATTTTAATTCATCAAATTTTTTATTATAAATAGAATCTAATTCTTCTAGTTCTTGTTTATCTTGATTTCTTTTTCTTTTATCTTTAATCGATCTAGTAAAAAGTTTCTTATCAATCACTATACCATGAAGAGATGGTGGAGCCTTCAAAGAAGCATCCTTAACATCCCCTGCTTTATCTCCAAAAATTGCTCTTAGAAGTTTTTCTTCTGGAGTTGGATCAGACTCTCCTTTTGGAGTTATCTTTCCAATTAAAATATCACCTGGATTCACTTCAGCTCCAATTCTAATCATTCCAAATTCATCAAGATCTTTTGTTGCCTCTTCACTAACATTTGGGATATCATCTGTTAACTCTTCAGATCCAAGTTTAGTATCCCTAACATCTAAAGAATATTCATCAATATGAATAGAAGTAAAAACATCATCTCTAACAACTTTTTCAGAAATAACAATAGCATCCTCAAAATTATATCCTTTCCATGGCATAAAAGCGACTTTTAAATTTCGTCCTAAAGCTAACTCACCTTCATGAGTTGCATAACCTTCAGATAAAATCTGGCCTTTAGTTACTTTATCACCTTTTTTAACAAGAGGCTTGAGATTTATACAAGTACCTTGATTAGTCTTCCTAAATTTTATTAAATCATATTTTTTACTTTCATCCTCAAATCCTACTAATTTTTCAGTTTCAGAAAAATTATATTTTATTATTATTTTTTTTGAATCAACATATTCAACAATTCCATCCCCTTCAGCATTAATTAAAACTCTTGAATCAGATGCAACTTGCAATTCCAATCCAGTTCCTACTATAGGAGCTTCAGGCTTTAAAAGAGGCACAGCTTGTCGCATCATATTTGAACCCATTAGAGCTCTATTTGCATCATCATGTTCTAAAAATGGAATTAATGAAGCAGAAATTGACGCAATTTGATTTGGTGCTACATCTGTATAATTAATAGATTTAGAGTCAACAACTGGAAAATCTCCTTCTTCTCTAGCAATAATTTTCTTTCCTTTTATTTTTCCATTTTCATCAAATGGAATATTTGCCTGAGCAATTAATTTATTTTCTTCCTCTTCAGCAGTAAGGTAAACAGTCTCATTTAAATTAATTTTTCCATTCAAAACTTTTCTATATGGTGTCTCAATAAAACCTAAATTATTTACTTTAGCATAAACACTTAATGAAGAAATCAAACCAATATTTGGTCCTTCAGGAGTCTCAATAGGACATAACCTACCATAGTGAGTATAATGAACATCTCTAACTTCAAAGCCAGCCCTTTCTCTTGATAATCCCCCAGGTCCAAGGGCAGATAATCTTCTTTTGTGAGTTATTTCAGCTAAAGGATTAGTCGCATCCATAAATTGAGATAATTGATTTGTTCCAAAAAAAGTATTAATAACAGAGGATAGGGTTTTTGCATTAATTAAATCTATAGGAGTAAAAACTTCATTATCTCTAACATTCATTCTTTCTCTTATTGTTCTAGCCATTCTAGCAAGTCCTACACCAAATTGAGATGACAATTGTTCTCCTACAGTTCTAACCCTTCTATTTGATAAATGATCAATATCATCTATTTCAGCTTTAGAATTAACTAATTCAATTAAATATTTGACAATAGTAATAATATCTTGTTTAGTTAAAATTTGCTTGTCCATTTCAACATCATTACCTAATTTCTTATTCATCCTATAACGCCCAACTTCTCCTAAATTATAACGTTGATCAGAAAAGAATAATTTATCTATAATACCTCTTGCCGTTTCTTCATCAGGTGGCTCAGCATTTCTCAATTGTCGATATATATGTTCAACAGCCTCTTTTTCAGAATTTGTAGGATCTTTTTGAAGTGTATTATGAATAATGGCAAAATCTGACATATGAGCATCTTCCTTATGCAATAAAATTGTTTTAATATTAGATTCGAGTATAAGTTTAATGTGATCCTTCTCAATTAGAGTATCTCTATCAATTATAATTTCATTTCTCTCAATTGATATTACCTCTCCTGTATCTTCATCAACAAAATCTTCATGCCAAGTATTTAAAACTCTTGCAGCTAGTTTTCTTCCTAACACTTTTTTAATTCCCGTTTTTGTTACTTTAACTTCTTCTGCTAAATCAAATATTTCAAGAATATCCTTATCCCTTTCATATCCAATAGCCCTAAATAAGGTGGTAACAGGTAATTTTTTCTTTCTATCAATATAAGCATACATGACATTATTTATATCAGTAGCAAACTCAATCCAAGATCCCTTAAAGGGAATAACTCTTGCTGAATAAAGTTTTGTGCCATTTGCATGAAATGATTGTCCGAAAAATACTCCTGGAGATCGGTGTAATTGAGAAACTACAATTCGCTCTGCACCATTAATTACGAATGTACCACTAGGAGTCATATAAGGAATTGTTCCAAGAAAAACATCCTGAACAATAGTCTCAAAGTCTTCGTGATCTGCGTCAGTACAATATAATTTTAATCTTGCTTTTAAAGGAACTGAGTAAGTTAATCCTCTTTCTATACATTCCTGAATAGAATACCTAGGTGGATCTATAAAATAATCAATAAACTCTAGTATAAATTGATTTCTGGTATCAGTAATAGGAAAATTCTCCTTAAAGGTATTAAACAACCCTTCCTCAGCTCTCTCATCAGATTTTGTTTCTAATTGAAAAAAATCTTGGAAAGATTTAATCTGTATATCTAAAAAGTCGGGATAATTGGGTTTCTCTTTTGATGTAGAAAAATTGATTCTGTTCGATATTGAATTTGACATGTTATATTAAATTAGTAATTTATTTTAATGAACTTAAATGATTTTTGAGTGAATAAAACAGAACGGTTTAGAGTGATTATAATCACTCTAAACCTAAGCAATAAAACTTAAAACTATTTTAATTCAACTTCTGCTCCAGCCTCTTCTAAAGATTTTTTCATACTTTCTGCTTCATCTTTAGAAACACCTTCCTTTATTGGGCTTGGCGCATTATCAACAAGATCTTTTGACTCTTTAAGGCCAAGACCTGTAAGTTCTTTTACTAATTTAACAACAGCCAATTTTGAACCTCCGGCTGCAGATAAAATTACATCAAATTCAGATTTTTGCTCTGAATCAGCTTCGTCTGATCCAGAAGAAGGTCCAGCTACAGCAACAGCTGCTGCTGCTGGTTCAATACCATAATCATTTTTTAAAATATCAGCTAATTCATTAACTTCTTTAACTGATAAGTTAACTAACTTTTCTGCGAATTCTTTTAAATCTGCCATTTTCTAGTGTTTGAATTTTAAATATTAATTAATTGTTTTCATAAATTTATTCTCAGACATTTAACGATCTGAAAGTGTTTTCAATATACCTGATAATTGATTTCCACTCGATTTAAGAGCAGAAATTACATTTTTAGCAGGTGATTGAAGTAAGGAAATTATATCTCCTATAAGTTCCTCTTTTGATTTAATAGAAACCAAACTATCAATTTGATTATCACCTAAGTAAATAGATTCCTCAACATAAGCTCCCTTAAGTATTGGTTTTTCATGTTTTCTTCTAAAGTTTTTAATAACCTTTGCAGGTGCATTACCAACATTAGAAAACATTAAAGATGTATTACCTTTTAATACATCTTTAAATTCACTGAAATCTTTTTCACAAGATTCCATAGCTCTTTCCAAAAGAGTGTTTTTGACAACAGACAATCTAATGCCAGCATTAAAACATGCTCTTCTCAATTCAGAAGTATTTTTAGAATTTAAACCAGCAATATCAGTAAAATAAAGCACTTTTGACTCAACCAAGTCATTAGCTAATTTATTAACCACTTCTGTTTTTTGTTCTTTAGTCATTTACTCAATTATTTTATTTATACTAAATTAGTATCAACAGCAATACCATAACTCATAGTACTTGACATAGAAATACTTTTAAGATAACTACCTTTAGTACTTGTTGGTTTTAATTTAATAACTGTTTTGATTAGTTCATCAGCATTTTCAAAAATTTTATCAGCAGAAAATGAAGCCTTAGCAATCGAGGAATGAATTATTCCATCTTTATCTACTTTAAAATCAATTTTACCACTCTTAATATCACTTATAGCTTTTTTAATATCCATCGTAACTGTACCGGTTTTAGGATTTGGCATTAATCCTCTAGGACCAAGAATTTTACCTAATGATCCTATTTTAGCCATTAAAGTTGGCATAGTTACAATTACATCTACGTCAGTCCATCCATCTTTAATTTTTTGTAAAAATTGATCTAAACCAATAAAATCCGCTCCACCTTCTTTTGCTTCATCTTCTTTATCTGGAGTCACTAATGCTAAAACTTTAACATTTTTACCTGTTCCATGAGGAAGTCTTACAATTCCTCTAACCATTTCATTAGCTTTTTTTGGATCTACTCCTAATCGAATAGCAAGATCAACAGATGCATCAAAATTAACCTTTGTAATTTCTTTAACTAATGAAGATGCTTCATTGAGAGAATATAACTTATTCTGATCTACCTTTGACATTAATTCCTTTTGTTTTTTTGTAAGTTTACCCATTTCAATTTTTAATTATTATCAGGAAACTTTCCTGAAACTTTAAACCCCATAGATCTAGCTGTACCTGCAACCATTTTCATAGCTGACTCTATTTTAAAAGCATTTAAATCTTGCATTTTATCTTCAGCTATTTTTTTTATTTGTTCCCAAGTAACTGAAGCTACTTTATTTCTATTAGGTTCTCCAGAACCTTTTTTTGTTTTGGCTGCTTCCATTAACTGAACAGCTGCAGGAGGAGTCTTAATTATAAAATCAAAAGATTTATCTTGATAAACAGATATAACAACTGGAAGTAATTTTCCAGGCTTATCTTGTGTTCTCGCGTTAAATTGTTTACAAAATTCCATAATATTCACACCAGCAGCACCCAACGCTGGACCAACCGGAGGAGAAGGATTAGCAGCTCCACCTCTAACTTGCACTTTTAAAACCTTTTCGACTTGTTTAGCCATTTTTATTTTTTAAATTAAAAAATTATAATATAAATTTTATATTTTTTCAACTTGCATATAGCTTAATTCTAATGGTGTTTTTCTACCAAAAATCTTAACCATTACCTCAAGCTTTCTTTTTTCCTCATTAATATTTTCAATATTACCAGTAAATCCATTAAATGGACCGTCAATGACTTTAATAGTCTCTCCAATAATAAAAGGAATAACTGCATGTTCTTTATTTAAAGCTAATTCATCAACCTTACCAAGCATTCTATTTACCTCTGATTTTCTTAAAGGAATAGGTTCACCCCTTTTAGTTTCTCCTAAGAATCCAATAACATTTGTAACAGATTTTATAATGTGAGGGATTTCTCCTATTAAGTTTGCCTTTATCATTATATATCCAGGAAAATAAACTTTCTCTTTACTAACCTTTTTGCCATTACGAATTTGAATAACTTTTTCAGTAGGAACAAGAATATCCTCTATATAACTTTCAAAACCAAGTCTAGTTATTTCTGACATAATATAATCTTTTATCTTTGATTCTTTCCCGCTAACAGCCCTAATTACATACCATTTTTTTTCAGTAGTTTCAACCATAAATCAATTAATTAATTTAAAATAAATAGTAATAATTCTTGACAAAACCGTGTCTGCTCCCCAAATAGCAAGTGAAAAAAGCAAAGAAAAAACGAGAACTACAATAGTTAATCTTTGAAGTTCAGCAATAGGGGTCCAGGAAACATTATTTTTTAACTCTTCAAAAGATTCTTTAATATAATTTATAACTGTAGACATTCTCTTTTTATTATCTCATTTTAAGCACGGGTTGAGAGACTCGAACTCCCGACACCTGGTTTTGGAGACCAGTGCTCTACCAACTGAGCTAAACCCGTTTTTAGTTAAAAATAAGTCTCTAAACAAACCCTATTTAATAATTAAAAACTTCCTTCCTAGTCTAAAATTTTTGTGACCTGACCAGCTCCAACTGTTCTGCCACCTTCTCTAATAGCAAATCTCAAACCAACACTTAAGGCTATTGGCTGAATCAAATCTACATTAATTGTCAAATTATCTCCAGGCATAACCATTTCAACTCCACTTGGTAAATTTATATTTCCAGTTACATCAGTTGTCCTAACATAAAATTGTGGACGATAATTATTATGGAATGGAGTATGTCTCCCTCCTTCTTCTTTTTTCAAAATATAGACTTCAGCTTCAAATTTTGCATGTGGCTTGACAGACCCTGGCTTACAAATAACCATTCCTCTTTTAATATCTGTCTTTTCAATGCCTCTTAACAATATTCCTACATTATCTCCTGCCTCTCCTCTATCTAATATTTTTCTAAACATTTCTACACCAGTAACTGTAGAACTTAATTTTTCAGCACCCATACCAATTATATCAACAGTATCAGATGAATTAAAAACTCCCGTTTCAATTCTACCAGTAGCAACAGTACCACGACCAGTAATTGAAAAAACATCTTCAACTGGCATAAGAGCATCCTTTTCAACATCACGTTTTGGTAATTCAATCCATGAATCTACTTCAGTCATTAATTTCATAACTGTATCTACCCATTTTTGTTCTCCATTTAAAGCTCCCAATGCGGAACCAAGAACGCATGGAGTATTATCACCATCATAATCATAAAAAGAAAGTAATTCTCTGACTTCCATTTCAACTAATTCAAGAAGTTCATCATCATCAACCATGTCTGCCTTATTTAAGAAAACGACAAGGCGAGGAACACCAACTTGACGGCCCAATAAAATATGCTCTCTAGTTTGAGGCATTGGTCCATCAGTAGCAGCTACTACTAGAATTGCACCATCCATTTGGGCAGCACCAGTAACCATGTTTTTAACATAATCGGCGTGACCTGGACAATCTACATGAGCATAATGACGTTTTTCAGTTTGATATTCAACATGTGATGTGTTAATGGTTATTCCACGTTCTTTTTCTTCAGGAGCATTATCAATTTGATCAAAGCTTTTTGCTTCAGAAAAACCCGCATCAGCAAGAACCTTTGTTATTGCTGCTGTGAGAGTAGTTTTACCATGATCTACGTGACCTATAGTTCCAATATTTAAATGTGGTTTTGAGCGGTCAAAAGTTTCTTTAGCCATAATTGATTTATTTCGTTATTATTTTAAGAGCTTGCAAATTTAGAAAAAAAATTAATTAATACTTAACAATAATCATCTTTTTTTCATACTTAATGAACCTTATTTTATTATCAATTTTTATTTGTTATTATTTTACTACATTGTATAAAAATTAAAAACCATGAAAAAACTATTATTTATCTCAATATTTATAACTTCTTTCTTCTCTTTTTCACAAGATTTAACAGTAAATGGAATTCCTATTTCTGAATTGGATGCCCAATACATTAGAATAAATGCTGAAGTTAAATTGCTAAGACCATTTCAAGCTAAAATTTATGTTGACTATGGACAAATTTCAAGGATAAAAGAAATAAAAAAAGGTTATGTCTTAGATGAAAATGGAAAGAAATTTGCCTTTAATGGAATTATGGGTGCAGTGAACCTTTTGATTGAAAACGGATATTTAATTGACCATGTTTATTACAATGGCGATGCTGAATCCGTCAACTATATTATGAAAAAGGTTAAATAAGTAAGTTTTATATTTAATGTATATGAAATCAATCCATAATTTATTTATTAGTTATAAGCTATGAAAAAATTTTCCATTTTATTTGTTCTATTTTTCCCTATTATAACATTATCTCAAGAACCTGTTGAAGATATTTATGGTTATGTAAAAGTTTATTCAATCGAAGGTAAATTACAAAACGAAATCCACAGTAATATTCTAGAATGGATTGGAGAAAATTTTAAATCTCCTCAAGAATCAATTCAATTTAATGAGAAAAATAAAATTATCGTTGACCGTGACTTCAAAATGAGTCCAAAACTAATTCAGACATCACAAAACACAACAACAAACTATAGAGTATCATCTACAATGGTGTTTCTTATAAAAGAAAATAGATTTCGTTTAGAAATGAAATTAAAAGATATTTATTCTTTTGATGGAAAAAAGAGAGAGCCTAACTCAACATGGGATATAGCAAGCAACCAAGTTGATGAAAATTATATAGGAAATCTTTTATTGGATGGATTTTTAAACGTAAAACAATTTCGTAGATACAATCTAAATTATAGATCTGATTTAAAAGGGGATGTTAAATCAAAAAAAGCTTCAAAATATGTTGATAAAGAAATTAAAAAAGGTATTTACTTAAAAAGAGTTACTAAAGTAGCCAATGAATTAAATGATGAAATCATTTCTGTCTTTAACTCTATTGAACAGCATTTTAAAAACAATTCATCTAATGATGACTGGTAAAAAAATATTAATTCTCATATGAAATTTCTTTATTAATTTTTTCATTTTTGTTGATTTATTTTATCCACTTTAAATATACAAGTTAAAATTTAAACTGAATTAATCTATTGTTAATCTAAGTTCCTGCTGTATCCACTTATTATTGGAAAATATTCAAACGGAGCTTTGATGCCAACTTTTTCAACAGTCCTATTATTAAAATTAATTAATCGATTTGTAAAACCTCCATAAACGGAAACTTTTTCAAGTGAAAAAAAAGTGAACGACTCATTTAAAAGTTCATTTCTTTTTCCTCCTGGCGATATATTTTTTGCAGTTATTATGTTTGCATCCTCATTTTTATATCTTTCTATCAAAACTAATTTATCACCAGAGATATTATAAGTCCATCCCAATGTATTGGATTCAGTTTCATTTACAAATTCACTATACTTTTTCGTAAAAGTTTTGATTTCATCTTCTGATTTATTTTTATTTATTCTCAACTCGACAACTACGGTTACCTCATTTGGAATATATTTTTTATCTGTAGAATTACATCCAATTGTTGCAAATGAAATCAATAATATCAATTTTTTCATTAATTATTTTTTTTTATTAAGCATAAGTAACTGAAATAAATTTTATTACAAAGTATTATTATAAAAGTCAAATACTTGGAATTACCTTTAAAAAGTAGAGCCAATGCCGAGATTTGAACTCGGGACCTCTTCCTTACGAAGGAACGCATGACATTCATCTTTTTATTACCGGAATGGACATTACTGGATTTAATGCTTTTTAAATGTTTATATTTAATAAAGTTAAATTAATTATAATGAAATCAATTAATAAATTCACTCTCCTATTTATCATTAATAGCTTTTTATGTTTTTCGCAATCAAATATTCCAATAAATGAATGGGCAGGAAAAACTATATTACTTATAGGTGCACATCCAGATGATGATCATCAATCACATGGGACATTGGCAATGCTAAAAGCAAATGAGAACAAAATCTTCATGGTGATTTTGACAACTGGAAACGTTGGCACTAAAGACCCTAATATAAGTAAAACGGATTTGTCTAAGATAAGAAGGCAAGAACAAATTGATGCTATTAAAGAAATTGGTCTTTTAGAAGAACATTATGTTAATCTAGGTTATGATGATGGTCGTCTAGAATTTGCTGATAAGGAAGAAGCAATAGGTAAACTAGTATATTATATTCGTAAGTTTAAACCTGATGTTCTGATGTCATTTGATCCAGGATTTAACTATCAGGTATGGCACAAGAGTGATCACCGTGCAGCAGCTTATCTAACAGCAGATGCCGTTAGAGCAGCAGAATGGCCTTTAATGTATGAAGGAGATATTATTCAACATAAATTGGACGCCCATCTTGTTCCTGAATTTCTTTTTTACGGAGGCAATGTAAGTGACAAAAACACAACAGTAAACATTGATAAATATGTTAATCAAAGAGTAGAAGCAGGGACCAAATATTTAAGTCAATGGTCAAGTGGGTGGTTCAACTATTTAGGCTCAGATATTGATAATTATCCAAAAGGAGAAAAAGAGAATGTTTACAAGAAAATAAGAGATAGAATAAAGGTGGTTAACGGAATATATGTTGAGCAATTTAGGCATTACAAAGGAATTCCAGATGGAATGGGAAGAAGACCAAGAGATTGAATTTTAATTAGATTTAAAGAATATTATTTCTATCTATGATCTCTCTAATTAACTTTAGGGGTTTTTTATTGGTGGACCTTACGGTCCTAAGTTCGAACTTTTTTAATCTTCACAACTAATACAACTAAGTCCTTCTTTTTCCATTTTCCAATAGTGGCCAAGCATATCATAATCCCACATATTATGAACATTTTTAATGTCGTAAATTAAGTCCTCTAAACTATGATCTAAGAAAACAACCATATCAATAGGTAATTCTAAAGTTAAATCTAATTCTTGCATGCGCCATTTTTGTGTAGCGATAGTGAAAAAGTCATCAAAAATCAGATTATCATTTTCTAGTGTAAATTCAAAACCAATTCCTTCTGCCATTTCTTTTGCTAGATGCTTTTCTTTACCCCTTCCAGTAGCTTCTTTAATTAAATTAAAATTATCATTTTTACTTTTTACAATATCTAATTCCATTCCAATACCGATTAAGTTATCTTCAAATGGAGTGACTTTAAATCCTTTTGTATCAAATATATTGTCTAACACTCTATTAACATCATTCATACTTAAATAGAGAGTGTCGCTTTCTGTAATTATATTTTCAATAATTGTGTTTTTTGCTTCTTCTTTAAATTCTAATGAAATATCTTTTACTGAATTAAGAAGAAAGAATATAGATGTTATCCATAAAACAAATATTCCTATTTTGTAATTCATATGGATTTTGGTATTTTTAACTAATCTTAATCCAAATAGAATAACTGCAACAATTGGTATCCCAATGAAGAGAGAGAGCCATGTTGCTGATTTATTGTTAAAGAAATCATTGAATACATGGTCAACCATTGGATAGTTGTGAAATAAAATTTCTGCACCAGAGAACGCAAAAGAGAAAATAAGGAGAAGTAGGATTCCTCCAAATAAAATGCAAAAAATTCCAAAAAAACTTCCTGCAAATTTAAATACTCCTTTAATTACACGGATAAAAAAATCCACTATTTTTCTGAAAAAACTATTTGCTCCAAACATTTCTTTAGTGAACTTCCTGTCAAAATCTCTTATTTTATCTTCTATTATATTTAATTCTTTTTTAATATTTTTTTCAATATTATTAATGTTTACTCTTTCACCTTTCATCTCTAATTTTTCAGCAGTAGTTTTAGCAGATGGAAGTACAATCCAGAACATTATATATAGAAATGGTGCTCCAGGGCCAATTAAAAATAACATCCCTATAAATATAATTCTACAGAAAAGGACATTTATATCAAAATAATGAGCCATTCCACGACAAACTCCACCAATCATTCTATCTTCCTCATCTCTGAAAACTTTTCTTCTTTTTCCTTTTCTTAAGTCTTCTTCTTTATCCTGACTTTCCTGAGATTGCTCCTGCTCAATTTCATCATCATATTGGCTAGGGTCACCCATTATTGTAGTTATTTCATTTATATCAGTAAGTGAAATCGCTTCTTTTTTATCTAATCGTTCCGTAAAAAGTTCAGCAATTCTTCCTTCAATATCTTTTAATATTTCATCTCCACCTTCTTCATTTTTAAAATGATTTTTAAGTGCATTTAGGTAATTGTTCAATGTTTCAAAAGCATTTTCATCAATATGAAATACAATTCCTGCTAGGTTAACGTTTACAGTCTTATTCATCTTTTTTTGTTTTAGTGGTTAATCGTACTGCTTTTGCTAAATCTTTCCAAGTGCTATCTAATTCTATTAAAAATGTAATTCCTTTTTTGGTTAAAGAATAATATTTTCTTGGTGGTCCTGCACTAGACTCTTCCCAGCGGTATTGTAATAATTCAGCATTTTTTAAGCGAGTAAGTAAGGGATATAGCGTTCCTTCCACTACTATCAATTTTGCTTTTTTTAGCTTTTCGATAATATCAGAAGGGTAGGCCTCACTATTTTTTAATATGGAAAGTATGCAGTATTCCAAAATCCCTTTTCGCATTTGTGATTGTGTATTCTCAATTTTCATACTGCAAATATATAAAAAATATAGAACTATGTATAACAAAGTACTATAAAAATTAAAAAGGGTAGTTTTTAACTAGTTTATTAAGAAATAAAAATGAACAAACAGGACTAGATATAATACATATACATTCATTTCCTGAAGGTTATATCTGGATGCAGAGTAATCATTTTACACAAATGGAAACCTCCATCAAGGTTTCCATCGCTAAAATACCTTGGATAAAAAGTGCTTTTATTGGACATATAGCCGGTGTATTAATTAATAACAAACTAATTGAATTTTAATTAGATTTAAAGAATAGTATTTCTATCGCTGTCGTGTAAATGATTTCGTCTAATAATATCAATAATCCGTGGGTATATTAACAAAGCATTTTTCATTTCCAGACATAGCAAACATATATGGATAATCTTTATTATCCTCACATTTTAATAATTCAAGATAAAGCTTGTATCCCTTTTCTGTACCCGGTGCTTTTAATTTTTGTAAAGCAGAATTAGGATTAATATATATATCAGTTAACAAATTAAACTTCCTAATTTCATTATAATAACCTTCAGAAACTATAATCAATTTACTTCTGTATTCTTTTTTTTGTGTTTCATTTCCAAATTCATCTCTTAAAGTATTTGTGGTGTATAAGCGATAGCCTAAAGGACTATAATCATTAGCTCTTAATTCTCTTAATATTGCTTTTCTTGGTTCATCTAACCTACCACTTATGTATATGTCCCTTGGGATGTCCCTTGGGATGTCCCTTGTGGCTGGAACTTCTGATTCGTATGTAAAGTGTCCAGCTGCTGCACCAACACCGAGACTAACAATTACCCACCAATAAACTTTTAAATAATTGATTATTTTTTCCATTTTTATGACTTTAATAATTTCAATATATAAAAAATAAAATTCACCAACTCATAGCTTCATTTTTATTTCTTAATATACTAGTTAAAAGCTACCCTTAATTATATGTTTAGTGTAGTTGTTTTATTCCAATTTACCATGTTCACTAAATTAGTTGCATATTTATTTAAATCATTCATTATCAATTACTTATATTTCATTTAAGGGTAAAGGAGATGATAGGCCTCCGACACCCCAATACTATATATACAATCGAGATCATAAAATCGGTCATATTTGTTCACCAATTTTATTAAAATTCAATATTGAAAAAGATTTGTTCCACTTTTGTCGACATTTTGTAGAAATAGAGATCGTTGAAAAAAGTAATTCCGAATAGATGGTTTTTCACCAACGTGACACCAAAGTAATTTTGGTGTTTATAAAAATACTACGTAACTATCTGATTATCAATTGAGCCAATGCCGAGATTTGAACTCGGGACCTCTTCCTTACCAAGGAAACGCTCTACCCCTGAGCTACACCGGCAATAATTGAGCGGAAGACCGGGTTCGAACCGGCGACATTCAGCTTGGAAGGCTGACGCTCTACCAACTGAGCTACTTCCGCGTTTTAAATTTTTAAGTGGGGAGAGCAGGATTCGAACCTGCGAAGGTAAAACCAACAGATTTACAGTCTGTCCTCGTTGGCCGCTTGAGTATCTCCCCTTACCTATAAATAGTTAAGCTAAGAGCCGATGGAGGGACTCGAACCCACGACCTGCTGATTACAAATCAGCTGCTCTAGCCAGCTGAGCTACATCGGCATAAATTATTTGCCTATAACTACTATTATTAAGTAAAATTTCTTAATACAAAAGCTTAAGAAACTGAGGCCAAAAATAATACAATTTAAATCAAAACAACAAATCAATTAAAAAAATTTAATTTTGATAAAATAGCCCTCTTTTTATTTATTCAATAATTTAATTTATGATAGCAAGTGGTTTAGTTGTTTTCCATTTGCCTCTAGTAAAATCAGGAAATTTTTGAGGGTAGCCACCTTGAGCAACTGAAATTTCACTTAAAGGTGAAACAGCACTCCAAAAGCATCCCTCATAAACATTCTGATCCAAAGGAATGCCTTCTCTCAAGCATTCAACCATTCTATATAGCATCATAAAATCCATCCCGCCATGACCTCCCATTTTTTTTGCTAAGGCTCCTAGTCTTTTATACATTGGGTGTTCGTACTGCTCATAAAGAGCTTCTAATTGTTGACCTTCTGCCCAACTATTATGGTTTTCGGTTGCTCCAGGAACTCCACCTTGTAATGCTACTCGAGTAGGAAAACCAGCTAAAGTGCCTTTTGTTCCTTGAATTAAATTTAACCTAGAATATGGCCTAGGACTTGTCTCATCCCACTGAACCATAATTGTCCTACCTAAATTGGTCTTAATGATTGATGTATTAAGGTCTCCTCCTATAAAATCTGTACTATTCCATAAGTGATCTTTTGAATAATTTTTTCTAGCATATAAATTTCTCCCAATAGCAGGTGTTGAATAAGATACAATTGTATTAAATTGATCTTCAGATCTTGACAGATTCATATATTGGGCAACAGGACCTAGTCCATGTGTAGGGTATAAGTTTCCATTTCTTTTTGCCAAGTGATAAGGTCGCCATACACCCTCACCTCTTTTTTGGTCATCCATTTGATCACGAAGATCATGAATGTAAGCAGCTTCTGCGTGAAGTAAATCACCAATGACTTCTTTACGGCACAGATTAAGATATAAAAGTTCCTCTCTGCCATAATTGACATTTTCCATCATCATACAATGCTTTTGTGTCTGCTCTGAAGTATTAACAATTTCCCACATTTCTTTCATAGTTACTGCGATAGGTACTTCTACAAAAGCATGAGCCCTTTGCTTCATAGATTCAATAGTCATTTGAGCATGATTATTCCAATTAGTTGCTATAATTACAGCATCAGGTTTTACCTTTTTCAGCATTTTTTTCCATAGATTTTCATCTCCAAAATACTTTGCTATATTTTGATGTCTTCCATTACCTTCCTCAATACAAGAAGAAACTGAACGATTTACCAAATCTTCATGAAGATCAGATATTCCAACAATTTCAGTCCCTTTGATGGAAGCAAGTTGTTTAGCGTGTGCATGTCCTCGACCTCCAACACCTATAATGGCTATACGGACTTTTTCAAGTTTAGGAGCCGCAAAATCACCCATATAATTTTCTTCAGAATTAACAAAATAATCTTTACTGCAAGCATTTTGTATAATACTTGAAGAAGAAATAGTCGCGGCTGAAAGTAATGAAGTTTTTAAAAATTTACGTCTATCAAAATTTTTCATTTATAAAAAAATATTTTTTATTAATGTTTAAATATAAAATAAAAATTAATGAATAAAATATTTTTAAGTCTTAATGAAAATTATTATTCTTAAAATAAAGTCTTTATAATACGTTCACTTTTTTTTCAATTTGACCAAGATTCTTTCAGCTTTTTTAATGCTCCTATTAACAGATTTCTCAAAAGAAAATGTAGTGTTTTTTACAACTATTTCCCTTCCTGGTATCCTAACTATGAATTCTACAATTTTATTAATTTTAGAAGATGTGTTTTCTATTTTAAAAAGAACTCTAATTTTCAATATTCTTTTGTAAAACTTCTCTAATTTTTTCGTCTTATTTTTAACGAAAAATTTAAGTTTATTATCGACTTTAAAATTAACAGACTGAAAGTTATATATCATTTTTTTTATTTCTTGGATGAGTTTTAGAATAAATTTCCTTGATTTTATCCATACTACTATGAGTATAAATTTGAGTTGCAGCAAGAGTAGAATGGCCTAAAAGTTCTTTAACCGCATTAAGATTGGCTCCTTTATTTAATAGATGAGTAGCAAAACTATGTCTCAACATATGAGGACTTTTTTTAACCTTGGTTGATACAACACTAATATAATAATTAACTGTCTTATAAACAAAATTCTCATTTAGCATTTTACCCTTTTTATTAACTAATAAATACTCCTGATCAATTATGATTTTCAAATTTTTTCTGTAATTCAAAAATTTAATTAATGAATTCTCTAAAACTCCTACAATTGGTATTAACCTCTCCTTATTTCGTTTGCCAAGAACTTTAATAACTTTGTTAGATAAATCTAAATTCTTATAGTGTAAGTTTATTAACTCCGCTCTTCTAATTCCAGTAAAATAAAATAATTCTATAATAATTTTACTTAAACATCCTTCATAGTTTTCTTTAAAAAGATTAGATTCAAATAAATCATTCATCTCTTTTTCTGAAAATGGTATCTGAACTTTTTTTGACTCTTTTAAAGCTATATGTTTTATTAAAGGGGAAGCTTCTCTTACTTCTACTCTAACCAAAAAATTATAAAAAGATCTTAAAACAGAAATTTTTCTGTTAACGGTCCTATTTGTATTTCCAATTTCTATTAGAGATATTATCCAATCCCTTATAGAGTTATATTCAACATAATCAATATTGTTTTTTTTTGATTTTATGCAATAATGATTCTGAAATGACAATAAATCTTTTTTATATGCTTTTTGAGTATGAGAAGAGTATTTTTTTTCTAAGGTTAAGTATTCAATAAATCTATTAATTGAGCTTTCCATTATAATCAAAGTTATAATTTAAAATTTATAATTACACTCAATATTAAAATATAAAGTTTACTAATAACCTATTGCTGCTCCATCTGGACTTGCTGAGTCTGAAGCCCCTATAAAATATTTATTTTTTTCATCAAACAAAATGCCCATTAAATTTCCTAGCTGCTCTACTCCAATTAAATTATGACCCATTAATATTAATTTATTTTTAATTTCATCTGATAATTTATTTTTTTCAAACCTTACATTATCTGGAAACCATTGGTGATGAATTTTTGGAGCCTCAATAGCCTCTTTTATACCCATATTAAATAAGAGAACATTCGCTATTGTTTGAAAAACAGTATTAATTATAGTTCTTCCTCCAGGGCTTCCAATAATAAGATACGGTTTTTTATTTTTTGTAACTATAGTTGGAGTCATACTAGAAAGCATCCTTTTTTCAGGTTCTATAAGATTAGGGCTAGTTCCAATTAAACCAGCTTCTGTTGTTAAACCAGCTACAGGATTAAAATCACCCATTTCATTATTAAAAATAAAACCTAATTTTGTAGAACCCATACCCGATCCAAAAGAATCTTCCAAAGTATATGTCAGTGAAACTGCACCCCCAAATTTATCAACTACAGAGATATGGGTTGTGTTTTCACCATCATTTGGATGGTTAATTCCATTTATTAAACTTTTTGACGCTTTATTTTGATTAATTAATTTAAATTTTGTTTTTGAACTAACCTTAGATGTCAATTTTTCAATTGGCATATTTAAATTAAAATCAGGATCTCCAAGATATTTTGCTCTTTCAAAAAATCCAATCCTCATTATTTCTATTAAAAGATGGAAATATTTAGTAGAATCAAAATTAATTTTTTCTGTTTCAATTTGTTCTAACATATTCAACATTGATATTAAAGTGACACCTCCTGAACTTGGGGGTGGCATTGAATATATTTTATATCCTTTATAGTCTCCTTTTATTGGATCCCTTTCAACAGAATTGTAATTTTTAAGATCTTTATGGGTTATGAGACCATTATTTTTTTTCATAAACTCAACAATTTCATCAGCAACCCAACCATCATAAAAACCATTTCTTCCTTCGTCTCTTATACTAATTAAAGTTTCAGAAAGAGCTTTTTGAATCCATATTTCTCCAGGTTTAACAATTTTTTTTTGTGGATTATTAAAATAATTTTTCAAAAAATCTTGAGTAGGATGAAATTTTCGATTATTTACAGAATTAAATAAACCTATAGTCATTATAAACCCGTTTCTAGCTAAATTAATCGCAGGTTGAACCAATTCATTCCAAGGAATTGTACCATATTTTTTATGAGCGTAATAAAGTCCATCGACAGTTCCCGGAACTCCTATAGCTTTAACTCCTTTATGATTTGAGTTATAAATCAAATCTCCAGTCTCATTTTGAAACATTTTTTCCGATGCTAAAATAGGGGCTTTTTCTCTAAAGTCAATTGAGGTAACTTTGTTTTTAGAGTTTAAATAAATAATAAATCCACCTCCTCCAATATTTCCAGCTGCTGGAAAAGTAACGGCTAAAGCAAATGCCGTAGCAGTTACAGCATCTATAGCATTTCCCCCTTTTTTAAGTACATCTATTCCAATTTGAGAAGCAATATCACTATCTGAAACAACCATTCCATTTTTTGCAATAATCTGAGAATTTAATTCTATTGCATTCAATAAAAACAAAAGGAAAAAGATTAAATAAAATCTAATTTTAATAAAACTTAGCATAACAGAAATTTAATAAACCTAAGTCTTATTGCTAAATAAAACAATAAAAAATTAAAAAAGTATTTTTATTAAAATGAAGAGATAAGAAAAAAAGAAAACTATTGAGAATCCAGATCCCTAAGTTTTTGAATGTATTCAGCTTTTTGAATTCTATTCCTATTAGTGACTGAAGGTTTAGTGAACTGCTTTCTAACCCTTAACTCCTTCATAGCGCCAGTTTTATCAAATTTTCTTTTAAATCTCTTAAGGGCTCTATCTATATTTTCACCTTCCTTAACTGGAATTATTAACATATCAATTTATTATTTTTATAAAATCGACGACAAATATAAATAAAGACTGATTAAAATAATAATATTTATCAACTAACTTTTTCTAAGAATATCTCTAGAAATAACTATTTTTTGAATCTCAGTAGTACCCTCTCCAATTGTACAAAGCTTCGAGTCTCTGTAAAACTTTTCCACAGGAAAATCTTTTGTATACCCATATCCTCCTAATATTTGAACCGCTTCATTAGAAATTCTAACACAAACTTCAGAAGCAAACATTTTTGCCATAGCACCAGTCTTTGTGACTTTTTCACCAGAATTTATTTCAAAAGCGGCCTTATGTAAAAGCAACTCAGAAGCTTCAATTTCAGTTGCCATATCTGCTAACTTAAATGATATTCCTTGAAATGAACTTATAGGTTTACCAAATTGTTCTCTCTCTTTAGAATATTTTAATGAAGCCTCAAAGGCTCCTTTAGAAATCCCCAAAGCAAGAGCACCTATCGATATTCTTCCTCCATCTAAAATTTTCATAGACTGTATAAATCCATCTCCAACAGGTCCAAGTCTATTCTGATCTGATATAATACAATTGTCAAAAATAATCTCTGAGGTTTCTGAAGCCCTCATTCCTAATTTATTTTCAACTTTACCGTAATTAAGGCCATCATTACCTCTTTCAACTACAAAAGCGGTCATACCTTTACTATCATTTTTATTTCCAGTACGAGCAATAACAACAATTATATCTCCACTTTTACCATGAGTAATAAAGTTCTTAGATCCATTAAGAATCCAATTATTTCCTTCTTTTTTAGCAAAAGTATTCATTGCCTTTGCATCTGATCCAGTTTGATATTCGGTTAAAGCCCAAGCCCCAATACTTTCTCCAGAAACTAATTTTGGAAGCCACCTACAACGTTGATCTTCATTTCCAAATAAATATATATGATTAGTACATAAAGAATTATGAGCTGCAAGTGAAAGACCAATTGAAGGATCTACTTTTGAAACTTCTTCAATAACTGAGATATATTCATGATATCCTAAACCAGAACCTCCATATTCTTCTGGAATTAAAATCCCCATAAAACCATATTCTCCAGCAATCTTAAAAACATCTTTAGGGAAAAATTGATTTTCATCCCATTTTTTTAGATTAGGGGCTAAAAATTTTTTTGAAAATTTTTCTGCAGATTTTGAAATCAATTTAATAGTCTCATCTCTCTCAAATACTTTAGTGTGGGTATATTCAATCATTTTTTTTTTTTCAAATTTAAAACTAAATTTTTAATTAAATGATTTGATTGCATTAATATAAGAAGTTAGTTCTGACTTAACTTTAGGATATAAAATAAGTAATCCTATCATATTTGGAAATACTAAAGCAAGAATCATTGCATCAGAAAATGCCCAAACTGCAGACATATCAGCAGCAGCTCCAATAACTATAAAAATCAAAAATAAAATTTTATAAATCATATCTGATAATTTACTTTTACCAAAAAGATACATCCAAGACTGAAGTCCATAATAAGACCAAGAAATCATGGTAGATATTGCAAAAAGAACTACTGCTAAAGTCAAAAAAGGACCTGAAAAAGAAATATATTTTGAAAATGCAGCTGAGGTTATCCCTGCACCTTCAACCTGTTGACCATTTATGGTAACTATTCCAGCTTCACCTCCATAACTAAAAACAGTACCATCTCCATTAAAAATAATTATAACCAAAGCCGTCATTGTACATATCACTACAGTGTCTATGAATGGTTCTAATAAAGCAACTAAACCTTCTGAAGCAGGGAATTTAGTTTTAACTGCTGAATGAGCAATTGAAGCAGAGCCAGCTCCGGCCTCATTAGAAAAAGCAGCTCTTCTAAATCCAGTAATTAAGACACCAATTACTCCACCTACTCCAGCTTGAGGAATAAAAGCTTGAGTCAAAATCATATTAAAAGCATCATCTATAAAAGTATAGTTTGAAACAATAATATAAAGGCAGGCCATTACATATAAAATAGCCATAAAAGGGACTATCTTTTCAGTAACAGAAGCTATTCTTTTTATTCCGCCAATTATAATTATTCCCACCAATATCATCATAATAATTCCAATAATTGTTCTAGCATTTCCACCAGTCATTCCAAAAGAATCTACTAATTGCATAGCAGCCTGATTAGATTGAGCAGCATTTCCACCTCCAAATGATGCTCCAACGCATAGCATAGCAAATACAATTGCTAAAAATTTTCCCAATTTAATTAGACCCCTTTCTTTCAAACCCTTTGTCAAATAATACATTGGTCCACCATAAACAGTGCCGTCAGAGCCAACATCTCTATATTTAACTCCTAGAGTACATTCTACAAACTTTGTCGACATTCCTATTAATCCACACAATATCATCCAAAAGGTCGCACCAGGTCCACCGATTGCTATCGCTAAAGCAACTCCTGCAATATTTCCATTACCAACAGTCCCTGAGACAGCAGTAGCAAGAGCTTGAAAATGAGTTACTTCTCCTTCCCTTTGAGAATTTTTAAAAGAAGAATCTTCAGATTTAGAAGAGTTTTTCTCAAGAGAATCAAATTTTCCACTTACAGTACTAATTGATAAAGGAAAATATCTAAAATTAATAAAACCAAAATAAAAAGTAAAAAAAAGAGCTCCTCCCACCAATAGTATTATTATTGTAGGAATTTGAGAACCAAAAATATATTGAGAACCTGGAAAAGCATGAAGAATAATAGATTCCCACCAAGCAGCAATAGGAGTAAAAGCCTCATTGATTCTTTCATCTAATCCTTCTTCTTGAGAAAAAAGAGTATTAGAAAAAAATATAAAAAATAAACCTATCAAAGATTTTGTTTTATTAAAATTATTTATCATAAATGAAATATTCTTATGAAGGATATTGGCAATATCCAACATTTAGTTTAAAAAACAAATAATTACTATAAAAATAAATTAATTGCTTAAGGATTAAAATCAAACATGTTTACTTACTATTTTTCCATTCCAATTCTCAATACCGCCTATTAAGTTATAAGTGAAATTAAAACCCAAACTATCCAAAATTTTACATGCATTTGAGCTTCTAACACCAGAAGCACAATAAACAAAATATTTTTTTGTTCTATCAAGTTTTTTTATCATTTCCATAAAAGATGAAGGATCCGATATATCAATTAGGATTGACCCTTCAATATGTTTTATATTATATTCTTGTCTAGTTCTAACATCTAGAATTGTAGAATCTTTATTTAATTTCAAAAGTGATGACCATTTAATTTGATCTAATTCTTCCATATTTTTTTTTCAAATGTAATCAGGAAAATTATTAGAACAAAATTTTTTATTTTTATTTTTTATTATATATTTGTTATGACGAATATTGTTTAAACAAATGATTAAAAAAACAACCAGAGATTCAATTCTCTCAGTTTTAAAAGCAGGTTTAAGAATTAATAGTAAACTATATAGTATTTTAAAAAAATACAATATTTCAGAACAGCAATTTAATATACTAAGAATATTAAGGGGAAGAAAAAATAAACCCTCTAATTTGATAACACTGCAGGAAAGAATGGTTCATAAAATGAGTAATACTACCAGATTAGTCGATAAATTAATTAGAAAAAAATATGTTAGAAGAACCCTATGTAAAACAAATAGAAGAAAAATTGAGATTTTTATTACAGATAAGGGACTAGAAGTGCTAAGTTTAATTGACCCTATAATAGATAAAAATGAAGAATTATTAGCTGTTAACCTTTCAGAAGAAGAAAAAAAACAATTAATCTATTTATCTAATAAATTAGCAATCTAAAATAAAAAGGATATATTTGCACTTATGAAGTTAAACTTTAATAAAAAATATTGGTTGGAATCACTAAACTAAATAGTTCGTGAATTCTAGCTAGACCTATAATTAAAAGGCTTGTCATCACGACAAGCCTTTTTTAATTTATGAAAATGAGAAAATATAAATTATCATCTTCACATAAAAAAATAATTTCTGACACATTAACGCCTGTTAGTGCCTATCTTAAAATTAGAGATCATTTTTATAATAGTATTTTATTAGAAAGCAGTGATTATTTAATTAATAATAAAAACTTCTCATACATATGTTTTAACCCGATTGCATATATAAAAATTAAAGGAAATAATTTAACAAAATGTTTTCCTGACAACGTAATAGAAAATTATAAATTATCACCATCAGACAATGTTCCAGAAATAATTAATAATTTTTCACAACAATTTATAAGCAAAAGCTTTCCTTATAAATTTATCTGTAATGGCCTCTTTGGCTATATATCTCATGATGCAGTTGAACATTTTGAAAATATAAACCTAGACAAAAATAAAGAAGGTTTTGATATCCCTGATATATACTACGCAGTTTATCAAAATATTATTGCTATTAGCCTTTTCAATCACGAAGCTCATTTATTTTCTCATACGTATAAAAGTGATCAAAATCTTGAGAAAGTTGAAAAAATTCTTAATAGAAAAAACACTTCCCATTTTCCATTTAATAAAATTGGTGAAAAAAAATCTAACCTTACAGATGAAGAATATATAGAATTTGTCAAAAAAGGCATAAAACACTGTTACCGTGGAGATGTTTTTCAAATTGTACTTTCAAGAAGGTTTTCTCAAAATTTTAAAGGAGATGAATTTAACGTATATAGAACTTTGAGATCAATTAATCCATCACCATACCTGTTCTTTTTTGACTATGGAAATTTTAAAATTTTCGGGAGCTCACCTGAAGCGCAACTTATAGTAAAAAAAGGGAAAGCTGAAATACATCCAATAGCCGGAACATTTATAAGAACTGGAAATGATGATGAGGATTCAAAATCTGCTATAAATCTTTCTAAAGATCCTAAAGAAAATAGTGAACATATTATGCTAGTTGATTTAGCTAGAAATGATTTAAGTAGAAATGGATCTAATGTACTTGTAGAAAAAAATAGAGAAATCCAATTTTTTTCTCATGTAATTCATTTGGTTTCAAAAGTAACATGTAAAATGAAGAAAAAAAGTAAAACTTTTCAAGTTGTAGCAGATACCTTTCCTGCAGGAACACTTACTGGAGCTCCAAAACATAGAGCTTTAAAACTCATTGACAAATATGAAAAAACAAAACGAAACGTCTATGGAGGTGCTATTGGATACATGGATTTTCAAGGGAATTTTAATCATGCTATAATAATTCGATCTTTTTTATCTAAAAACCAGGTATTACATTATCAAGCAGGAGCAGGCATAGTGGCCGATTCAATACCAGAAAAAGAGTTAAATGAAGTTTTTAACAAGTTGAGAGCTTTAGATAAAGCAATAACTTTAACCCAAGATTTAATATGAAAAAAATTTTTCTTATTGATAATTATGATTCCTTTGCCTACAATTTAGTTCATTATTTGGAAGAATTAAATTGTAATGTAACTGTTAAACGAAATGATCAATTTAATATAAATGAAATTGAAAATTTTGACAATATACTATTATCTCCTGGACCTGGAGTCCCAGATGAATCTGGCTTGCTTAAATCAACAATAAAACGTTATGCATCAAATAAAAAAATCTTAGGAGTCTGTCTAGGGCATCAAGCAATTGGAGAAGTATTTGGCGCTAAATTAATTAATTTAGACAAAGTATTTCATGGAGTAGCAACTCCAATAAAAATTATAAAAAACGATATTCTTTTTAAAGGACTCCCGGAAACATTTAAGGTTGGCAGATATCACTCCTGGGTCGTTAAAACACCTTTACCTAAAGACCTAATTGCAACTTCTATTGATAAAGATGGACAAATAATGTCTTTACGTCATAAAAATTTTAATGTTTGTGGAGTTCAATATCACCCTGAGTCAATATTAACCTCTTATGGAAAAAAAATTATCCAAAACTGGATTAATAATTCTTAACTCATGAAAAAAATCTTAAATAGACTTACTAAATACGAGCAACTTTCTAAAGAAGAAGCTCGCCAAATTATTTTTAAAATTGTTGATGGAAAGTTTAATAGTAGCCAAATTGCTGCTTTCCTGACTATTTATATGATGAGAAGTATTAGTCTAGATGAGCTTGAAGGGTTTCGATCAGCTCTCTTAGAACTTTGTATACCTATAAATTTAAGTGAATTTGAAACCATAGATTTATGCGGAACCGGTGGAGATGAAAAAAATACTTTTAATATATCCACAATTTCCTCGTTTATAACTGCTGGAGCTGGCATTAAAGTTGCCAAACATGGTAATTATGGGGTTTCATCAGGATGTGGCTCTAGTAACGTTCTAGAATCTCTAGGGATTCGTTTCTCAAATAAAGAAAGTTTTTTGAAAAAATGTATTGAAAAATCGGGAATCTGTTTTTTACATGCTCCAATTTTTCATCCCGCCATGAAAAATGTAGGTCCTGTTCGTAAAGATTTAGGTGTCAAGACATTCTTCAATATGTTAGGCCCTTTAGTTAATCCGTCTTTTCCTGAAAATCAATTAACAGGGGTTTTTAATCTTGAATTAGCAAGGTTATATTATTATCTATTTCAAAAAACAAATCAAAAGTTTACAATTTTATATGGATTAGATGGATATGATGAAATTTCATTAACAGGAGCAACAAAAGTATTAAGAAATAATTGCGAACAAATTATTACTCCGTCCGACTTTGGGGTTAATCAAGTTACAGCTGATGAAATTATGGGAGGAGAAAATGTAAATTCTTCAACAGAAATTTTTTTGAATATTCTTCAAAACAAAGGAACTGAAGCTCAGAAAAATGTAGTTTGTGCTAATGCTGGTATGGCAATCTCTACTGCTTTACAATTAAGCCCTATTGAAGGTTTTGAAAAAGCTAAAGAATCTCTTTTAAATGGGAAAGCTCTAAATGCATTAACTAATCTTCAAAAACTAAGTTCTGAATGAATATTTTAGATAAAATACTAGAAGATAAAAAAAATGAATTAATCCTTAAAAAGAAAATTCTTCCAATCAATTATTTGAAAAAATCTCCAATTTTTAATAGAGAATGTATTTCTTTAAAAAAATCTTTAACAAAAAGTGCTTCAGGTATTATAGCTGAACACAAACGTCGTTCTCCTTCAAAAAATAATATTAATAACTCTCTATCTTTAATAAATGTCATCAAAGGATATGAAAATGCAGGAGCTTGTGGAATTTCTGTTTTAACTAATACTAAATTTTTTGGAGGGTCAATCGAGGATCTAATTTTAGCAAGAGAAACAACCAATTTACCTATACTTAGAAAGGAATTTATTATTGATGAATATCAAATTACTGAATCAAAAGCTAATGGGGCTGATGCAATACTTCTAATTGCTTCAATTCTAAATAATAAAGAAATCAAACATCTGTCTAACTTTGCAAAAAATTTAGGGTTAGAAATTTTAATAGAAGTTCATAATTTAGAAGAAATAGAAAAATCTATTTTACCTAATATTGACTTAATAGGTATAAATAATCGCAACCTTAAAACCTTTGATGTTAATATAGAAAGGAGTAAAAAACTTGCAAAAATGATACCTGAAAAATATTTAAAAATTTCAGAAAGTGGAATAGAAAAAACTACATCAATTTTAGAGTTAAAAAGTTATGGGTTTTCAGGTTTTCTTATAGGTGAAAAATTTATGAAAACTAATGACCCAGGAAAAGCTACATCAGAATTTATAAAAAAAATTGAAAATGAAACTTAAAATTTGTGGCTTGCGAGATCCTAAAAACATCCAAGATGTTTCAAATTTAAATCCTAACTACATGGGTTTTATTTTCTGGAAATCTTCTTCTAGATTTGCAAGTAAAAAAATACCCATATTAGATCAAAATATAATAAAAACTGGAATTTTTGTAGATGCATCAATAGACTATGTTAAAAATTTAATACTACTAAACCAACTTCAAGCAGTGCAACTTCATGGAAAAGAAACGCCTAAATATTGTAATGAAATACAAAAGCTTAATGTTGAAGTAATCAAAGTTTTTAATATTAATCAGAATTTTAATTTTTCTAAATTATCCCTCTATGAAAAATTTTGTGATTATTATCTTTTTGACACAAAAGGAAAACTTCCTGGTGGAAATGGGATTAATTTTAATTGGTCAATTTTAAAAGACTATTCGTCACAAAAACCCTTTTTTTTAAGTGGAGGAATTGGATTAGAAAATTTTAATGATATTAAAAATATTTTAAAAAGTGATTTACCAATTCATGCAATTGACATAAACAGTAAATTTGAAATTCAACCTGGTTTAAAAAACATAGATCTGCTAACAAAATTTAAAAAGAAGTTAAATGAATTATAATGTTGATGAAAAGGGATATTATGGAAATTTTGGAGGAGCATTTATCCCTGAAATGTTATACCCAAATATAAATGAATTAAAAATAAAATATATTGAAATAATTGAAAACATCAATTTCAAAAAAGACTTTAAAAGACTTTTAAAATCGTACGTTGGAAGACCAACACCTCTATTTTTTGCTAAACGATTATCAAAAAAATATAAAACAAAAATTTATCTTAAAAGAGAAGACCTATGTCATACAGGAGCACATAAAATAAATAATACAATTGGACAAATTCTTCTAGCAAAACGATTAGGAAAAAACAGGATTATAGCTGAAACTGGAGCAGGACAACATGGTGTTGCTACAGCGACTGTTTGTGCTTTAATGGGAGTTGAATGTGTTGTATATATGGGAGAAGTAGATATCAAACGCCAAGCTCCAAATGTGGCAAGAATGAAAATGTTAGGTGCTAAAGTTAGACCAGCAATTTCAGGAAGTAAAACACTTAAAGATGCAACTAATGAGGCAATTCGTGATTGGATAAATAATCCTGTAAACACTCATTATATAATTGGCTCAGTAGTTGGTCCTCATCCATTCCCAGATATGGTAGCTCGTTTTCAGTCAATTATAAGTGAAGAAATCAAAAACCAACTTCAAGATTTAGAAGGAAGAGACTATCCAAACTATTTAATCGCTTGTGTTGGTGGAGGAAGTAATGCTGCTGGATTGTACTATCATTATTTAAATGATAAACGCGTAAATATAATTGCTGTTGAAGCTGCAGGCAAGGGAATTAAATCAGGAGAGAGTGCTGCTACTTCGGCTTTAGGAAAAGAAGGTATTATCCATGGAAGCAAAACTTTATTAATGCAAACTTCTGATGGTCAAATAACAGAACCATACTCAATTTCTGCTGGCTTAGATTACCCAGGTGTTGGCCCTATGCATGCTCATTTATATAAATCAAAAAGGGCAAAGTTTATTTCAATTACAGATCAAGAAGCTATGGATTGGGGATTAACTTTATCTCAAATGG
>CABXRK010000005.1 GCA_902514625.1 uncultured Bacteroidota bacterium
AGTCTCTCGAGCAGGAGCATTTTTTTTATTAAAATACTTTGAATAAACTTCATTTACTAATGAAAAATCATCCATATTTTTTAAATAAATTGTAGTTTTTACAACATTTTTAAAGGACATATTAGATGAATTTAATATTGCTTTAAGATTTAACATGACTTGGATAGTTTCATTTTCAATGTCTCCTGTAATTAAAATGTTAGTTTTTGGGTTAATTCCTATTTGACCAGATATGAATAAAATATTATTGGCAAGAATTGCTTGGTTATATGGTCCAATAGGTTTTGGAGCATTTTCAGTGTTTATTATTTTTCTATCCATATTGTTTTTATTTTTTTTTTGTGAACATGCAAATAAAGTTATAATAGCTAATAATATAATTATATTATAAATAAAAATTTTCATAAATTTTAATTTCTATAAATAGTTATCTTCTTTTATCAGGTTCTCTTCTTTTATCATATTTAAGATCACTAAGCAAACCAGATTTAATTCCTATGAAAAAATCCCAAGAAGCTCTTCGTCCAATAGGTACCCATGTAAAATTTAGCTGCCAACTATCTAAATCCCTGTCAAATCTAAATTGGGTATATGTAACTCCTTTACCCTTAAAATCATATCCTGATGATACTCCAACTTTCCATTTAGGAGTTAAGTCAATATTTCCTGAAACCATAAGTGAATTATTTCTAAAATCATTTTCTCTCCTAGCATTAGAGTATGTCAATGAATAGGCAAATTTTAAATCCCAAGGTATTTTAGTTCTATATAATTCATTATTATCATCTTTTCCTGAATCAAACTTCCTTCTATTTTTAGAATTGGAAAAATCATTAGCCACTCCAAATAAATCATCTTCTCTGCCACCTCCACTTAAACTTTCAATTTCTGAGAAACTTAAATCCTCATCTTCCCCCTCTTTTTCCTTTTTTTTCTTATCCTTATCGAAATCTTTACTAGATATACCATAATTCATGTTCATGTTTGCACTAGATATTCTAAATAAAGATCCACCTTCAGAAATATTATACTTTGAAGACCTTAAGTTATTTTTATTTAGTGCATAAGGATCTAGAGTTGCGGCTAAATTTAAAGTTACTTTTTTGTTAAATATACTTGCTCCTGTTGACATTCTAACTGGAGACCAGTTAAGGGAATCTGCAGCAATATTATAACTTGAAGAAAAGCTAAGATTATTTAAAATTGTAATTTTTTTTGGTTCTAATTTCAAAGTGTCATCATTTTTAACTTTAGCCTCAAAGTTATTATTAATATTAATTCCTAAAGAATTAGAAAATCCTTTGGAAGGCACTCCATATAAAGAATTTTGAAATCTTGTATATTCTGCAGTATTTCCATTTGCATCAATTATATATTCATCATAGTACTTTTCAAAGCTAGGTTGAATGCTGTAGCTAAGCGAAGGTCTAATAGTATGTCGAATTGATTGTATTTTTTTACCATACCCAAAGTTAAAAATGCCATAAATTGTTGTTCCAACACTAGCATTGTAATTATACTGTCTGAAGGATGATAAACCTTTAATTGTATCTTTTACGATCCCATTCTCTTCAGAAAAATTGTTAAATTTTATTGTGTTAGGAGTTAATATCTCATTATAATTTCCAGAGGCACTTACACTAAAATGTTTAAAAACTTTGAAATTTGTGCTAATTGGTATATCAAATCTCATTCCTGATTTAGCATCATCAAACATTTCTTTTTTAAATAAAAGATCTTCTTTAGTAGTAATTCTACTTTCTGCTCTTGTTGATACCTGAAAATTAATATTCTGTATAATTCCTTTTTTAATTCCTTCTTTTTTAGCAAAAGGATAGATTCTTTCCATATTAGCCTGAAATGTTGGAAGTGTAAGGTTGGCTGTTTTTGTATTTTTATTTTGAGATAAAGCTGTTGTTAAAGAAAAATTAGTTCTGGGATATTCAGGAAAAGTTTTTGAATAAGAAACAGATGAACTCATAGTATTGTTTAAAAAATTTGAGGAATTCAATTGATTAACAGATTCTTGAAAATAACTACTACTACCAAGGTTAACAGAGGCAGAAAATGTTGAATTAGGATTAGACTTACCATCTTTAGCATGAGACCATCTAATGTTGTAAATTGTACTTTGACTATAATCAGGGAATCCTTTTTCTCCTTGAATTAATTTTTCATATCTATAACTAAATGTTCCGTTAAACTTGTAGTTAACCCTATATCTTGTATCAAAACGCAATCCATAACTTCCATTAGTATAATAATCCCCTAATATATTTAAATCATAATATTTAGATAATGGTAGATAATATCCTCCATTTTGAAGATAATATCCTCTTTCATTACTTTCTCCAATAGTAGGAAAAATAAAACCTGACTCGTTTTTTTGGGTAGTTGGAAAATAAGCGAAAGGTAGTGCCTCTGGAGTAGGTATATCAGCAATATAAAGGTTAGTAAAGCCAGCAATAATTTTTTTTCCAGGGATCATTTTACCTCTTCTAATTCTAATATAATAGTCAGGGTTTTTAGCATTTAGAGAAGTTGTCATTTTAGCATTTTTGATAAAATACACTGAATCATTTTCTTTTTTTGTATAACCTGAATAAACATTCATTCCACTTTGGGTAGATTTAGAATTCCAAATTAAAGCCCTTTTCGTATTAAAGTTAAATCTAATTGAGTCTGGATTAACTTCATTATTAATTTGCTTAAAATAAGGTGTTTGCGAAAGTTCTCCTAAACTATCTTTTATTCTTCCAGCATATACTTCATTAATATTGTAGTCTATAATAATATAACCTGCTTTTAGAATCATATTTTGATAGGTTATTTCTGCATTATTATATAAATATATTTTGCTATTTTTTTGATCAATTTTCACGGAGTCTTTTGCCGTATAAGTTATTTTATCAAGTAATAATGGTTCTTTTTTATTTAAAGAGTCAATTTTATTATAAATCGAATCAGTTGAAACACTTATTCTGCTGACTTGTGTGTTTATTTTTTTATCTAAAATTTTTTCTTGAGAGTTAATTTTTACTATAGCAAAAAAAAATATTAACAATTTAACTGTATAAAAAGACTTTGTTTGCAAAGTGATATAACCTAAATTTGATGTTAATAGAACGTATTAAAATTACATATATTTTATGTTTTAATACTAGATTTAATTATTTATTATTAATAATGTTAAGATTAGTAAACTCTTCTTTTTTTAGGATTCTATTAACTTTTTTATTTTATTTTTTATTTTCTCCAAATGCATCTTCACAATTAAATGATGAAAAATTTGTAGTTGTTCTTGATGCTGGACATGGAGGTAAGGATTCAGGGAATAGAGGAAATAGATATTATGAAAAGAAGATTGCTCTTAAAATAGCTCTTGGAATAGGTAAAATTTTAGAGAAAAACTCATTATTTAAAGTAATATACACTAGGAAGAAAGATGTTTTTGTTAATTTAATTGAACGAGCTCAAATAGCCAATAAAGCTGATGCGGATTTATTTATTTCTATTCATTGTGATTCTCATAATTCGAAAGCTTTTGGAGCTGGCACCTTTGTTCTTGGGTTACATGCAAATCAGAGAAATTTTGAAATTGCAAAAAAGGAAAACAATGTAATTTTTTATGAGGAAAATTATGAAGAAAATTATGACGGGTTTGATCCTAATAATCCAGAATCAGTTATTAGTTTAACTTTAATGCAAGAAACTTATTTAGATCAAAGTATAATTGCTGCAGATGCTATTCAAAAAAGATTTGTAAAAAATCTAAGCAGAAAGGACAGGACAGTTAAACAAGCTGGATTTATAGTTTTGAAATACACCTATATGCCTAGCGTATTGGTTGAAACAGGGTTTTTAACAAATAAGAAAGAAGGTGCGTATTTAAACTCTTCAAAGGGTCAAAATCAAATGGCAAAAGCTATAGCTGCGGCAATTATAGATTATATGAAAATAATTAAAGTTTCATTGAATAAAACTGTTGCATTTAAAAATAAAGAAAAAAAATCAGAATTAGTTGGATTAGAAAGTGTGACTTTTAAAGTTCAATTAGCTGCAAGTTATAATAATTTAGCAACTAAAAGTTATAATTTTAAAGGGTTGAGTCCGATTTCTAAGGAAAGAGAAGGTAAATTATATAGATATTATTTAGGAAGTGTCAAGAGTTATAAAACAGCAAAAAAGTTAAAGAAAAAGGCCGTTAAATCTGGATATAAATCTGCCTTTATTGTTTCTTTTCTTAATGGTAAAAAAATTAAGTTGTCTGAGGTAATTGATTAAATATAATTAAATTTAAATAAAATAATTATTAATTTTGAATTTTAAATAATAACTATAATATTGAATATTACAAGAGAAATAAAGTCTTTAATTCTAGTTCTATTTGGAGTTGTATTATTTATAATTGGGTTTAACTTTCTTAAAGGCACATCTGTTTTTAATGATGAAATTAAATTATATACTATTTTTGACAATGTTGAGGGGCTACAAACTGGGACAAGTATAACAGTTAGCGGATTAAATGTTGGAAAGGTTACATCAATTGATTTTTTAAATAATTCGACTTCAATCTTAGTTTCATTTGTTATAAGAGACGACATAAAGTTTTCTAAAAACAGTATTGCAGAATTATATGAAGCAGGATTAATTGGTGGAAAATCAATTGCAATTATTCCTAAATTTGACAAATTCACCGTCTTTAAATCTGGTGACACTTTAAAGTCTCAAGTTAAAGCAGGATTAACTCAAACTATCAGCAATAGGATTGTTCCTTTAGAATCAAAGATTGAGAGTATATTAACTCAAGCAGACACTTTATTTATTGGTTTAAATCAAATATTAGATCAACAAGCAAAGAAGGATCTAAATTTAGTTATCAACAATTTGTCTGGTACAATTAAAAAAATTAATTCTTTAAGTTCAGTAATTGATCAAATTTTATCAAAACAATCAAAAAATATAAACAACTCAATCAATAATTTTTCTTTGGTTTCTTCTAATTTAAAAAAGTTTTCTGATTCATTAGTTGTTTCAGATATTAATAATACAGTTAAAGATTTAAAAACCCTAACTCAAAGAATTAACAAAATGTTATTAAAAATTGACAAAGGGAGCGGAACTTTAAGTAAAATAATTAATAATGATGATTTATATGAGAATTTAGATTCAGCTACTAAAGAACTATATGAATTGCTTAATGATCTTAAAATGAATCCCAAAAGATATGTCCAATTTTCAATATTTGGAAAAAAACAAGAAGATTATAAAAAAAATGAAAATCGATAATGGAGTATATTCCTAATTTCATTTTTGCATTGATTTTTTTTGTTGGGGTTTCAGTTTTTATCCGAAACATTAGAAAGGTTATCTTAAACATTAAGTTAGGAAAAAAATCAGATCGTAGTGATCAATTATTAAAAAGAGCGAGAAATATGGCATTGCTTGCTTTTGGTCAATCTAAAATGATTAGACGTCCAATTGTTGGAATTTTACATCTAATAGTTTATTTAGGATTTATAATAATTAATATTGAATTGCTTGAAATTATTATAGATGGTTTATTAGGCACCCATAGAGTTCTTGCCCCTTTTTTAGGTGGCGCATATGATATATTAATTGGAACATTTGAGTATTTTGCTTTTTTAGTAATAATCTCAGTATTTATTTTTTGGATAAGAAGGAATATTATACGTGTTAAGAGGTTTTGGAATAAAGAAATGGTTGGTTGGCCTAAATTAGATGCGGATTTAATTTTATATTTTGAAGTTATATTGATGAGTTTGTTTTTATTGATGAATGCTTCAGATTATTTAATTCAAACTAATTATCCTCTTCAAGAAGAATACATTAAAGTTGGATATTTCCCTATTAGCAAGTTTTTAGCTTTTTTTCTTAATGGAATTTCATTAGAATCATTAGTTTTAATTGAAAGAACTTCTTGGTGGCTTCATATAATTGGAATTTTATTCTTTGCTAATTACTTATATTATTCTAAACATTTACATATAATACTTGCTTTTCCAAATACATTTTTTGCAAATTTAGAAGCTAAAGGTAGATTTAAAAACATTAAATCTATAACTGAAGAGGTAAAGTTAATGATGGATCCAAATAATGACCCTTATAATAACAATTCAATTGATCAAAGTGTTCCTGATAAATTTGGAGCTTCTGATGTTATGGATTTGGAGTGGATTCAATTGATGAACGCTTATACTTGTACAGAATGTGGTCGATGCACAAGTGTCTGTCCAGCAAATCAGACAGGTAAAACTTTATCTCCAAGAAAAATAATGATGGATACTCGAGATAGATTAGAGGAAGTAGGAAAAAATATCGCTATGAATGGAGAATTTAAAGAAGATGGAAAACAACTAATTAAGCATTATATAATGCCTGAAGAAATATGGGCCTGTACATCCTGCAATGCATGTGTTGAAGAATGTCCTATTGACATTGATCCACTTTCAATAATAATGAGTATTAGACAATATTTAGTAATGGAAAAATCTGAAGCACCTGCTGATTTAAATAATATGATGAGTAATATAGAAAATAATGGAGCCCCATGGCCATTTAATCAGCAGGATAGATTAAATTGGGTTCAAGAACTTTAATTGTATAATTATGCATAAACAAGAAGCTGAAAATTATTTACATCAAAAAGTTGAAGATGGTGAATTGGTTAGTCCTGTTCTTCCTGAAGGTGTAAAAAATTATTTAATTGATATTGATGGGACTATTTGTGAAGACATCCCAAATGAAGAGCCAGAAAGAATGGAAACTGCCAAATTATTTCCAGACGCACTTCAAACATGTAATAGATGGTTTGAGGAAGGTCATTTAATATGCTTTTTCACTTCTAGAATTGAAGCCCATAGAGAGGTGACAGAGAAATGGTTAAAAAAACACAAATTTAAATATCATAGCCTTTTAATGGGTAAGCCTAGGGGAGGTAATTACCATTGGATTGACAATCACTTAGTGAAAGCAACCAAATATAATGGTAAATTTACCGATCTGATTAATAAGGAAAAAACTATTCAAGTATTTGATGATGATAGTAATGATTAAATATTGAAGATTTTTGAATGCATTTTGCTTTTTCATCTTAATAAAGTAAAGTTAATTAATTGAACAATTAATATGTCAGAAAAAATGATTCAAGTTCCTACTTTATCTGAACTAACTAGTAAAGGTATAACTCCTGAAATTTTATTTTGGGTTGGTTGTTCTGGAAGTTTTGATGAGAGAGCGAAAAGGATAACTAAAGCATTTGTCTATTTGTTAGATAAAATGAATATTTCTTTTGCAGTTTTGGGAGCAGAAGAGAGTTGTACAGGTGATCCCGCTAAAAGATCTGGGAATGATTTTTTATTTCAGATGCAAGCTCTTGCTAATATTGAAATTTTAAATGGTTATGGAATTAAAAGAATTGTGACTACTTGTCCCCATTGCTTTAATACTTTAAAAAATGAATACCCAGATTTAGGAGGAAATTATCAAGTACTGCATCATACGGAATTTCTTAATAATTTATTAGATGAGGGTAAATTAAAAATTGATAAGGGTACATTTAAAGGAAAAAGAATCACTTATCATGACCCCTGTTATCTAGGGAGAGCAAATAATATTTATGAAGCACCAAGAGAATTAATTAAAAAACTTGATGCTGAACTTATAGAGATGAAAAGTTGCAAATCAAAAGGCTTATGTTGTGGAGCAGGAGGAGCTCAAATGTTTAAGGAGCCTGAACAGGGAAAAAAAGATATAAATATAAAGAGAACTGAAGAGGCTTTAGAAGTTAAACCAAATATTATTGCTGCCTCTTGTCCTTTTTGCAATACAATGATGACAGATGGAATTAAAAACAAAGAAAAAGATAATGAAATACCTGTTATGGATATTGCAGAATTAATTATGAAAGCAAAAAAAATATAATACATGTTAGTCTCATTTAATCATTTGCCAGACTTTTCAAGGGTATGGGTTTTTCAATCTTCAAGAGAGTTAAATAATAATGAGATCAAAGAAATTGAATCTAAATTAGATTTATTTATAACTAATTGGACTTCTCATGGAAAAGGATTGGAAGCTGGATTTACTACTCCTTACAAAAGATTTATTGTAATTGGACTTAATGAAAACCACCAGACAGCTTCAGGATGTTCAATTGATTCTTGTGTTAATTTTATAAAAATACTAGAGGGTGAATATAAAATCGATCTTTTAGATAAAATGAATGTTACCTATAGAGATAAAAAAACAATTAATTATATTACACTTTCAGAGTTTAGATTGCTAATTAAAAATCGAAAGATATCTAGAGAAACCATTGTTTTTAATAACTTAGTTTTAAATAAAGAACAATTTAATGATCAATGGGAGGTTCCTATAGATTCTAGTTGGCACAATAGGTTTTTTAAATAATATTAGATGAGGTATATATATATATTGTTTTTTATTCCAATTTTCTCATTTTCTCAGTCAATTGACCCATTATTAGTCAAAAATCATTCTGATCAAAAAAAATGGGTTGATAGTGTTTATTCCAAACTATCATTGGAAGAAAAAATAGGACAATTATTTGTGGTTTGGGCTTCTCCTAGTAGAGGTGAAAAACATTTTAAAGAAATTAAAAGACAAATAAAAAATCATAAAATTGGAGGAATAATATTTTCTTTGGGAGGTCCTAAGTCTCATGTTAAGTGGTTAAATTCATTTCAAACTTTATCTAAAATACCTTTAATGATTTCTATGGATGCAGAATGGGGAGTTGCTATGCGTTTAGATTCAATTATGCCTTTTCCATGGAATATGACTTTAGGTGCAATTCAAGATAATAAGTTAATTGAAGAAATTGGATATAGGATTGGTGAACAAGCAAAAAGATTAGGTATACATATTAATTATTCTCCTGTGGTGGACATTAATACAAATCCAGAAAATCCTATAATAGGGAATCGTTCTTTTGGGGAAAATAGAATAAATGTTTCTAGAAAAGGAATTGCTATGATTAATGGTCTAAGTCGTTCTGGAATTTTATCATCAGCTAAACATTTTCCAGGTCATGGAGATACTTCTCAGGATTCTCATAAGGTTTTACCTAAAATCACTTTTTCAAGAAAAAGAATAGATTCAATTGAGCTTTACCCATTTAAGAAATTAATTAAAAAAGGCCTTTCGTCGATTATGATTGCTCATTTAAATATTCCATCATTAGACAAAAATGTGCCCTCCTCAATGTCTAAAAAAATTGTTGCTAAAATATTAAAAGAAGACCTTGATTTTAAAGGTTTAATTTTTACTGACGCTCTAGATATGAAAGGGGCTACAGATTTTTCTGAGTCAGGAAATATTGATCTTTTAGCATTGCTTGCTGGAAATGATGTTTTGTTAATGTCAAATGATATTTCTAAAGGGATTAGAGCTATAAAAAAAGCTTATAATTTGAAAATTTTGACAGAAGAAAGATTATCCTATTCAGTAAAGAAAATTTTAAAAGCCAAATATAAAGTTGGATTAAATGATTTTAATTTGATAAGTGAAGATAATCTTTTAGAAGATTTAAACCTTGATAGTGATAAAAAGCTTTATTCTAAAGCAATTTCAAATGCAATTACAGTTTTAAAGAATGATGATGACATTATTCCAATATCAAATAAAAAGAAATATGGACTCTTAATTTTAGGAGATACATCTTCAATTGAACTTTATGATTATCTATCTAAGAACAATAATGTATCATTAATAGACTCTGAGAAATCAATTGATAAAATTAATGAGGAAATAAATGAGTATGAAGCAACAATAATTAGTTTTCACAGGTCAAATAATAACCCTTTTAAATCAGACAAATTATCAAATAATCAAGTTAATATTATTAATGGGTTAGCAAAAAATCATCGAGTAATTTTAAACGTTTTTGACAATCCTTATTCCTTGGAGAATTCAATTGATTTAAAATTGTTAAAAGGACTAGTGATTAGTTATCAGAATACTCAAATTACCCAATTAGAGTCCGCTTCAATATTACTTGGTGAGAAAGGGGCTATTGGAAAATTACCTGTTTCTGTTGGAGAATCATTTCAAACAGGAGACGGTCTTAAAACCTTTTCTAAAAATACTTTACGGTACTCAAGTCCTTATTCTGTAGGTATGTCTAATAATAAACTTGACGAAATTGATCAATTAATTGAAGTGGCTATTGATTCAATGATGATTCCTGGTGCTCAAGTTTTAATTTCAAGAAAAGGTAAAATTTTTTATCATAAAGCTTTTGGTTTTCATACCTATAAAAAAAGGATTCCAGTTAAAACCAATGATCTTTATGATTTAGCTTCTTTAACAAAAATACTCGCTACACTTCCTTTAATAATTCAAGAGGTAGATAGAGGGGAGTTTTCACTAGAGGATAAATTAGGAGACCTATTTCCTCAATGGAAATATACTAATAAGAGAGATATCGTTGTTAAAGATATTTTAACCCATTACGCTAAGCTAATACCTTGGATTCCTTTTTATCTTGAAACCAAGAGAAAAGGATCTGGTAAATTGAAAAGAAAAATTTATAAAAAAAGAAGTAGTAATAAATACGCAAATAAAGTTGCTGAAAAGATATTTATTAAAAACAACTATAAGGATAGAATTATTAAGGAGATTTTTGAAAGTAAATTAAGAGATACATTGGAGATGAAATATTCTGATTTTCCCTTTATAATTTTACAAAGTTATTTGGAAGAGAAATACAATAAATCATTAAGTTCTCTAGTTGATGAAAGAATTTATAGACCATTAAATTTAAAAAAAACCTTTTTTAACCCTTTGACAAAAAAAGAAGTTAATTTAAATCAAATCGTTCCTTCTGAAAAAGATGAATATTTTAGAAATCAAGAGCTTAAAGGTTATGTTCATGACATGGCCGCAGCTATGCTGGGTGGAGTTGCTGGTCATGCGGGATTATTTTCTAACGCTAAAGATATTGCTGTCATAATGCAAATGTATTTGAATAAAGGTTTTTATAATGGTCATCGATTTTTTAGCTCTAAAACATTCGATGAATTTAATAATTGTCTCTATTGTGATTTTAAAAATAGAAGAGGTGTTGGTTTTGATAAACCACAAATAGAGGGGGATGGAATAACTTGTGGCTGTGTTCCTAAATCTAGCTTTGGGCATTCAGGATTTACTGGAACTTATACTTGGTCTGACCCTGAAAATGAAATTGTTTATGTTTTTTTATCAAATAGAACTTTTCCAACCATGGAAAATTCATTGTTAATTGATCATTCTATTCGAACAAGAATTCAAAAGACTATATATGATGCAATTATTAAATAATTATTTTTAATTATGAGAATTGGAGTTGTATGTTATCCAACATTTGGAGGAAGTGGAGTTGTTGCTACTGAATTAGGGCATGCTATGGCAAAAAAAGGAGTAGAAGTCCATTTTTTTGCTTACAAACAACCTGTTAGATTAGATACAAATTCTAAAAATATTTTTTTTCATGAGGTTACAGTCCCTGAATATCCATTATTTAAATTTCAACCTTATGAGCTAGCTTTATCTAGTAAAATAGTTGATACTGTAATAAAACATAACATTAATTTGTTACATGTTCATTATGCGATTCCACATGCTTATGCTGCTTTTATGGCCAAGAAAGTGCTTTCGGATCAGGGAATTAATATTCCTTTTGTAACAACACTTCATGGAACAGACATTACTTTAGTAGGAAGTCACCCTTTTTATAAAAGTGCTGTAAGTTTTAGTATTAATAATTCTGATCTTGTAACAGCTGTTTCAGATAATTTAAAAAAGCAAACAATTGATTTATTTAAAGTTAAAAAGGAGATTGAAGTGATTCCTAATTTTATTGATTTTTCAATTCACCAATCTCATAATGAAAATTGTAATAGAGAAAACATAGCTAAGAAAAATGAAAAAATAATTTCTCATGTAAGTAATTTTCGTGCTGTTAAAAGGGTTTTAGATGTAATTAAGGTTTTTGAAAAAATCAATAAAAAACTAGAATCTAAACTTATTTTAGTTGGTGAAGGGCCAGAAAAAGAAATTGCTCAAAGGTATTGTATTACTGTTGGTATAGAAAATAATGTTAGTTTTTTAGGAGAATCAAAACAGGTTTATGAAGTTTTATGTTATTCTGATTTGTTTTTATTAACCTCTCAAGCTGAGAGTTTTGGCTTGGCTGCTTTAGAAGCTATGATGATGAGTGTGCCTGTAATATCTACCAATATTGGCGGGTTGCCTGAAATTAATATTGAAGGTGTTTCTGGCTATTTATTTGATGTTGGAGATATTAAAGGGATGGCAAAAAAAAGTATTGAGATTTTAAGTGATCAGACAACATTACAAAAACTAAAAAAATCTTCTAGAGAAAATGCTAAAAGGTATGATATAGAGAAAGTTTTAGAATTGTATATCGATGTTTACGACCGAACACTAAAATAATTAATTTGGATTATATTTTCGTATTGCAGATTTGTATACTTTATTTTTGTCAAGAGTCATAGGTTTGGTTTGGAATTTCGAATACATTTCCATTTGATCACTATAATGTTTGGAGTCCTTTTCATCAGAGCTACCATAAGAAATTATAGATTCAATTAATGGACCATTATCAGTAAATCTTACCAATTGAATATAGGATTCTCCACTAACAACTTTAACTCTTCCGTTTTTATAAGGTACAGATTGCATTGATGTTATAACGTCAGGAATACCGAAAATCGGAATTTCTTTATTACCTCTTACAAGTTTTTGATAATCACCTAAAACTATTTCTATTGATCCAAAATGTTCTTTCATATATTTTTTTGTATCCCTTAAAGCTTGAATTAAAATTTGCTTACTAAAAACTTTAGGTTCTTTTAATTTTATATAATATGGTTTAAGTCTATGATAAAAAATTAAAAATGCACCTGCCCCTAGAGAATTTATTTCAGCTTTTTTATCCCAATTTTGAATCCTTTTAATAAGGATTTGAATATCGGGATAAAGTTCAGCTTTAATATCAAATAAAGAATTTATATCCATCCATGAATAATTTAGTTTTTCAGGTAGTTGATTGTCATATTTTAATTTTTTAAAATCCTGATAAGATATTTTTTCTTTTGAATCAATTAAATATTTAATTCTTTTAGAACGATTATTATCATAAAGTTCAAACCCCATTTCAGAATCAAAATCATCGGCCTTTGGATTTTCAGAATTTCCTGTGGATTTAAATGGGCTATGATTTGCATTATAAATATATCCTGAATTTGGCTGAAGGACTTGAGGTAGATCTTGTATTTGATATGTTTTATCCCATAAAGTTTTTTTTGTATTTCCTGGTACGACACTTTTCCAATTATATCCCTTCTTTCTAATTGGAATAAGACCATTAGAGATATAAAAAATTGTATCATTAATATCAGCATATCCAATATTATAACCTGGGAGGGCTTTCATTTTTAATATGTTATAAAACTCTGTAAAGGAATTCGCTTTATTCATTTTCCACCATTGTTCTAATGCCCTTATTTCACTTAATACAGGAGTTCTTATTGAGTAATATCCATTGTTATTTTTTATAGTAGGCCCATAAATGCTTTTATAATATTTCTTTTTGATTTTTATAGGAATTCCTAGGATCTTTATATAAAGATCAGCCTTGTGTCTTTCTAAGTCTAAATAATCGCTATCAACTTTATATTTGTTTTTAATGGTCGGATGCATTTCAAGTTTATAAACATCTGTTTTATCAGGGAGATTAACAGTATGGGCCCATGACAAATTTTCATTAGTTCCAGTTAGTACAACTGGACTACCAGCAAATAATGCTCCTATTATATTTGTTCCTTCTTCACTACAAAGATGAGCTTCATACCAAGAAACTGGACCATCAAGTGGTTGATGAGTATTTATAGCGAAATAGGTATCTCCATCAATTGTCTTGTTTTTATTAAAAGCAAACGTGTTAGATCCTCTAGAATTTTGGTTTATGAGTGATGAATTAAATGAAGGTCCTAGTTTATTTTCAAGTATTTTAATTAACCAATAATCTCCTCTTGAAGAAATAAATAATTGAAGCTGAGAATAATAACTCATTTTTTTTGGAGTGATAGGAAATAATTCTTTTAATAAAACTTTATTTGGATATTTTTTTGCATAGTTATTTAATCCTTCAGCATAAGCCTTTAATATTTTCTTAAAATTTTCAGAAATCTTATTGTCATAATTTTCATTAATTATTTTTTTAGCTTGAATTAATTGCGTTACAAAGTCAGCGGGAATACCTTTTTTTCCTATATATTTACTAAGAAGTGCATTTCCCGCAAGAAAACCTTTCTGAATAGTTGAAAAATCATCTTCGGCATGCGCCCAAGCTAAGCCATAAGCAACCTCCGCATCTGTTTTAGCATATATATGAGGAACCCCATATTTATCTCTAATTATATCTATTTCCTTTGGATTTATTTGTGAGGATAAAACGAAGGGAAATAACAAAAAGAATATTTTAACCTTTCCCATAATTTTTTTAATATTCTTGTATCTTTTTTAAAATTAAATCAAAGATATAAATCTTAGATAAGATTTGATGTTATGTTGACTCAAGACAAATATAATAAACAGAATTAAATTTCTTAATAAAATGTTAAAGGTTTGTTTATTTTTATATATATTAGCTTTTTAACAAATATCAAATATCTAAAATCTATGCGAAAACTTATGTATAAGGTGACATTTTTGTCACTGATGATTTTCAGTTTTTTGGGCTATGCTCAAAATACTGTTACGGGTACTGTCCTTGATAGTGACGGCAATCCGATTCCAGGAGTTACTGTATTTATTTCAGGTACTTCGCAGGGTACAACTACAGATTTTGATGGTAATTATTCTATTTCTGCTAATTCTGATCAAACCTTAGTCTTTTCAAGTCTTGGTTTTGCTTCTCAGAATTTTGCTGTTGGAGAGAATACTTCCATTGATGTTTCTTTAGTTGAAGCTGCGGAAGCCCTTGACGAGATAATCGTTACTGGGTATGGTACTGAAACAAAAAGAGAAACTACTGGTGCTATTTCTACTGTAAAAGCTAAAGATCTTCAAATAATTCCTTCTGGAAATGTTGAACAACAATTTCAAGGTCGAATTGCTGGTGTAACTGTTATAACAAATGGTGCTCCAGGTTCTACTAGTCAAATTCGTGTTCGAGGTTTCGGCTCATTTGGAGGAAATGGACCCCTTTATATTGTTGATGGTGTTCCTGTTGATAATATTGATTTTTTAGCTCCTGCAGATATTGAATCTACAACTGTACTGAAAGATGCTGCGGCTGCTTCTATTTATGGAGCTCGTGCTGCTGGAGGTGTAATTGTATTTGCAACAAAAAAAGGAGAACGTTCCGCTAAACCAACAGAGGTTACTGTTGATTTTACAACAGGATTTACTGATCCTAATGTTGGTGGAGCACCAAAAATGCTTTCTCCTCAGCAATTAGCTGATTATACTCATATTGCTGCAGTTAACAATGCTGCTGCAAATGGTACACCTGTTGCGTATACGCATCCTCAATATGGAACTGCTTCTAATGCAACATTACCTGATTACCTTTATGCTAGTGGTGTAGGTAGTGGTTTATCTTCTGGTCAAGTTAATGTAGCCGCTGTTCAAGCACTATATGATGCTGATCCGGTAAACACTTTCCTTATTAAATCAAATAAGGCGGGTACTAATTGGTATGATGCTGTAACTTCAACTGCACCTCTTCAAAGAATAGGTATTGGTTTCCAAGGAGGTAGTGAAAAAGGAAGATTTTATGTAGGTGTGAACTCATTATTTAACGACGGTATCTTAATCAATAATATGTTAAGACGTCATAGTTTAAGAGTTAATACTGAGTATGATATAACTCCATTTCTTTCTTTTGGACAAAATACTCAGGTAACCTATAGACAAAATAAATCAAGTGGAGCTGGAGGAAGTATTGAGTCTGCAGATGATGAATCTCAACTTTTGGCTGCTTATAGAATGGCAACTATAATTCCGGTCTATGATGAATTTGGTAGTTATGCAAGTACTAAAGCTCAAGGATTCAACAATGGTCGTAACCCAGTTCGTATTTTAACTGAGAACGGTAAGAATGATAATTCTTGGAGTTTATATGCATTTGGTAATATGTACTTAGACTTTCACCCAATTGAAAATTTAAACATTAGAACTAGTATTGGTGGAAACGTTGGAAACTATTACTATGTTGATTATGGTTACCGTTATTTAGGTGATTCAGAGCCTCAGAATAGTGATAATTTTGGAGAAGGTTCTGGAAAATCTATTGGATGGACATTCACTAACACAGCTACATACAAAAGAACTTTTGGTTCTCATACCGCTAAGATTCTTGTAGGTTTGGAGGCTTCTAATACAGGCTTTGGACGTAATTTAAGTGCTAGTGGTATTAATCCTTTCTCAACAGATGTAGCTTATGTAAATATGAGTACTGTTTCTAATCCAGTTGTAAATAGTAATAATTTTGCTGGAGTTCAGTTCTACTCTAATTTTGCAAAACTTGATTATAATTTTAAAGACAAGTATTATGTAAGTGGTACTATTCGTCGTGATGGTAACTCTCGTTTTGGTAAAAATAGTAGATATGGTACTTTCCCAGCAGCTTCTGTTGCATGGAGAGCTACTGATGAAGCATTTATGCAAGGAATTTCTTGGTTAGATGAACTTAAAATCCGTGGAGGATGGGGAGAAATGGGTAACTCAAATAATGTTAATGCTGCAAACCAATTTAGTTTATTCGGACAAAGTAAGGGTAGAACTTATTATCCTATAGGTGGCCAAAACAATGGAGCTGACGCAGGTTATGCTGCAACTCGTATTGGTAATCCAGACGGAAAATGGGAAACGAACACAACTACAAATGTAGGTTTTGACGCTACTCTTTTCAATGGTAAATTGGATGTTATTGTAGATGTTTGGTCTAAAGAGACTAAAGATCTTCTTTATAATCTTGCGCTTCCTGCGATTACAGGAAACGGAGCTGCTGCTCCATCTGTAAACCTTGCTTCAATGTCAAACTCTGGTATTGATATGCAATTTATTCATCGTGGAAGTCTTCGTTCTGGAGAAATTGGTTATGAAGTAATTGTTAACGCTTCAACTCTTAAAAATGAAATTACAGCTCTTGCACCTGGAATTACATATTTTGGTGGAAACAGCTATAGAGGAATTGCTCCAATTAGAAATGCAATTGGACAATCACTATCTGCTTTTTATATGTATAAAACAGATGGCTATTTTGATAATCAAGCTGAAGTAGATGCACATCCAGCTCAGTCTGGTAAAGGAGTTGGTAGATTTAAGTATGTTGATACTGACGGTAAGCCAGGAATTACTCCTGATGACAGAGTGTTTGTTGGAAGTCCAGTCCCTGATTTTACTGGAGGTATAAACATAAATCTAAGCTATAAGAAATGGTCATTTAGTACTTACATGTATACTTCTCTTGGTAATGAAGTCTTTAACCAAGCTAAATGGTATACAGGTATGTTCCCTTCTTTTGAAGGAGCTGGAAAAAGTGTTTTAGCTCTTGAATCTTGGACACCACAAACATTAGATAATTCTGGTGGTCCAATTTGGGAAAGTGCTTCTAATTTAAGTACTAATGGAGCTGCTAATGACTGGTATTTAGAGGATGGCTCATACTTAAGAATTCAAAACATTTCAATTAATTATGACTTTGATCGTTCCTTAGTTGAAAAAATTGGATTTAAAGACCTTAGAATTGGATTATCTGCTAATAATATAGCAACCTTCACTAAATATAGTGGACAAGATCCTTCTATTGGTGGTGCTGATACAAACTTTGGTGTAGATACAGGGAATTATCCTGTTACTCCAAGTGTTATGTTGAATATTAACATAAGAAAATAATTAAATATTAAAATGATGAAAATTATGAAAATTATTAAAAATAAAATTAAAACTATTTCAGTAGCATTTTTATCACTTATGTTTTTAAGTGTATCATGTACTGACGAGTTTCTTGAAGTAGGAGCTACAGGTTCCCTTGCAGAAGCTCAAATGTCTACCTATGCAGGTATTGACGGTGTCCTTATTGGCGCTTATTCTGCTCTTAATGGAGTTTTTGGTAATAGATTTGAGGCCCCAAATCATTGGGTGACTGGATCTGTTACTGGAGGAGAAGCTAATAAAGGAACTGACCCTGGAGATTATTCTTCTATTAATCCTGTTCAACGTTATGAAACTGACCCTACTGCGGGTGATATGAATAATCTTTGGAGAGGTAGATACGAAGGTGTATCTAGAGCAAATTCAGTATTAAAGCTTCTAGCTGACCCTGTTGGTGTTCAGGCTGCTGATGTTACTAGAATGACTGCGGAAGCTAAATTCTTAAGAGCTCATTATTATTTTGATCTTGTAAAACATTGGAAGAATATTCCTGTTTTTGACGAGACAGTTGCTTCTTCAGAATTAGCTGCTGTTCAAAATAATGGTGATGCATGGGGACAGATTGAAGCTGATTTAACTTTTGCTGCTGCTAATCTTCCTGCTACTCAATCACAATTGGGTAGAGCAAATAGTTGGGCTGCTAAGGCTTTATTAGCTAAAGCGCACTTATATCAAGGAGAATGGGCTGCTGCAAACACATTATTTGATGATGTAATCGCTAATGGTGTTACTCCAGCTGGAGCTAAATATGCTCTATTAGATGATTTTTCTCAGATATATAATGCTGAGTTTGATAATCATGCAGAAGCTGTTTTTGATGTGGAAGCTGCAATGAATACTGGTAGTACTCAAAATGCAAATTATTTTGACGACTTAAACTACCCTTATAATACTGGAGCTGATGGACCTGGAAATTGTTGTGGGTTTTTTCAGCCGAGTTTCCAAATGGCTAATAAATATAGAACTAACGGTGGTCTTCCTTTATTAGATGGATCTCATGATACTGCTGCTAATGCTATTGTGACTGATTATAATGTTAATTCTGGGGATCCTTTTACAGCAGATGCTGGTGAGTTAGATCCTAGAATTGATCATACAATTGGTCGTAGAAGTATTCCATATTTAGATTGGATTGCTCATCCTGGAAAAGCTTGGATTCGTTCTCAAGTTTATGCAGGACCATATTCACCTAAAAAGTATATTTACTATAAAGCTCAAGAAGGAACATTTACTGATGCAAGTTCATGGACTCGTGGTTATGCTGTAATGAATTATACAATAATTCGTTTTGCTGATGTACTTTTAATGGCCGCTGAGGCTAAGATTCAAGGTGGTGATCTAAATGGGGCTTTAGCTTTGGTAAATCAAGTTAGGGATAGAGCTGCTAAATCAGAGCATTGGGTTAAGAATCCTGATGGCACAAATGCTGCTAATTATAAGATTTCCCCTTATGCTTCTTTTCCAGATAAGGCATACGCTCTTAAGGCTTTAATGATGGAAAGAACACTTGAGTTAAGTGGTGAAGGGCATAGGTTTTTTGACCTAGTTCGATGGGGAACTGCTGATGCTGAGTTAGATGCGTATTTAGCCTATGAAGCTTCTCAAGGATTGAGTACAAAGTTTGGTGGTGCTACATTTACTTCTGGTAAAAATGAGTATTATCCAATTCCTCAAGCACAAATGGATATTGTTAATGGTACTGATGCTGGTGTTATTTATGCACAGAATCCAGGTTACTAACTTTAACTTATGTTTGTTTAAAAAAAAAGGTGTCTATTTAGACACCTTTTTTTATTATTATTAATTTTATAATATCTTTTTAAGTACCTAATAATGTTAAAGAAGCTTACTCTTATTTTTTTCATAGTTGGTTGTAGTATAAATCAAGATAAAGGATTTAAAAAAATCTCTCCAAAACATTCTAACATTGATTTTAGTAATACACTTATCGAAAACGATTCAATTAATATTTTAGATAATGAATTTTTTTATAATGGAGCTGGAGTTGCTTTAGCAGATTTTAATAAAGACAGCCTTTTAGATGTTTTTTTTACGGGTAATCAAGTCGATAATAAATTATTTTTAAATCAAGGTAATTTTAAATTTAAAGATGTAAGTATAACTTCTAAAATAAATAAATCTAACTCATTAATTTGGTCCTCAGGAATTAATGTAATTGATATTAACAATGATGATTTATTAGATATATATGTTTGTAATACCTTAAGAAAAGACTCATTATTAAGAAAGAATTTATTATATATTAATCAAGGTATAGATTCTAATGGCATTCCTATATTTAAAGAAATGGGGGATCTTTATGGTATTTCTGACTCTACATATTCATCGCATTCTCAATTTTTTGATTATGATAATGATGGAGATTTAGACCTTTTTATTGGAGTAAATAGAATAGAGGGAATTGATCCAAATGTTTTTAGAAATATTCATGATAGGGATAAGACTTTAAGTGTTGATAAATTATATGAAAATATTTATTCTAAAGATCTTAAACATCCAGTTTTTATTGATGTTACAGAAAAATCAAAGATTTCATTTCACGGATATAGTCATAGTACTATTATAAACGATTTTAATTCAGATGGGTATGCCGATATTTATGTTGCTAATGATTATTTAAGTAGTGATTTAGTATATATTAACAATAAAGACAAAACATTTACAAATCGTGTAGGAGAGATGTTTAAACATCTAAGTTTAAGTTCTATGGGAAGTGATATTTCAGATATAAATAATGATGGTCGATTAGATTTATTTAGCTCTGAAATGCAACCATATTATAATAAAAGAAAAAAATTATTTCAAAAAGGCACAAACTATCAAAGAGAAATTTTAACAAGAAAATATAATTATGAATACCAATATACAAGAAATACCCTTCAGTTTAATAATGGAATAAACCCATACACCAAACTCCCTATTTTTAGTGAGATTGGCATGTTTTCAGGAGTACATGAGACTGATTGGAGTTGGGCTTCATTATTTGCAGATTTTGATAATGATGGTTTTAGAGATCTACTAATCGTTAATGGCTTCCCAAAAGATGTGATTGATAAAGATTTTAGTGATTTTAGGAATACAGCTAGTAGATTAGTTAGTAAAGAAAGGTTATTAGCAGCAATACCTGAGATTAAACTTCCAAATTTTATATTTAAGAATTTAGGCGATTTAAAATTCGAAGATTATAGTAATAAATGGGGTATGAATTTTCCAACATATACAAATGGTGCAGCCTATGGTGATTTAGATAATGATGGTGATTTAGATTTAGTTTTTAATAATATTAATGGTGAAGCTACTTTATTGGAAAATAAGATAACTATTGAAAAAGAGAATAATTATGTAAGGATTGAGCTTATAGGAGCAAATTTCAATAAAATTGCTTATGGAAGTGAGGTTACAGTATTTTATAATCAAAAGCTTCAGAAGCATACATTGATTTCAGGCAGAGGCTACCTTTCTAAAGTGGAAGACATTATTCATTTCGGATTAGGAGATAGCTCTAGAATTGATTCTATATTAGTTAGTTGGCCTGGGGGTAAAAATCAAATTTTTAAGAATATTAAAATAAACAAAGTAAATAAGCTAGAATATAATTCTGAATTTTTAATTAAAAATAAATCAACTAAAGTTTTAGAACAATATTTCAAAAACGCTGCTAATGAATCAAAAATATTATATAAAAACAATGATATAGATTTTATAGATTTTAATATTCAAAGAACTTTACCTCATAAGTTTTCTCAGTTTGGGCCAGCATTATGTGTAGGAGATCTTAATGGCGATAATCTTGAGGACATTCTGATTGGGGGTAGTAGGGGTATGGATGAAGAAGTATACTTTCAACTAGAGGATGGTACATTTATTAATAAAAAAATAAACTTAAAAAGTGATAAAAATAAGTTTCAAGAAGATTGTGGGATTGCTCTTATTGATATAGAGAATGATGGGGATTTAGATATTTATATTTCTCATGGTTCTTCACAATATAAAAAGGGTAGTGCGCTTTATAAAGATGTTTTATGGATTAATGATGGAGCAGGAAATTTTTCTATTAATAATGAAGCACTACCATCAATTAATTCAAATGGATCGGCAGTTAAATTTTGTGATTTTGATTTAGATGGAGATAATGATTTATTTGTTGGAAGTAGAGTTTCTCCTTCAGGTTATCCTTTAGCAGATAAATCTTTTTTATTAGAGAATATTTCTAATTCAAAAGAAATAAAGTTTATTAATTCAACAGAAAAAAGATTTAATGAAATTGATTTCGGAATGGTAAGCGATGTAATATGGTCTGATTTTAACAATGATAATTGGCCTGATTTAATTATTGCAAGTGAATGGTCCTCTCTAAGGTTTTTTAAGAATAATAAAGGTTTTTTTTCTGAAATTAAAGAAACAGGAATTGAATCGTTTACAGGTTGGTGGAATTCATTGGCAACATTAGATATTGATAATGATGGAGACTCAGACTATATTGCTGGAAATTTTGGAGAAAACACATACCTTAAAGCTTCTAAAGAAGAACCAGTATCAATTTTAGCAAAAGATATAGATTTAAATGGCAGTATGGATCCTTTTATTTCATATTTTCTAAGAGATAGTATAGGTGTAAGAAAAAATTACATTTATCACCCAATGGAGGACGTTATAAAACAGTATACAGGTATTAGGAAGAAATATAACTCATTTGGTGAATTTGGTGAAGCCACAATGGATGAATTATTCGATTCAGAGATGCTAAAAAATTCAATAAATAAGAAAGCAACTTGGATGAAGAGTTCATGGGTTGAGAACTTAGGGAATGAAAAATTTAAAATACATCCTCTGCCCATCCAATCTCAATGGGCACCTATTTATGGAATTTTACCTTTTGATATAGATGATGATCCTTATCAGGATATGATTTTAGTTGGTAATGATTATGGGGTAGAGACTAAGCAAGGAAGAGCTGATGCTTTGAATGGTGTTGTGCTTAAAAACAATAATGGTAAAAAATTTGAGTATATAGATTTTAAAAAATCAAATTTATTAATTTCTAAGGATGCGAAAAGCATAGTTAAAATTGTTACGGCTAATGACAAAACATTGTTGATTTCCTCTCAAAATAATGATTCATTAAAAGTTTTTTCTGAAAACAAAGAATCAATAAATAAAGCTTTACAATGGATGGATGGAGAAGTTAAATGTAAAATATATTTTGACTTAAATAATTTTAGATTATTGGAAAGAAATACTCAAAACACTTTTCAGTCTCAATCAACTGAAAAAATTATTTTAAATCAAAATGTTACTAGGGTTGACTTTTTTAATAAATCTGGACTTCAGGTGAGATCGATTAAAATATGAAAAATAATCATTCTAGAGGCTATATTTTAATTAGAAATAAAACCTTTTAAAACCTTCAATAGCTTCATATTCAGCTAATCCTAGCTTATTGTAAAGTTTAGCAGTTTTTTTATTTCTTTCTTCAGCTCTTAACCAAAATTCTCTCTCATCATTACCTTGAAACATAACTTTATCTTTTTGAGATTGATGGAAAAGAATGGAATTTCTTTTTTGTAAAACTTGAGCAGGGCTCATTGGAATTGCCATTTCAATATCTTCTATTTCCCATTCTTCCCAGGCTCCTCTATATAACCACATCCAACAATTTTTCATATAGTTTTTATTTTTCAACAACTGTATAGCATTAAATAGTATATCTAAACATATTCTGTGAGTGCCATGAGGATCAGCGAGGTCTCCAGCTGCAAATATTTGATGTGGTTTAATCTTATTAATTAAATCAACAGTAATATTAATATCATTTTTGGTAGGTTCATTTTTTTTAATAAATCCGGTTTCATAAAAGGGTAAGTTTAAAAAGTGTAGATTTTTTTCTGGAAGTTTTAAAAATCTTCCTGCGGCAATACACTCATTTTTACGAATTAAACCTTTAAGTTTCATTATTTTTTTCGGATCTGCCTCATCGTTTTTTTTATTTATTAATTGATTTTTAAGGTCCTTAATTTTTATACCTTTAGGATTAGGTTCAGCAAAAGAATCCATTACATCAAGAAACTTTATAGCTTCTTCATCTGAAACAGCAATATTCCCAGATGTTTGATAAGCAACATGAACTTCATGACCTTGATCAATTAGTCTAGCATAAGTTCCTCCCATTGAAATAACATCATCATCTGGATGAGGACTAAAAATTAAAACTTTTTTCTTTGGAGGATTTGCTCTTTCAGGTCTATTACTGTCGTCATGATAGGGTTTTCCTCCAGGCCAACCAGTAATTGTTTTTTGCAATTCATTAAATATCCAAATATTTAAATCATAGACATTTCCCTGATTAGCAATTAAACTTGCCAGACCATTTTTGTTATAATCTCTTTGAGTTAATTTTAAAACTGGTTTATTGAGTTTTTTGCTTAACCAGACTATGGCTTTTTTCTTTAATGCATCATTCCAAGTGAATTCTTTTACTAGCCAAGGAGTTTTGAATTTAGTTAAATCAGCACTAGCTTCTTCATCAAGAACGAAAGTAGTATTTTGATGGTTTTGTAAAAAAGTAGCTGGAGCGGAAGAAGAAATTTCTCCTTCAATGGTTCTAGATACAATATTTGACTTAGTATGACCCCAAGCTAACAAAACAATTCTTTTGGCATTCATTATAGTGCCTATTCCCATAGTTATAGCTTTTTCTGGCACCATACTTAATCCATTAAATTCATTAGCAGCATCTAGTCTGGTAATTGAATCTAAAGCAATCAATCTAGTTACAGAGTTTTTGTTTGAACCTGGCTCATTAAAACCAATATGAGCTGTTCTTCCAATACCTAATAATTGAAAGTCTATTCCACCACAATCAATTATTTTCTTCTCATAATCTTTACAATAATCTATTATGTCATTTTCTTTAGTTTTTCCATTAGGAATATTTATGTTTTTTTTAGGAATATCAATTTGTGAAAATAAATGATTATTCATGAAAGCACTATAACTCTGAGGTTCATCTTTACTAATGTTGTAATATTCATCAAGATTAAAAGTTATAACATTTTTAAAACTTAATTTTTCAGTTTTATGAATTCTTACCAATTCTTTATATACTCCAATAGGAGAGGACCCCGTAGCAAGTCCAAGAATAAATGGTTTATTTTTTTTTGATTTTATTGAATTCGCAATTTCCCTAGCAACAAGTTTAGAGCCATCAATTGCAGATTTAAAAGTTAAGCAATGTATTTTTTCAAATTTAGATTCCTGAAATTTACCTGGAGCCTCATATGAAATTTTTTGCATAATTAATATATCAATAGATTAGTAATAAATAGATAAAAATATTCTATACGCAAGATAAACACCAATAACTGACCATACCCACCATCTATTTTTCACATACCACTTCATAAAAAAATATTAAAAAAGTTAAACCTAATTTACATTATCTAAAATTAAAGTGACATTCTGAAGGGCCTGATTGTGCTTTGCATAATTAAGATTTACAGCCATTCCATAATTTGTCTAATGAATAAGTTCGCATTTTTTATTCAAAGATAATATTATTTTTTTTTAAAGATTAGAGATTGATTAGGGTTCTTATTCAAAAGAACTTTTACTAGATCAAAATTTTTATAATTATAAAAAAAAACTATCTTTAAGTAACAATAAAAACAAATAAAATGAGAAATGATTTAAAACTTTTTTATGGTAGTTGTTTTGCACTTATAACAACTGCCTTTTCATTTAGTATAAGAGCTGGAATTCTTCCGCAATTGGGAGAGACATTTAGTTTAAGTGCATACCAATTAGGTGTTATTAATTCAATGTGGTTTTTAGGGTTTCCTATTTCTATGATTCTTGGTGGATTATTTTATCACGCTATAGGTCCCAAAAAAATAATGCAATTTGCTTTTTTTGCTCATACATTAGGAATAGTTTTAACTATTTACTCAGGAGGTTATACTGGATTGTTAATTTCAACTTTATTTATTGGTATTGGTAATGGTTGTACTGAAGCTGCATGTAATCCTATGATTGCAGATTCTTATACTGGAAAGCAAATGAACACTTTGCTTAATAGATTTCATATGTGGTTTCCTGGTGGAATTGTTTTAGGAGCACTAAGTTCTTTATTTATGACTAATTTATCGATTGGGTGGGAAGGACAAATGTGGTTTATTATGATTCCAACAATTATTTATGCATATCTTTTTTATGGAGAGGAATTTCCTAAACCAAGGGTTGCTGGTGATTCTGCTATTCAAGAAAACATTAAAGCATGTATTACTCCAGTTTTCCTTTTTATTTTTATTTGTATGGGCTTTACTGCAATTTCAGAATTTGGCCCACAACAATGGACATCTCTGATTTTAAATCAAAGTGTTGAGGAGCCTCTGGTTGTTCTTGCTTTAGCAACCGGCGTTATGGCTGTTGGTAGATATTTTGGAGGTGATCTCGTTGCGAAATTTGATCAAACAGGAGTATTATTAGGTTCTGCAGTAATAACTTTTATAGGGATACTGCTTTATGCAACTCAAACTGGAACCATTGTATATTTATCAGCCTTAATATATGGAGCTGGAGTATGTTTCTTTTGGCCAAATATGATTGGGTTTGTTGCTGAAAAAATTCCTTCTAGTGGCGCACTAGGAATGTCAATTGTTGGCGCTATGGGAATGTTTTCTACAGCTATTTTTCAGCCAATTATCGGTGGCTGGATAGACTCAGCAAGAGAGAATCAAACAAGCTTAGGGTTAAAAGGTGATGAGTTGGAATTAGCTATAGGTCAAGAAACCTTGACAAATATGTTAAGTTTCCCATCAATTTTAATAGTAATGTTTATTATATTATATTTTTGGCAAAGAAAATCTAAAGTAGCTGCTGCTTAAAATTATTAAACCCTCTTTTTTAGAGGGTTTTTTAAAATTTAAAGGTGACGTTCTTTTATTTCGATAATAATCCACAAAAAAAGACAAAGTAAAATTGTACCGATTACTATATTTCCAACTCCCATAATGATTTATATTTCTTTGCTAAGATAATAATTATATTAGTTTAGGTTAATATGAAAAAAATAAAATTATATAAAAATCATGATTTATGATTAAAGATATTTTTTTAAAAATTATTCTTTTATTTCCACTTTTGTTAAATTCTCAAATACAAAGGGTTGATCCTCCAAATTGGTGGATTGATTTTAAAAATAATTCTTTTCAGCTTTTATTTAAAGGTGAATCTATTTCTAATTTATCTCCGACAATAAAATATCAAGGACTAAAAATAAATAATATCACAAGGTCAAATTCAAGTGATAATTATTTATTTGTCGATTTTGCAATGGATTCAACAATTAAACCAGGAAAATTTACAATCTATTTTAATGGAAATCCTCAAATAAAATATAAATATGAGATTAAAGAGAGATCGTTTGATAAATTAAGATTTAATGGTTTTGATAGTTCAGATGTAATTTATCTTATTACGCCAGATAGATTTGCAAATGGTGATTATGCTAATGATGTAATTCACAAATTAAGAGAAAATAAAATAAATAGGAGTGATGATTATGCTAGACATGGGGGTGATATTAATGGTATAATTGATAATATTGATTATTTGTCAAGAATGGGTTTTACTGCCTTATGGACAAATCCTTTTTTAATTAATGATATGGAAAAACATTCCTATCATGGTTATGCAGTAACGGATCATTACAAAATAGATCCTAGGTTAGGATCTTTAAATGATGTAATAAATCTTTCAAAAAAATTAAATTCAAAAGGGATTAAGTTAATAATGGATCAAATAGTTAATCATTGTGGACTTGAACATTGGTGGATGAAAGATTTACCTTTTGATGATTGGTTAAATTTTCAACAAGAATTTCAGAGTAAACCAATTTCAATAGATAAAATGAGAATTTCAAATGAATATAATCAAGATAGTATTAACAAGTATTTGATTAAAACAAATCATAGAAGGACTATTAATCAAGATAAATATTCATCTCAATTTGATGAAATTAAAATGTTAAATGGTTGGTTTGTTTCCTCTATGCCAGATTTAAATCATAATAATCAATTTATGTCTCGTTATTTGATTCAAAATAGTATATGGTGGATTGAGACATTAGGTTTAGGTGGGATTAGGCAAGATACTTATCCATATTCCGATAAAAAATTCATGAGTAAATGGGCAAGTGAAATTATGTACGAATATCCAAACATTACAATTGTTGGTGAAGAATGGAGTTATAATCCACTTTCAATAAATTATTGGCATAAAGATTCAAATAATTCTGACGGATATGTTTCTAACATAAATTCTGTCATGGATTTTCCATTACAAAAATCAATTATTGAAGGGATAAATGAAAAAGAATCTTGGAATACGGGTTTTATAAAAATATATGAGAGTCTTTCTAATGATTTCTATTATTCAAACCCTTTTGAATTAATGATTTTCATTGACAATCATGATATAAATAGAGCATATACACAGTTCAATAAAAATATAGAAAATTTTAAAATGGCTTTTGGTTATATTTTATCCATACCTAGAATTCCTCAAATTTTATATGGATCGGAGATATTAATGCATAATTCAGATCGCCCTGGAAGTCATGGTAAAATTAGAAGTGATTTTCCTGGTGGATGGAAAGATGATCAAAAAAATGGATTTAATGATATAGGGATTACAAATAATCAAAAAGACGCAAAGTTGTTGATGATAGTTTTAAATAAAAATTTAGAATCGTATAAATTAAATCTAAATAGGTTTCGAGAAATTGATATATTGGATAAAACGTATTTTGATATTATTGGAAACGATTCTGTTAAAGTAAAAAACTCCATAATAATACCAGAAAAAGGATTTTATATCTTTTCTATAATGTAAAATAGAGGTATTATTTACATGAATTTTCATATTTAAATATGTATAGTATTATTAAGTTAAATTGTTAAATTAAAAATTTTATTGCTTATTATGCTATAAATCAATAAAATAACAGTAATTTTGCGACTTATTAACTTATCAAACATTATATAATGATTAAACAAATGAAACAAGTGCTGTTCATTTCTTTTATGCTTTTTGCATTTATAGGATGGGCTCAAAAGCAAGTAACTGGTTCAGTAGTCGATGACGCAGGTATTCCTTTGCCTGGTGCTGCTGTTCTAGAGAAAGGCACTTCTAACGGAACCACTGCCGATTTTGATGGTAATTATACTATTGAAGTTGCTGGTGATGATTCAACTCTTGAGTTTAGTTTTATTGGTTATGAGACTTCTGAAATGGCCGTAGGCTCTCAGAATAATATAAACATTACGCTAAACCCAGGAAATCAATTGTCTGAAGTTGTTGTTACTTCATTAGGTATTACTAGAGATAAAAAATCTCTTGGTTATGCAGTTTCTAGTGTTGATGGCGATGAGATTTCAGCAGTTAAAAACACGAACTTTCTCTCTTCTTTACAAGGTAAAGTTGCTGGTTTAGACATCAAAAATACTGGTGGTTTTGCTAGTGGTGCTAACGTTGTAATTAGAGGTTATAGCTCTTTAACTGGAAGTAATCAAGCATTATTTGTTGTTGATGGTACTCCCATCAGTAATGAAATTGTAAATTCGAATACTACTGGTCGAGGAGGTTATGACTATGGAAATGGTGCTATGGATGTTAACCCTGACGATATAGAGTCAGTTGACGTATTAAAAGGTGCAGCTGCAACTGCATTATATGGTTCTAGAGGTTCTAATGGTGTAATAATGATTACAACTAAGAAAGGATCTAAAAAGGATGGAATCGGTGTTTCTTTTAATTCAAGTTTTACATCTGGTACTCTAGACAGTGATACAATGCCGGTTTATCAAAATGAATACGGTGCTGGTTATGGGCCTTATTACGATTCTTTTCCAGGAATTGGTGGTGGATATGCAGCATTTTATTCTTATGATGTGAATGGTGATGGTATTCAAGATCCTACTACTGCATTTACTGAGGATGCTTCTTTTGGTGCTCCATTAGACGGTTCTTTGGTTTATCAGTGGAATTCAATTTGGCCTGAGTTATCTACTTATAAGCAAGCTACTCCTTATGTAGCTGGTGCTTCTGGACCTCATTCTGCTTTTGTTACTGCAGAAACATATATTAATAATCTTTCTATAGAAGATTCTAATGATAAAGGTTCGTATAGAGTTAGTTGGACTAATCTAGATACAAAAGGTATTTGGGAAAATAGTAAAATGGAAAGAAATACTGTTTCATTAAATACTACTTATAATATTAATGATAAGCTTACTTCTACTTCGTCAGTTAATCTTTTAAGAGTTGATACACAAGGAAGGAATGGAACAGGTTATGATAATAGAAATTTAATGCAAAGTTGGAGACAATGGTATCAGGTTAATGTAGATATTCAAGAACAAAGAACTGCTTATTTTGTGACTGGAAAGAATGCTACATGGAATGCCTATAGCTGGGATGATCCAAGACCAATATACTTTGATAACCCTTTCTTTAATTTATATGAAAATTATGAGACAGATTCTAAGACTAGATATTTTGGAAATACTGCTTTAACATATGAGATTAATGATAATTTTAGTCTTGTAGGTAGAGTTACTTTTGATACTTCAACTACGCTAGTAGAAGAAAGAATCGCTGTAGGAAGTGTTGATGTTTCTCAATATTCAAGAATTAATAGAGATAGAAGTGAATTTAATTATGATTTGCTTGTAAACTTTAAGGAAAGTTTTGGAAACATGACTCTTAATGGGAATTTAGGGGCTACGTTAAGATCTCAAAATTATTCTTCTATTTCTGCTTCTTCTAATGGTGGATTAAATATTGCTGGTTTATATACATTATCTAATTCAGCGAATACTCCACTTGCTCCAAGTGAATATACTTATACTAAAAAAGTTGATGGTTTATTTGCTACAGCTTCATTAGGTATCGCTGGAACATATTATGTTGATCTTGCTGTACGAAGAGATAGATCTTCTGCTCTTCCAAAAGCTAATAATAGTTATTTCTATCCTTCTATATCAGGAACAGTTATTTTTTCTGAATTAATAGATAGTGATTTCTTTGGTTTTGGAAAATTAAGAGCTGGTTATGCTGAAACTGGAAATGATACTGGTCCTTATAATGTATTTAGTTCATATAATCTTTTAGATCCTTTTAGTGGTAATGGATTAGCTTCTAATAGTGCTACTTTTAATAACCCAGATCTAAAAGCTGAGAGAACTAAAGAAATTGAAATTGGTGTTGAAGCTAATATGCTTAGTAATAGATTATCTTTAGACCTTTCTTATTATAAGAGAACTACTGAAGATTTATTGACTCCAGTTAATGTTTCTAATGCTACAGGTATTAACTCCAAGTATTTAAATGCTGGTAGTATTGAAAATAAAGGAATAGAATTAGTTTTAGGTCTTAAAGCAATTAAGACACAGGATTTAAGATGGGATATAACTTATGTTTATTCTAAAAATGAAAATACTGTTCTTTCTTTATCAGAGGGACTAGAAAACCTTCAACTTGGTTCTTTCCAAGGGGGGGTTAGCTTAAATGCTGTTCCTGGTCAACCTTATGGTACTATTCGAGGTGTAGATTTCGTACGTGAAGCTACTACTGGTCAACCAATAGTTAACCAAACTACTGGATTTTATGAAAAAGGGGCTTTAAGTAATGCAGTTATTGGTGATATGAATCCTGATTATAAAGCTGGTTTAAGAAACTCAATACAGTATAAAGATTTTGACTTTTCTTTCTTAATTGATATGCAAAAGGGTGGACAGTTTTTCTCTTTAGATACTTATTATGGTTTTGCAACTGGTGTTTATGATCGTTCTGCTGGTAATAATGACTTAGGAAATCCAAAAAGAAACAGAGTTTCTGCTGGTGGTGGTGAAATACTTCCAGGTGTTACTCCTACTGGTGCTCCTAACACTGTTAGAGCTGAAACATACAAATATTCTAATCCTTATGGTTATAAAGCTGGTATAAAAGCTCAACATGTTTATGATGCTTCTTATGTTAAACTAAGAGAAATTAAATTATCTTATAACATTCCAGAAGCTGCATTAGGAAATCTTATTCAATCCGCTTCTTTATCAGTAATTGGTAAAAACTTGTGGATTATTGATAAGAATGCTCCTTATACTGACCCTGAGGCAGGTTTATCTGCTGGTAATATTCAAGGGTATCAGTCAGGTGCACCTCCAGCGGTAAAGGAGATGGGACTAAGTCTAAATGTTAAATTTTAATTAAAAGAATTATGAAAAATATAATAAAATTTTCGATAACATGTCTTTCGCTAATTCTTTTAGCCTGTCAGACAGACAATGAATATGAGGAATATAATCGTAATCCGAAAAATCCCTCAGTAGTTCCGTATGCTACCTTATTTAGTTCAGCTACAAAATCGTTAGTTGATGAAATGGTTACAACGAACTATAATACGAGTATATATAAGTTTTTGGCTCAATATTGGACTCAGACTACATATACCGATGAAACTAACTTTAATATGCAGAATAGAAAGATTCCTCAGAATCACTGGTATACCATGTATGCTAATGTGTTATATGATCTTAAAGATGCTGCAGCGAGAGCTGAAGCAGGAAGTTCTATTAATAAAGCTGCTGAGAAAGCACAAATTACTGTTTTAGAAGTTTTTGCATGGCAAAATATGGTTGATACATTTGGAAATATTCCTTATTCTCAAGCATTAAATCCTGCAGAATATCCATTACCAGTGTATGATGATGCTGCTACTATATATACAGATTTAATGGCTAGATTAGATGCTGCAATTACTGCATTATCTGGCTCGTCTGCTGGTTTTAGTAGTGCTGATTTAATATATGGTGGTGATATTTCTAAATGGAGTAAGCTTGCTAATTCACTTAAGTTAAGACTAGCTATGAGGTTAGCTGATGTTAATCCATCAGTTTCTAAGACTGCGGCTGAGGCGGCTATAGCTGCTGGAGTTATGACATCTAATGCTGATAATGCAGCATTTAGTTATTTGTCTGCACCTCCAAATACAAATCCAATTTGGGTTTCTATAGTTCAGTCTGGAAGAAAAGATTACGTTGCTTGTAAAACATTTGTTGATGTTTTAAACGGTCTTGGTGATCCTCGAGTTGATCTTTTCTTTAAGGATAAAGTTGGTGGAGTTATTGTTGGTGGCCCTTATGGTGCTAATAATACTTATAATAAATATTCTCATATTGCTGATAATGTATTAGCTGCAGATTTTGAAGGTACTATTTTGGACTTCGTTGAAGTTTCATTCCTTCAGGCAGAAGCTGTAGAGAGAGGTTATACTCTTGCAGGTACAGCAGCTCAACATTATGAGAATGGAATTAGGGCTTCAATGGCATATTGGGGAGGCGACACTGCTGCTCAAGATGCTTATATGGCTAAAGCAGATGTAGCTTACGCTACTGCTGCTGGAGATTGGAAGCAAAAAATTGCAACTCAATCTTGGATTGGTTTGTATAATCGTGGATTTGAAGGATGGAATGTTTGGAGAAGATTTGATGGTAAAATACCATTAGCTTTACCAGAAATTTCTGGAAATCCAATTCCTACTAGATATACTTATCCTATTAATGAACAAAACCTTAATGAAACTAACAGAAGTGCTGCTGCTAGTGCTATTGGGGGTGATACTCAGACTACTAAAATTTTCTGGGATCAATAAATTAATGTTTGTTTAATAAAAAAGTCCGCTTTTATGCGGACTTTTTTTATGCTTTATATATAGCAATCGTATAAATAAAAACTTTGTATTTATTTAAAGATCTAAACGCCCAGTATAACCTTTGTAGAATTATTATTATTGAATTCATTTATTTTATCTATAGACACCTTAGTTCGCCAGAGATAAATAGTTTTTAAGGATTTAATTTTTGATAATATATTAAGAGATATATTTGATATTTTTGTTCCATATAGGTTTAATTTTTCTATGTTTTTTAGGGATCCAAGATGAATTACACCTTTATCTGTAATTGGATTGTTTTGAATATTTAAAATCATTAGATTTTTAAGTTTAGATATTAATTTTAAATGCGAATCTTTTAAATTAGAATCTTTAATGGTTAGTGCTATTATATTTTCATTGAATTTTAAAATTTCATTAAGACTAGTATCTTCAATATTATTTCCAATATAATTTAATTCAATTAAAGGATAATTTTCAGCAAGTATTTTCCAAGTAAAATTTACATTATCTAATCTTTTTAATTTTTCATAATCTAATTTTGAAATATTTTTTAATTTATCATAGAATGGTTTTTCCTTAGTATCGATTTCAAAAAGTTTATTTAAGAGCCATTTGTCGGTTTTTTCTAATTTAACTGAGGAAAGACGATTATTACTTTTAATATCTGAATTAAGCCACCATTTTATTAGATTAATTTCATCATAAGTTAAAGGATTTGAATTAGGAGGCATAAACTTATTATTGTTTTGAGGAAGGGTTATTCTATTAAATAGAATACTTTTTTCAGCATTTTTATTAATTATAGCATTTCCCGAAGAGCCACCTTTAAATAGCTTAGCTACTGTAGTCATGTTTAATTCACCCATTTGAATTTCATTATTATGGCATGAAATACATTTATGCTCGAAAATTGGCAAAATTAATTCCTTAAAAATCTCTATTGAATCAAGTTCCTTGTCTTTGTATGAAATTTTAGTATTAGTATTATTATAGAATTTTTTTTTGATAAATTCTGGTGAATATTCCAAAATATAATTTTCACCATGAGTGATTTTCCCTCCTTGGTGACTAACAATTAAAAGTATAATTATGATCAAGAAATTAAAAAAGGAATTTTGTGATTTAAATAAATAAATCATCTTTGATTTAAGACCCCAAATAAATAAAATAAAGAAAACTAAAAGAATACCCGACCATCTATGGAGGTATATATTATCTTCAGCATAGTGTCCATTAGAAGCTAATAGCCAACCAAAAAAAACAGCAAAAATTGAGCTTATAAAAGCTAAGAACCATATAAAACTTAGAATTTTATTGCTGATATATATTTTATTAACCTTTAGATACCACTCTAGAATAATTTCAATTATAATAAACCCAATAGGCAAATGAACAATTAAAGGATGAAGTCTCCCAAAAAAAGAAGAGATGTCAAATAGAATCATAGAGTTATATTCTAATTAGTTTTATAGGGTATGATTTTTCAGAATTCCATTGAGGAATATATAGATTTTCATCATTATCAATACAAATGTCATGAGGATTAAAAAAAGATTTTTTATCTGAAATTGGTGGAAGTAATTTCCCTTTCACATATTCGGGCATACTTCCGCCAGGCAGAGAAACTACCTTGTTATTCTTATCAAGAATAGCTAACATGCCATCATATTTACTCCAATCATTAGTTATTATTACAGCAAAAAACAAATTTTCATTTTTAATGACGGGACGACAAATCCAACATCCGGGAAGAGAAATTGTCTCTATGTGCTTGCCCTCAAGAGAAAATCTTTTAAATTCATTTTTAGATCTGGAAGTAATTAAAAGAGTAGGGTTTTTTGAGTCCCTTTGGTCGAGCGTTATCCCATGACAACAATCAAATTTATCATCACCATCTCCATGACCACCAAAATGAGTTAAATAATTTCCTTTTGAGTCATATTTAATAATAAAATCTTTACCATACCCATCTGCAATAAAAACATCTCCGTTAGGAGAAATACATGTTTCTGTAGGTTTAAATTGTTCGAAAGATAAGTAGTCTTTAATTTCTTTAGGGTAATTAAACTCTAATATTTTCTTTCCAGATAGAGTCGTTTTACAAACTTTATGATTATCAGGGTCTGTTATAAATAAAAATTCTTCCCCGCCTTCATCTACAATATTTAAACCATGAGCTCCATTATAATTAATACTCCATGAGTCTTCTATTTTTCCTGATTTGTTATAGATTAATATATTATTTTTAGGATGAGTGGTGGTCATTATAATTCTATTTTTTTTATCCATTACCATTTCATGGCAATGATCAACTGGGAATTCATTTGGATTTTGAATCCCCCATTTTTTATCTAATTTGTATTTAAAATCACCATGACCAATAAAATCATTTTCCTCTCTATGTTTATCTATAATTCCAAATGACATTTTAGGAATGATTAACGAAGAGGTAGTTATTAATGAAGTTTTTTTTAAAAAGTTTCTTCTCGAATTTAAATTCATTTTTTTCATGATAAAATTTCTTTTACAACGTTTCCATGTACGTCCGTTAAACGATATCTTCTCCCTTGATGTTTAAATGTTAATCTTTCATGATCTATTCCAAGAAGGTGCATTATTGTTGCTTGAAAATCATGAATATGAACCGGTCTTTCTTTAATGTTATAACCAAAATCATCAGTCGATCCAAGAGTTATCCCTTTTTTTATTCCAGCACCGGTCATGAAAATTGTAAAACACTTTGGATGATGGTCTCTTCCATAATTATCTTTAGTTAAAGTACCTTGTGAATAACTTCCCCTTCCAAATTCACCACCCCAAATAACTAAAGTGTCTTCCAGTAGTCCTCTTTGCTTTAAGTCAGTTATTAGACCAGCTGTAGGCTGATCAGTATCTTTACACTGAACTTTTATTGCATTAGGCAAATCATTATGTTGATCCCAGCCTTGGTGATATAGTTGAACAAATTTCACATCCTTTTCTATTAATTTTCTAGCTAGCAGGCAATTAGCAGCAAAAGTGCCAGGGTTTCTACTTTCTTTGCCATATAAATCATAGATATAATCTGGTTCTTTTGAAACATCCATAACTTCAGGAACTGATGATTGCATTCTAAAAGCCATCTCGTATTGAGACATTCTTGATAGTATTTCTGGATCTCCAACATCTGAATGATTAATTTTTTCAAGTTTTTTCAAATATTCTAGTTGTTCTTTTCTTAGATCAGCTGTAACACCAGGGGGATTATCTAAATAGAGAACAGGATTTTTTCCAGACCTAAATTGAACACCTTGGTGTTTTGAAGGTAAAAATCCATTACCCCAAAGTCGAGAGTATAACGGTTGACCAAATTTATCTTTTGTTACTAGAACAACAAACTCTGGCAAGTTTTTATTGTCACTTCCCAGTCCGTAACTAATCCAAGAGCCAATGGATGGTCTACCTGGAAGTTCAGATCCAGTTTGGAGGAAAGTTACAGCTGGATCGTGATTTATTGCCTCAGTATACATGGATTTTATGAAACATAAATCATCAACAATTTTTGATGTATATGGCATAAGTTCACTCATCCAAGCTCCACTTTTACCGTGCTTTTTAAATTTAAAAACTGACCCTGCAAGAGGGAAACTAGATTGACCTGAACTCATACCCGTGAGTCTTTGTCCTCCTCTTATGCTATCAGGAAGTTCAGTTCCATTTAATTTATTTAATAATGGTTTATAGTCAAATAAATCAAGTTGAGAAGGAGCTCCACTTTGTAATAGATAAATTACTCTTTTCACTTTAGCAGGAAAGTGAGGTATCCTTTTGTCAATATATGTGTTTTTAGCATATAAATCTGTTGGACTTATCAAAGAACCAAGCGTTAATGCGCCCATACCTAACGATGTTTTAGTTAGAAAGTCTCTTCTAGAAAATTTATAATTATGTTTATGATTATTACAATTCATTTTATCTTTTTAAATAGGTTTCATCGTGATTTAAAATTGTATTTGAAACCATTGTTAGTGCAGCTGTTTTGTATTTGTTTAATGATTTGTCAAATTTTTTATCCCCGACTTTAAGAATTTGGCTTGTTAGCTTAGGATTCGATTTGTAAAATTTTAATTGAGATTCATAAAGTTTAGTCAGTAAATTTAATTCTTCAGTTTTTGGATTTCTAGAAATCGCAAGTCTAAATCCATATTTAATTTGATCAGAATAACTTTTACCTCCCTCTTTTTGTATTCTTTCGGCCAAAATTCTTGATGCTTCAAAAAATTGGGGATCATTCATTAGAACTAAAGCTTGCAATGGCGTATTAGTCTTTTCTCTTCTAACTGTACATACTTCCCTTGAAGTTCCATCTAGAGCAATCATTGATGGTGGAGGAGATGTTCTTTTTATAAAAGTATACATGCCTCTTCTGTAAAGGCTGTCTCCTGAATTTTTTTTATAATTGTATAGATCAGCAGAAAAGCTATTTTTTTCAATCCACAACCCGTCAGGCTGATAAGGTTTTACACTTGGACCACCTAAATCTCTAACTAGAAGGCCACTAGAGGCAAGTGCATTATCTCTTATAATTTCTGCAGGTAATTTGTATGTGTTGCTTCTTGCAAGTAAAAGGTTATTTGGATCAATTTCATTTAGCTTCTCATAACTGATAGATTTTTGTTGATATGTGTGAGACATTACCATTAATTTAATTAATTTTTTAATGTTCCAATTATTATTTATAAGATAAAGTGACAACCAATCTAGAAGTTCTGGATGAGTAGGCAACATGCCTTGAACTCCAAAATCCTCTGGAGTTCTTACTAAGCCATACCCAAAAATCATTTGCCAATACCTGTTTACTGTTACCCTGGATGTTAAAGGATTTTCATTTGAAAACAGCCACTTTGATAATCCAAGTCTATTTTTTGGTAATGATGAATCCATTTTTGGTAAATTTTCTGGTACATCTATTCCAACTTTATAAGCTGGCTCTAAATAACTTCCTCTGTTTAAAAGGTAATTATCTCTAGGTTCTTTCATTTCCTCCATAACCATTACTTCAATAACAGGTTCCATTATCTTCAACCATTTTTTTCTTAAAATTGACAACTGCTTTTTATTTTTCACAACATTATAGTCAGTTTCTACCCAATGATTTTTTATGATATTTTCATTAGATTTTTTATTTGAAACATTGTACGAATTATAAATACTAAATGATTCTAGAGTGGTTAAATCCTTTGAGAAAAGATAAACATCATCAATTATTCCAGAAAATAAACCTTTATCACCTGAGTGATACATTCCAGATCTTCCTACTCTTAATGGCCTTTTGTCTTTTTTTCTGATATTTAGAGGGAATCCTGATTCAGATTTTTTTCCCACTGGCACAGGATGTATTGATTTGTATAGATTATCCATTTTAACCTCAAGATTACTTTCTTTGCCATTGATAAAAATATTGATACCCTCTGCTGAAGAAGAGCCATCATATGAAAAAGCAACATGAGTCCAATTATCTTTTTTAACAACATAATCAGATTTCACGTGAATTAAATTAGTTGGTAAAACATTAATAAGTCTCATGTTAATATAGTTTTGATTATCTAAGTATATATCCCAACCCCTCCAGAAGTCATTTTTTTGGCCACTTGTCCCTAGAACATGTTGTGTTTTTTCAGGATCTATATCATCAGTATTTATCCAAAATGAACCAGAAAAAGAATCATTTGTCTCAAAATTCGGGACTTTATCTAAATTTAAATAATCAATATCAGTTGAAAATTTTAAGGCCTTATTTTTAATGCCTTCTACAACCTCTGCATTTGATTCAGATGTGGATAATAAATTATTATCTATTATGTATTTTTTTGAATTATTTGAGTTAGGGGATTTTCTGATTAGATCAAAAGGATAATGTCCTATTAAGTAATTTGATTTTAGATTTTTAAAAATGGTTTTTTCATTAGAATTTTTATTTCGAAGGTTTTCAGCATAACTGTAAAATTCTTTCAACTCATTTTTTTTGATATCAATTTCATTCTTTTTATCTCTAATCTTTGTTGTTATTTGTTTAATTTCTTTTTCTTTTTCTTCAGTAGGTAAAAGCAAGAGTGGACCAAAATCACCATCATCACCTGTCATTCCTAATTCTTTAATGTTATTAAAAAAAGATGCTAATTGGTAATAATCTTTTTGAGAGATTGGATCAAATTTGTGGTCATGACATTTTGCACACGCTACCGTTAATCCTAAAAAAGCAGTGCTTAATGTTTCTGTTCTATCGAAAACATAATGAAGCCTCCACTCTTCATCTATTGCGCCACCTTCAGCGGTCATTGGTGAATTCCTATTAAATGCAGTCGCTAATTTTTGCTCTCTAGTGGAATTTGGAAGTAAGTCACCGGCAATTTGCCAAGTAACAAATTGATCATACGGCATATTTTTTTTAAATGAATTTATAACCCAATCTCTCCAGGGCCACATTGTTCTGGCTCCATCTGCATGAAGTCCATGAGAATCAGCATATCTAGATAAATCCATCCAGTCTAGGGTTAACATTTCAGCATGAGCTTCAGATAACAATAGTCTATCTACCAATTTCTCATACGCATTTTCACTATCTTCATTTATAAAGGAGTTAATTTCTTGAATTGTAGGTGGTATTCCTGTAAGATCCATTGTAACCCTTCTGAGTAGTCTTTCTTTAGAGGCTTTAGGGGAAAAAACTAGATTATATTCTTTAAGTTTTTTTTCGATAAAAAAATCTATCGGGTTATTTGTTTTAGAATTTTTAAGATTTTCTTCAGGAATATTATAAATATTAGGTTTAACAAAAGACCAATGCTCTTTCCAAGTAGACCCTTGTTCAATCCATTTAAGAATAGTAGCTTTTTCTCTATTAGTAAGTTTAAGTTTTGATTCAGGAGGCGGCATTAATTCACCTTCAGCACTACTTAAAATTCTATGTGCAGCTTCACTGGAGTAGAGGCTTCCAGGAGAAAATGCTTTATTGCCACTTTTTAATTTTGAAAAAGCAATTTCTTCAATATCTAATCTTAACCCTGCTTTACGTGTTTTTTCGTCAGGACCATGACATTGGTAACATCTATCTGATAAAATAGGTTTTACATTATAATTATAGTCTATTTTTTCAGGTAAACTGGCATATTCAATTTGAACTTCAGAAGGAATGTTAAATGAGCAAGAAGTGAAAAATATAGTTAAAAATATGAATAATAGAGTATTCTTCATTAGTTTGATTTTATTTAAAATGCCCATTTACTAATATAATTATTTTAGCCGGAATAATACATAAATATATTTTGATGAATAATTTTTCAAAAAAAACAAAATTCACTTCTTTTTAACAATACATATTTTATTAAATTTTTAATAATATTCAACTTTTCCAAATTGACATTAGTTATTAACTAATGTTAATAAATACTTTCATAAAATGCTAAAACCTGTTAATAATGAACAGATTATTAATCTATATTTATTATGTATAAGAAGCATTATAAGAGTTTTTCAGTAATTTTTAATATCTATTTGGGTTGTATAGGTTAATTAAAAATACATATTTAAAATTTCCAATAAATTTATCGCTAAGTTTAAAAGCATTATTACCCCTTATACTTTTCTTTACTTTTAACTTTTTAACTGCACAAAACCCTGAACTTGAGGTTACTACTTTCCCTAATTTAACTACTAATAGTGGTCCTGCTGTAGTTGGTCTCAATGATGTTATTACATTTAAGATTTTAGTTAAAAACACTGGTAACATTCAGTTAAGTACAGTCACTGTAACAACTAACTTGACCGGATTAAATTCAGCCGCTCTTGCTCTTAGTTCTACACCTGTATTTCTTAGTGCAAGTTCATCTTCACCTGAAGGAACCTTGATGGTTGGTGAAGTTGCTACTTATACCGCTACTTATACTTTTATATCATCTGGTGTTTCAGCTGGTGGAGTTAGTCTGGCTGTTACCTCAACTGCTCAAACCCTTGCAGGTTCACCTACTTCAGATTTAGGTGATGATGGAGATGATACTGATGGAAACACCACTAATGATCCAAATATTATTACTGTAGGTCAGCCCATAGCAAGGGTGGAAGGTACTAAAACCGAAAATTATGTTGATTTAGATGGGAATGGAGCTATAGGGCTTGGAGATAGAATGGAATATATTATTAAAGTTAAAAACACTGGTAATCAAACCCTTAGCACTGCTGACTTAACCGATGTTCTTAAAAACAACTACAACATTTCTTTGGTTTTAATCGAGCCTGGGGTTACCCCTCCTGGTACTCCATTTGTTGTTTCTGATCAAGGATCGACAGAGGGAAATCTTTTAGTCGGGGAAACAGCTGAATATAAGGCTGTTTATGTTATTGATCAGGATGATGTTGATAGTGGAGGATTAAATAACTGTTTAACCATAACAGCTGTAAGTGTTGTCTCTGGGGCTACAATTACAGATGTAGCTGATGATGGCGATGATTCTGATGGGAACTCAGTTGATGATTGTACCGAAACAACTATTACTGCATCTCCGTCTATTGAAGTTACTAAAGTTTACACGGTTAACGATGCAAATAATAATGGCTCAAATGATCCTGGAGATACGATTAATTATTCCATAACAGTATTAAATAATGGGAATGTTACTCTTCATGGGTTGTCTCTTACAGACACTTTTAAAGATGGTAGTGGAGGAAATCTTTCTTTAACTAGTGGGCCTACATTTGTTTCCAATAGTGCTTCCTCTGCTCAAGGGACTCTAACCGTTGGTGAATACGCAACCTATTCTGCATCTTATCTAGTTACAGTAAATGCTGCAAATACTGGCAGTGTTTCAAATACAGTTCTCGCTACAGCTAGTAGTCCTGGTCAGACTAATAATGTTACTGATGTTTCTAAAGATGCTGATAATAGTGATGGAAATATAGTCGATGATGCTACTATAACGCCTCTTACTTTAACTAAATCTTTAGATGTAGAAAAAACTTATTTAGTTGTTGATAATGGTGATGGAGAACTTGGAGCTGATGATGTTATTAATTATACAATAGTAGTAAGAAATACAGGTCAAATTGCACTTTCAAATATTACAGTTAATGAAACTATCAAAGATGGAGTTGGAGGAGCATTATCTTTAAATGCTGGTGTTCAAGGGCCTTCCGGAGCCTCATTAGCTACCGGTCAGTCGATCACATTTACCTCAAGCTATACCATAACTTCAGGTAATGTAGGGACTGGATCTGTTTCTAACACCGCTATTGTTTTTGGAAGTAGCCCGGGAAATACTAATGATGTAAGCGATCAAAGTGATGACGGAAATGATTTAGATGGAAATACTGTTAACGACTCCACGGTAACAAATTTTGCTGCAAGCGCTGCCATAGAAGTTACTAAAACAGGAGTTTTAGTTGAGAGTAGTGGAGATAATTTACCTGGAGTTGGAGATACTGTAGTATTCACTATTAAGGTAGAAAACATTGGTAATACCGCAGTAGGAACCTTGACCTTAGTCGATACTTTTAAGAGAGGAGATGCGCCTGATAACACAACTATTTCACTAACGTCAGGACCAACATTTAATAGCGCATCACTAGGCTCTTCTGTTGGAAATCTTGTAGCTGGTGAGGTTGCAACTTATACGGCAAGTTATACTGTGGTTTCTGCTGATGTTGCATCATCTACCGTTTTTAACTCAGTTACGGCAAGTGCTACTACCGTTGATGGAAGTACTAATGTTAATGATATTAGTGATGATGGAAATGATTTAGATGGGAATACCTCTACGGATGAGACTTTTGTTGGGGTTGTTCAGCAGCCTGCAATAGAAGTTACTAAAACAGTTGTTGTTAATAAAGCTGGTTCAGTTGTAGCTAAAAATGATGTTGCTGTTTATACTATCACAATTGCAAACACAGGAAATGTTAGTTTGACAAATGTTTCTTTATCAGATAATATTCAGGGAATATTATTATCATCGTCCTTGTCTTTGGCAGCAGCTCCAGTTTTTAGAAGTGCTACACTTGGCTCAAGTGCAGGATCTCTTTTAATTGGTGAGGTTGCTACCTATCAAGCTTCTTTTACAATAAATCAAGTTGCGGTTGATAATAATGGATTTAGAAATGTTGTTACTGGATCAGCGCAAGGACCAGATTCAACAACAGTTAATGATGTTGGTGATGATGGTATCGATGATGATGGAAATGTTTTGAATGATCCAACTGATGTGGTAATACTTGAGAATCCTAATATTGAAGCTGTAAAAACCTGGACTTATACTGATAACGACGGCACTGGAACTTTAACACCTGGAGATAGAATTAATTACACGATTACTGTTCAAAATAAAGGTAATGTTACCTTGGATAATGTCACAATGGCTGATGATCTTAGATTAATAAGTGAAACTGCAACTAGGAGTCTTGCTACAGGGCCTAATTTTCAAAGTGCGGATCAATCTTCATCTTTTGGAATATTAAAACCAAATGAAACTGCAACTTATGTTGCAAACTATATCCTAACTCAGGATGATATCAATAATGGTGGAATAAAAAATTCTGCAACCGTAACCGCTACAACTCCTGCAAATGCTTCAACTTCAGATATCTCTGATGATAATAACGATACTGATGGAGATATCACTAGTGATTATACGGAAAGCCCGGTAACTACACTGCCAGGAATTGAAGCAATGAAAACTTCTGTAATTATTGATAATGGAGATGGAGTTACTGGCATTGGAGATAAAGTAGCATATACGCTTATTGTGTCAAACACCGGTAATGTTACATTGGATTCAGTAACTGCTACCGATACCCTAACCGATATGGCAAGTAATACTTTATCCCTTACTAATCCACTAACTTTTTTAAGTGCTACTAAAGGCTCCGATTCTAATAGTTTACTTTTTGGTGAAGCTGCTACATATTTAGCTACTTATACAATAAATCAAGCAGCTATGGATATGGGAGGTCTTAGCAATTCTGTTTATGTATCTGGTTCGATTTTCTCTACTACTGTCACCGATACCTCTGATGATGGGGACGATACCGATGGAAATACTACTGATGATGCAACACAAAACATTTTGTCTCCCACCTTAATAATGGATGTAACTAAAACGGCAGTTGTAGTAGATAATGATTTAGATGGGGAGACTGGAGTTGGAGATACTATTGTGTATACTATATCAATAGTTAATTCAGGAACTTCTTCACTAGCTTCTTTTACTTTAGCTGATACTCTCCAAGATGCAGCGGGGAATAGTTTAAGTCTTGCAAATAATCCAACTACTACAGCAACAGGAAGCTTATCTCCAGGTGCTACCAGAACCTATACTGCCAGCTATACCATTTCACAATCCGCAGTGGATAATGGTGGGGTGAAAAATTCTGTGCTAGTAACAGCGAGTAATTTAACTGGAACTCAATTTGTTAATGATGTTTCAGATGATGGTATTGATGGAGATGGGAATACCGTAGATGATAAAACAGAAACATTAATTTCCGCTGATGCTACTTTAGAAGCAACAAAGACCTTTACGAATAAAGACAATGATGGAGATGGTCTTATCTCTGTTGGAGATAAGGTAGTTTATACAATTACTGTAAAAAATACTGGTAATGTCACTCAAAATAGTATTTATCTCACTGATACTTTAACAGATTTTGATGGAGCCGCAAGACAATTAGACCCTTATGCTTGGAGTAACAGAATTGCCTTTGTCTCTTCCACTGCTTCTTCATCAAGAGGCAGTTTGGTGTCTGGAGAAACTGCTTCTTATACAGCAACCTACACAGTAGTTTCTGGAGACATTTCCAGTGGTGGGGTGAAAAATTCTGTGGTAGCGACAAGCTATGTATTTCCTGAAGGTGTTCAGACAGTCTTAGCAAGTGATACCTCTGATGATGGTGATGATACAGATGGAAATGTTGTTGATGACCCTACTAAATCTTATTTAGGAATTCTCCCTTCATTTGAGGTTACTAAAACAGCCACTGTCACTGATAATGGAAATGGTGAGATAGGGGTTGGAGATACCATTAACTATACTATTACTGTAGCAAACACATCATCGGATGTTTTGCAGAATTTAACTTTTGTTGACACCTTAAAAGATGCCCTAGGAACTTCTTTGTCAATGTCAACAGGGCCTGCATTTGTTTCTGCAACCGCAACATCATCTGTAGGAAATCTTATTGTTGGTGAAACAGCTACCTATAGTGCCACTTATATCATTACCCAAACAGACGTAGATTCTGGTGGTGTTGAAAACACGATAACCTTCACAGGAAATTCTGCTCGAAACCCTGATATGTCTGAAAAAGATGTAAAGGATGTCAGTGATAACGGCAATGATGCAGATGGAAATACAACCGATGATCCCACATTCACATTACTGGGAACCGATTCTGATAATGATGGTGAACCTGATACTACTGATATAGATGATGATAATGATGGAATATTAGATCGATATGAATTGTGTTTAAGCTTTAGTTTAAATGGAAATAATTTTCAGAATTATTCTGGTTCAGTCCCAATATCGACAGGTTCTGATTATAATAGTACCAATAATTTAGTGAGCCCTTATCCTAATAAGGCTAAGTTACCCCCATTTAGTGCGGCTAATAATGATGGAGATGTATGGACAACGGGTCAAAATGCCAATGGAGTTACTTTTTCCCCCTATCAAGGGCAGTTCTATTTAGAGTTATTAGTTAACCAAGGAGCTGGAAACGACAAGTCATATTGGAATGAAACCAGTCATACTCAAGGGAGTAATTTTGATAGGGTAGTTGCTTTTGAGACAGTATATCCTAATCAAACCTATACGGTTAGTTATTATCACAAAGTAGGAGGAAGAAAGGATGTAAACTTTGGATCAGGGGCTAACACCTTAATTCAGGTTCAATCCATGCAGACTTCCTATCAAGTCTCTCAAACAACAACGCCGGGAGCTTCTTGGGGCAATGGCAGCTATACTTTTACAACCGATAGTCAGACCACTCAGGTTGCTATACTGTTTTCTCCATTCTCCCCAGCAGGGAATAGTTCATCAATACAATTAGACGCAATTTCTTTTACTTCAAATGTCACATGTACTGCCGATATAGATGGAGATGGAATTATAAATGGATTAGATTTAGATTCTGATAATGATGGTATTTATGATGTCGATGAGGCAGGGGTGGGTGCTTATGATACTAATGGTGATGGTAGAATAGATATTAATGATGCTTCATTTGCAGATAATGATTATAACGGGGCTAATGATGCAACCCAAACAACTTCACCAACAAATACCGATGGTGATTTAGATATTGATGCTTTCGAATTAGATGCTGATGACGATGGATGTAAGGATGTGTTAGAGGCTGGGTTTACAGACGACAACAACGATGGTTTATTGGGAACTCAAGCACCTCCAAATGTTAATGCAAATGGAAAGGTTACCAGTGGCTCTGATGGTTATACTACCCCAGCAGATTCTGATGGTAATTCAGTCAAGGATTTTCAACAAGACACTTATGATGTGGGTTGTTATTATCCAGGATTAGATGCAATTAAAACTTATAATATAATTGATAATAATGGAAATTCTTTAAATGATCTTGGAGATGAGGTAGTTTATACTATTACCGTTTCTAATACTGGTATTTTACCATTACAATTAACCACTCTTACAGATAATTTAAGATCGGAGACTGGTGCTTCAATTTCCTCACTTACCCTTGACTTTACTTCTGTTTCATCAACTACTGAATCTGCAGTTGCTACTAACCTTTTTAGGTATTCCAACTATTTAAATCACAATAATGATAGTAGTAGATGGTATAGAAATGGAAGTATGGGCGGTCAAATTCAGAGTTATAACAATGCGCCTGCTAATATAGATTATTATTTCAATACAAATTCTGGGTCTTCCCATTCTGATGTAAATGCTTTTTTTCCAACTGTAGGATTTGGAACTACACCTTCAAATGATTATACCCCCAGTGAGAATAGATTGTATAATAGTCGTGTTTACAATGGTTATGATGGTGCTATTGGAAGTAAATTAAACAGTTATATGTATCAAAATATTGCTCTTGAGCCCAATACAACTTATACTATTTCTGCTTGGATATCTAGAGGAACCAGCAGTAGCAATTCAATTTATTGGGATGATCCATTTAACTTTGTTGTTTGGCAAGGATCAAGCGGTACGGGAAATGCTAGAGAGAATTCTCAAGGGTTTATTCCTTCGAGTTACTATAGTCAGGGAACCAATGCTTTTGATAGGGTTTCTTATACTTTTACAACGGGAGCAACCATTGGAGCTACATCTAGAGTGGGGTATTCTCCGGGATACAATCAAGGTTATGGTCAACATATTTGGGGGATGCAATTTGAGAAGGGTTCCACTCCTTCGGATTATTATATTTATACTTATTCGAGTATAAGTGCTGCTCCACCGGGAAATTTAGGATATTTTGATCCTCGAACAACAAACTTGCCAATTGGAGCGGTAGCAACCTATACCACGACATTAACATTAACTCAAGATGTTCTTAACCAGGCTAATACATTAATGAATAGTGTTGATTTAATAGGTTCTTATATTACCCCTGGTGGTATTTCAGGTACGGTAACAGCAACCTCCGATGACAACGATGATACTGATGGTAATACTGTGGATGATCCTACTGAAACACCCTTAAATAATACTGCAGGTATGTCGTTGACAAAAACCTATTCCGTATCAGATCAAAATGGAAATGGAATTACTGATGTGGGAGATATTATAACTTATTCGTTAAATGTTTCAAATACTGGAAACGTTGCTCTTTCAACACTTTCTGTTACAGACACTTTATCAAACTTGGATGGTGATCTTATTCAATCATCAAATATATCATCTATGACAGTTGCTGGGTCTAAAAATTATTTTAAGTATTCTAATTATTTAAGAGTAAATAATAATAGTTACTGGAAGAATCAAAATGGTCATAGCAATCAAAATTATCATTGGCAAAATTGGAATCCTGGAAATTTAAAATATTATTTCAGCACCGCCTCTGGAAGAAACTACTCTGATGTAGATGATTTTTTTACTACTGAAGGGTTTGGAATTACACCCACTGATGATATTCAATCAGGAGAGGGTTATTTAGAGAGTGGAAGGGTGGCTGGGAATTCTAACTATTCAAATACTACTGATTTAGCTGTAAGAAAGAATAATTATTATTTTCAGGACATTACACTTGAACCTGGAACAACCTATACAATTTCAGGTTGGTTAGCACGAGGTAACTCTGGATCAGTTTCCAGATATGATGATCCTTTTTATTTTATGTATATGCACGGGACATCTCACAATGTAAATGATGTTGTTTATTCTGACCCTATAGTCCCTAGTTATAATTATGACAGTGGTGATGTAAATGCTAATTTTCAAAGATATTCTTTTACTTTCACTACCCCTTTAACTCTTTCTGGAACTTCAAGAGTAGGTTTTTCATTTGGTTATAATGATAATTATGGTCAGATGTATTGGGGAATGCAATTAGAAAAAGGATCAACAGCAGGGAGGTATATTTATACTTGGAGTAATACGAATGAGACTCCCGACTTAATAAATGAGACAGTAGACTATACAAAGTGGAATAGTGGGGAACCTAATAGTGGAAGTCCGTATGATTATGCTATAATGTATTCTTCAACTAATCCATATTCCCAGGATGATCAAGGGAGCAGTAATTATCGTCATATAGTTGAGTTTAGTAGCGTTGTCTCTCCAACACCTTCAGGTTATGAAAATTATTTAGGAGAATTAAATGGGCACACTTATTTTCAGGATGATGGCACTCAAAATTATACCAATTCTAAAAATCAGGCAGAGACGGCGGGAGGGTATCTTTTTTCTCCTAACACTAAAAGTGAGTGGGATTATATAGGCACACAAGTAAACGCTGTTCGGTCAAATCAATGGCATTACATTGGAGTTTATCAAGACACTTCCAGAGATGATTATGAGGAACCTGAAAAGGGATGGGTTAATTCAGATGGTAATTTAGTATCCACACCAAAAATTGCTGAGTTTACTGGAATTGGTAATGGTGAAGAAGCAACTTTTCAATATAAATATACCATCACCCAGGCTGATTATGATGCTGGGGGATTGTCCAATACGGCTATAATAAGCGATGCTTCTTCTGGAGCCTCAGACACCTCTGATGATGGGGACGATACCGATGGAAATACTGTTGATGACCCCACTGTTTTAAATGTTGATAAAGTTGTTGCTTTTGAGGTTACCAAAACAGCGTCTGTAACTGATAACGGGGATACTATAAATGGGGTAGAAGATATTGTTGAATATACAATAAAGGTAAAAAATACTGGAACGGTTAATCTAAATCAATTAGTAATTGAAGATATTCTTTCTGATGCATCAAGTAGCACGCTATCTTTAAATTCTACCCCTACATATGTTCAGACAAATAAATTCATTAAGGGTTCTGATTTGAATACTAATGATTATTGGGGTAATTCAAGTGAGCCAAATTCAAGCTCTACAAATAGAAGATATGCCCAATTTAGGGTTAATTCAATAGGGAATGAAGGGTTTTGGGATGAATATAATTATAATCAATCAATAAGATATATAGTTGAGTCTTCCATTGCAACCACAACATTTAATGCTGGGAGTGGCTATGTTTATTTTGGATTTCACAATGGTCATTATTATTATGCCTCAGGAAGCACAGCAGATTATGCCACTGCTAAATCAAATTCAACAACAGCTTATAGTACAATACTTATAATAAATAATGATGCTGAATTTCAGTTTATCAAAGGAAAAAGAGCGGATTTGGCAACTATTTATAACGCGTATTATTGGATAGGTCTTGAGCAGGATCATAGTGCTTCGGACTATGCTCATCCTAGAGGAGGGTGGTATTGGGCAGATGGGACCCCTTTATCTAAATCAGGGCAAGTTAGCGTAACAACAGTTGCTGCAACAACTACAATTAATATTAATGAAGAATTAACCTACACTGCTTCTTATACGATTACGCAACAAGATGTTGATACGGGACTTATCTCTAATATTGTCTCATCAACGGCTGTATCAATATCAAGTGTAACAGTCACGGATACATCAGATGACAGGTCTTGTGGTGCAGGAGATTATGTAAGTTCTTATTGGACTTCTAGCCATCCATCCTCTACAAGTGGTTATGAATATGCGGGTTTATACAGAAATGATGGTAAAATAATTTCCATGCCTAATGTGTCTGCTGAACATATTTTAGAGATGAATTCAGCTAGTGTAACACCAACAGGGTATGTCTTTGGGGGTTCTTATGGTGGTCATGGGTATTATTACTATCCAGGTGAATTAACATGGGAGGGTGCAAAAATAAAAGCGAAAGCCTCGGGAGGTTATTTGCTTGTGATTAATTCAACAGCTGAATTAAATTACATTACTTCAATGAAGAATAATTTAACAAATCCTTCAGATTCCGCACAGTCATCCTGGATTGGTTTAAAACAAGATGAGTTTTCTTGTAGTTATTCTGAACCCTCAGGAGGGTGGTTTTGGGTAGATACATCTGACAATAAAGATCCTTCCAATACGGTGTTAGATAATAGCCCTTTAATGGAGGTGACAAAAACTGCTACTGTTTCTGATGTTAATGCAAATAGTTTAAATGATGCTGGAGATATAATTGTATACACGATAACTGTTGAGAATAAAGGGAATGTTACCATTAGCACACCTACTTTTAATGAGTATTTGATAGATGGAGAAGGGACAAATTTAACAAGTTCTTTAGTCGGACCAACGTATACCTCAAAAACTTTTAGCCCAACAATTAAAGAGATTCAAGTCACTGTGGCTGCTGGTAGTGGTGGAGGTAATAAGTATTTCTTAAATGGAATCGAGGCTAAAGATGTTGTTTTTCAAAGAGGTTATACCTATAGGTTTTTTCAAAGTGAGGCTTCCAATTCAGGCCATCTATTAAAGTTAAGCACTGTCGATGATGGAACTAACGGTGGAGGCTCTGCATACACTACTAATGTTACTGAAACTGGCACTCCTGGTAATGCAGGGGCATATACAGAAATAAAAATTACGGATACTACTCCAGCTTTATTTTATTATTGTTCTAACCATGCTGGAATGGGAGGTAATAGTGTTTTTCTTCCAGGAGCCGCTATTGTACCAAAAATTTTAAGGCCTTTTGAAACCGAGACTTATACAGCTACATATACTATTGGTGCAGCATCAGGAGGCACGGCGTTTATTAGCAATACAGTCTCTGTAACTGGAAGCACTTTTGGTCAGACCAATAATGTCAGTGATACCTCTGATGATGGAGATGACACTGATGGCAATACTGTTGATGATGAGACTAGAGTTGATCTCTCTCCCGTAGCTAGCTTTGAAGTAACAAAAACAGGGACTAAAACTATAGATGATGGAGATGGTTTATTAGGGCCTGGCGATACGATTACTTATACCTATGTTGTTAGCAATACAGGTAATTTAAAAATTGAAGGAATAACCCTTACCGATACAATGATAGATGGTTATGGGAATTCTATTTCTTTGTCAACCGGGCCTACTTTTGTTTCAGCCTCTCTAGGGTCAACTTCAGGAACGATAGAGCTTTCAGAGATAGCATCTTATACAGGAACATATGTTCTTCCTCAGCAGACTGTAAATAGTGGTCTGGTTTCTAATTCATTATATGTTGCAGGAAGCACTTATGGGTTTACAAATAATGTAACCGACACCTCTGATGATGGTGATGATACTGATGGTAATACTGTGGATGATCCCCTTGTTATTCCTATCCCTGAAGTTTTAGATTTAGAGGTTACTAAAACAGCTATAGTTAATGATCTTAATCAAGATGGAATAACCAATTTAGGAGATCAAATACACTATACATTTACTATTAACAACAAAGGAAACACATCAATTAATACTTTAACTTTTGTTGATAACTTATTGGATTTCAGTGGATCTACTGTGACAAATACAATTCTTACAATTCCGGAAGGCCAAAACTTATTTGGTAGATCAAATGCCATTGATGATACCGATAATGTTTGGGATGATAATGGAACTCCTTCAGGAGGAGATCGAAATTGTTCTCAGGCTGAATGTTTAGATATTCCAAAAGGAATACCATATTATTATGGGTCGCCGTCAGGAAGTACATTTAACGCAGACCTTCAAACAGTTTTCCCTAATACTGGATTCGGAACAACCTCCCAGGCGGGAAATGCATCTGCTTCAAACGGAATGAGAGCTTCAAGATTATGGTCATCATCGGATACCTCATTTGTTTATCAGGATATAACTTTTGATGCCAATACTGACTATACAATATCTATTTATGCTAAAGCAACAACAGGTCCATTTAATGATCCTATGCATTTTGTGGTTTGGGATGGTACAGGTTCATTTGATGCTGCTGAAGTTGATGACTCTTATAAATCAGCGCCTTATTATCTAACCAATCAATGGAAAAGATATACTTACACTTTTAAGACTGGTTCTGGAGGAGCAGGAAGAGTAGGATTCCACCCTCCAGTGCAATCTCAAAATAATATTTTTTGGGGTGCTCAATTAGAAAAACTTGATAAGGCAACACCATACATTCATACATATGATAGTAAACCCATAAGAAATACCTCTCAACTTCAAGATAATGTTCAGATATTAAATTCAGGTGATACTATTACTATGGATGGCTATTTTAATATATCCCAAGATGCAGTAAATTCCGGTGGTGTTTCTAATACACTTATTGTTTCTGCTACTTCTGTTAGATCTTCTTCTGTAAGTGATACTTCAGATGATGGTGATGATACTGATGGAAACACTACTGATGATGTAACTTTTACAGAGATCACTTCTGTTCCTTCTATAGAAGTTACTAAAATAGCTACGGTTGCTGATACTAATTCTAATACTAAAGTTGATTTAGGAGATATAATAACTTATACGATAAATGTATCAAATACTGGAAATACTGCCATTACTGGAATTTCTTTCGCTGATGTAATAACCACTTCACTGGGCGCGCAACTTTCTTTAAATGCCCCTCCGGCAAGAATTTTTACAAGTAATGGCTCTGACGTTGGGACTTTAAAAGTAGGGGAATATGCTACCTATATAGGTCTATTTACAATTAATGCCACTGCTTTTGCTGCTGAAAAAATAAGTAATACTGCTACCGTTACTGCAAATGCGGGAGGTCAAACAGGGAATGTTAGTGACACCTCTGATGATGGTGATGATACTGATGGAAATACTACTGATGACCCAACGGAGACAACTATGGAACCTACTCCAGGTATAGAGGTTACCAAAACAGCTATCTTAAATGATGATAATGGAAATTCCACTACTGATGTAGGAGATTCAATTAAGTTTATTATAATAATAGAGAATACCGGAAACACAAATCTTTCTAGTTTAACCTTTGTAGATACATTAGTAGATAAAACTGATTCTAGCCTCTCTCTAACAAATGGACCGTATTTTGTTTCAGCAACACAATCCTCTACTGTTGGAAATTTAAAATTACAAGAGACGGCAACGTATCATGCTTTTTTTACCATTAACACTCAAGCTATTAATGCTGGAAGTGTTAAGAACTCAGTGCTTGCTACAGCTAGCAGTCCTGGAAATAGTAATAATGTTACAGATACTTCTGATGATGGTGATGATACAGATGGTAATACTACTGATGATGTCACTGAAGTTCAAGTTACTTCTGGGGGAAGTATTAATGTAACTAAAGTATCCTCGGTATTTGATAATGGAGATGGTATTACCGGTGCTGGAGATACAATTAATTATGTGATTAAAATAGTTAATACTGGAACAGCCTCTTTAACTTCCCTTACTGTTTCTGATACTTTAACTGATAATAATGGAGGTGTGTTAGCGCTTTCTAATGGACCTAGTTTTGTTTCAGCAACTCAATCCTCAACTACAGGGACAATTAAACCTGCAGAAATTGTTACTTATTCTGCAGCTTATGTAATTCAACAGTCTGCTGCTGAGACTGGAGGAATTAAAAATTCTGTTACCGTAACCGGAAGTTCTCCTGGAAACACCAACGATGTTACCGATGTTAGTGATGATGCAGATGATACAGATGGTAATACTGTTGATGATCAAACTATTGTCGGAATTTCTTTACTTCCAGTTCTTGAGGTTACAAAAACATCTACTATTACAGATAATAACAGTAACAATTTAATTGATTTAGGGGATGCCATTGTTTATAATATTACTGTTCAAAATAAAGGTAATGTAATTATTACAGGGGTCTCTATATCAGATATTGTTAAAGATGGCAATGGATCTCCTCTGAGTTTAATAGCAACTCCTACATTTATTTCCTCCAGTGCCAGCTCAGCACAGGGAACTTTAACTGTAAATGAAACGGCTACTTATAGTGCAACAATTATAATTAATCAACAGGCTGTAGATAGTGGAAGTATTTCTAATACAGTTTCTTCAACTGGAAGCAGTCCAGGTAACAGCAATGATGTTTCAGATGTTTCAGACAATGGAGATGATACTGATGGAAATACCTCAAACGACCCAACAGTTGTTTCTATAACTAATTCACCTTCAATTGAAGTAACAAAGACCTCTTCAGTTACCGATAATAACGGTAATGGAGAGGCGGATCTTGGAGATACAATCACCTAT